>CAKSWA010000046.1 GCA_934511165.1 uncultured Oscillospiraceae bacterium | reverse complement strand
GTCGCCGGAGAAAATGATTGATACTCTATTTGCGCCTGCGGGCGCAAACTCTGCGAGGCTTTTTTGACAGTCTGAGAGGAAGCAGGTTTGTTCCTGCTTCCTCTCCAAAAGGCTTATTTTAGGCTGAATTACTTGCCGAAGTAGCGGTTCAGCAGACCCTCGAATGCCTTGCCGTGACGCGCCTCGTCACGGGCCATTTCGTGCACAGTGTCGTGGATGGCGTCGAGATTGTACTTCTTCGCGAGCTTCGCGAGCTCGAACTTGCCGGCGGTGGCGCCGTTCTCGGCGTCAACGCGCATCTCCAGATTCTTCTTCGTGGAGGTCGTCACAACCTCGCCGAGGAGCTCGGCGAACTTCGCGGCGTGCTCGGCCTCTTCCAGCGCGGCCTTTTCCCAGTAGAGGCCGATCTCCGGATAGCCCTCGCGGTGCGCAACGCGGGACATGGCCAGATACATGCCGACCTCGCTGCACTCGCCCTCAAAGTTGGCGCGCAGACCGGAGATGATCTCCTCCTGCACCTCGGCGGGAACGTCCGCGCCGAACACCTTGCCGACGCCGACGACATGCTCCGCCGCCCAGGTCTTTTCCTCCGCCTGCAGCTTGAACTTGCTGCCGGGGACATGGCAAACCGGGCACTCCGCCGGGGGCTCTTCGCCTTCATGAACATAACCGCAAACCGGGCAAACCCACTTTTTCATAATAAGATCCTCCATTAAATCAATTTTTCTCTTTGTTTTCTTTGTTGTTTTCTTTATGATCGTCCGCTGCGCAGCAGCGGCAGATGCCGTAAAATGTCAGCGCCCAGGAGCGAACCTCGCCGGGCATTTCGCCGGTGACGAGCGTTTCGGGCAGCACCGCGTCCACATCGTCCACGCGGCCGCACTTCTCGCAGATGAAGTGCGCGTGGGGGTGCGTCCGGCCGTCGAACCGCTCCTGCCCCGCGACCGTGGCAACGCTCATCGCCTTGCCCTCCTCACGGAAGAGCGCGAGATTGCGGTACACCGTGCCGAGCGAGAGATCCGGGATGTCCGGCTTGAGCCGCCGGTAGATCTCCTCCGCGCTCGGGTGATCGTACGACGCGAGCAGTATCTCGCGGATCGCGTCACGTTTTTTACTTTGCCGCCGGGTGCTTTCCATGATTGGCTCCTTTGCTGGGGAACTTCATAATCAATAATGATTATTGTTATTTTTAATATAGCAGCACATTTGCGGATTGTCAATAGGGTTTTGAAAAAAATTTTGCCCGTCGGTTTCCCGGCGGGCAATTCTGTCAAATTGGCGCAGATGGCTCCGGCGGCTGGAGTGTCCAGTACTGCGCGCCCCAATGCTCAAAATCCCATTCTTCCATATAGGCGTTGCATTCATAGTCAATGTAATAGAGCGTTTCGCCGCAGGGGACGAAGTTGGTGGGGTAATAGTCGATGTTCAGCCCTGCCGGATACAGAATGGCGCACATGACGCGCACCTGCTCTGTCCAGCGCTCGTCTATCTCTCTCGCCGCACGCCGCTCCGCAACCGTCGCCCCAGGAATATATTCCTTCAAAAGGCGCTCCTGCGCCTCGTCCACCACCAGCAGCCGCGGCATGGGGATGTCGAGAGCGCGCAGCGTTTCATAGTCGCGCAGCTCCGATTGCAGCTTGTCGCCGAAGGTGTAGTATTCGCACGGCTCGTGGTGGATCTGCTTGAGAACGTATTCCCGCTCGCCGTCCGTCACGAGATAGGAATAGCCGCCCTTTCCCTTGCCAAGGAGCTTGATCACGGCATATCCCGCGTTGTTTACCGTCAATGTATCATGCATAAGATGACTCCCGTTTATTATCCCGGCTCGGCTCACATTGGTAGTTGATACCGGCCAGACGCGCCTGCCGGCACAGGTCTCGGGTCTGGAGCTTATACTGTCTGCCGTCTTTGATGGAGTGCGTTCCGCATTGGCGGAACTCGAAATTGACCTGCTTTCGGATGCACTGCTCGCGGATGTCCAGCACCCATTCGTAGTCCAGAGGTCTTGCGTCCCTGTCCGACTCTCCGCCGGCAACGACCAGCTCCACGCCGTCCAAATACGGCTCCAAATTCACGCGCTCGAGAGGCGCTTCAAACGGCGTATACTGCATCGCAAAGCCGCCTTCCGAGACGGCGATATCGTAATACCCGCTTGTCGTATACCGGGCGGTAAATTTCCTGCCCGCATAGGTTTCCTTATCCAATGGGCGAATTTCCATAGACGTTTCTTTTCCTCTGCTGCCGTATGTTTTTCTTTGCGGGGTGCGTCACAGCGTCAGAAGTATGGAAGCAACTTCCTGATACCCCGCCGCCCGTGAGCGGAAGCCCCTGGGGTTCCGGCCGCATTCCACGAACCCGGCCCTTTGGTACATGGCGATCGCCTGAGCGTTGTCCGCCACCACGCTCAGCTCCAGCTGGACATACCCGGCGTCTCTCGCGCATTGGATGCACGCGTCCATCATCGCGCGGCCGATGCCAAGCCCCCAGAATTCCTTCAGCACGCTGATGCCGAATTCGGCGCGGTGCGCCACTTTGTATTTTGTTCCGACGGCGTCTATCCCAGCGGTGCCAACGACCTCGCCGTCAACCACCGCGAGAAGCTCGATCTCCCGGGAGGTGTTGATGATGCTGGCAATGTCCTTGTTGGATATGGAGATCTGAACCGGGATATCCATTCTTCCCATGGTGAGATTGTCCTTTGCCATTTCGTACAGGAAAAGGAGCAGCCGCTTCGTACAGGAGCACAGGAACAGCGTTGTGATCTGGTTGATCAGGTGCTGGTTTTTCTGGGACTGGGTGGAAAGAAGCTGCAGCAGCGCCTGCTTATCCCAGCGGATCAGGACATCATGGGAAACATAGGCAACGATCGCATCGGTCCGGCATTTCAATCCCGTGTGACGGCCGCCGGTCAAAAACCGGCTCGTCCCGACGATTGCGCCCTGCTTGAGGATCTTGTTTGTGTAATAGTTTCCGTTTTCATAGAAAAAGGATTCCAGTGTTCCGTTTAAGACAACGTACAGGCCATTGATTTCCTCCGCGGAATTGAAAACCATGCTGTCCTTTGTCAAAAAAATGAGATGATCGTGCGGGACGCAAAGGAGCGTCAGGAAAAAGAGGCCAAATCCAGGGATGACGATAATGACTCTGGCAATCATCCAGGAACAGGCGGAAACAGCGGCACCATGATTGTGGACGCCACCTGTGCACCGTCCAATATCCGTTATCCCCAGGACGTTTCTCTGCTCAATGAGGCCAGAGAGAACGCCGAGGCGCTTCTGGATGTTCTCCATGATCCCGCGGATGGGAAGAAGCCACGCACTTACCGCAAGCGGGCCCGGAAAGATTACCTGAAATACACAAGATGTCGCAAGCATACCGCCAAGATGACCCGCAAAGCAATCGGAAAGCAGCTGACTTATCTCCGGCGTGACCTCGATGCCATAGATGGCAAACTGTCCCTTGGAAAAACCTTGACCACACGGCAGATGGAACGTCTGGATACGGTCCGCACCATCTATGAGCAGCAGAAGTACATGTATGATAACCACACCCACCATGTGAATGACCGAATCGTCAGTGTGAGCCAGCCTTTCGTCCGTCCCATCGTACGGGGAAAAACAGGCAAGCCGGTGGAGTTTGGCGCCAAGCTGGACATCAGTGTTGTAGATGGATGGACACGGCTGGAATGCTGCTCTTTTGATGCCTACAATGAAGCTGGGAATCTGCAGGAGATGGCGGAACGGTTCCGGGAGCGGGAAGGACATTATCCAAGCCGCATTCTGGCAGGCAAGATCTACCGAAACCGTGAGAATCTCAACTATTGCAAGGCACACGGAATCCGGCTATCCGGTCCGGCACTGGGACGTCCTAAGAAGGGCGAAACCAGAGACAAGGCTCAGGATTACCGGGATGAGTGCGAGCGTGGAAGTGGAGCGCAAGTTCAGTCTGGCAAAGCGAAAATGCGGTATGGGACTTGTCACCGCTAAACTGCGGGAAACGGCTGCCCATGTGATTGCTATGTCCGTTCTGGTGCTGAATCTCCGCAAGATTCAGTGCGCCATTTTGCGTTTGCTTACATATCTGCTGGCTATTTTCATGCCCGTGGAAAAATAGGCTATTGTTCAGTAGACATTAAGTAGTTCCATTTGTTCCCAAAGAGTATGGGATGTTGCGATTCCCTGAAGAAAAGCTTCAACCTGCGATTCTTTATGACCTTTGCGTGAAATAGCCACAAACTGATTCCCTGCCGCTTGCCAACCTCTGGTAGGAACTGTGGTAACTCCCTCTGGCACCCTTACTTTTAAGAATTCAGGGATTATAGCAATGCCCAGCCCCGCCTTGACCATCAAAAGTGCTGCATCCAGGCTGTTTACTCGACGAATATCCTTAAAGCGCACGTGTTTTTTTTCAAATTTTTCAATCAAGATACGAAAAGAACATGGACCATCCTCTTCACTGATAGTTAAAAGACGCTCTTGCTCAAAGCGTTCCTTCGGAAATGTCTTTGCACCAGCCATCGGATGATTCTCACACACCGCAATGCAAACATCCGAATAGAAGAGTTCCCGTATCTCTACCTCTTGATCTGCCAGATATTCAGTGCTGACTGGGAGGGCAAACGCCACATCTATCTCTCCTGTGACCAAGTGTTCGAGCAAGTCCTGATAGCCATACTTGGTTACCATTACCTCTACCATTGGATAACTCTGATGAAATTCCCGCACCAATTCAGAGACAAAACTTTGCTCATACTGTCCAATTCCTACCCGCAGTTCTCCTGCCAAGCGCTTACTTACTACTTGAGTTTCTTCTATGGTCTTATCATATAATTTCAGCAAAGGGCCAATTCCATCAAAAAAGCACTTGCCCGCGGGGGTGAGTTGGACAGACCGATTGGTCCTATCAAATAGGCGACAGTTTAATTCATCCTCTAACGTAGCAATCTGCCGACTCATGGCAGTTTGGGCCATGTGCAGTTCTGCTGCTGCCCGAGTGAAATTCAAGTGCTTTGCTGCCGCCACAAAACAGCGGAGCCGTTCAATCGTCATATATCCAACTCCTTTTCGTTACCCACTTTCAGGACATTGCCAGTATACCATAAATATTTCTATACTTGAAAGATGGCTTTTGAGAATAAGTTAGATTAGAGCGGAATCCGGCCCCAAAGTGCACTCAAGGGAAAGACTATTACAAGGGCTGGAAGCATATCTGCTACTGGAAAGTCACACAGTTTTGCAATACGGCAAGACCTGATTCATTACTTCTGCAAAGGAATGATTTATTTTTTCCCAACCAGCACGCCAAAAAAGCTGCCGCATATCACACTCGCTGCATTAAACACAATTCCTAACATGATTTTTACTCATCAAAAAGGAAGCAATTCCCCCAGTTTTATCTATCAAATCTAGGTTCTTCATTTTGGTGTTCTTCCAGCCAGCGCAAAGCACATTGAGTATAAGCGGCCACACCCACTGGGAGGGCAGATTCATCCACCCGCATAGCAGGCTGATGGGGACCGCATGGGTAGCCTTCATCAATGCTTCCCACTCCAAGTTGAAGAAATACTGATGTCACCCGTTCGGAAACCATCGTAAAGTCCTCACTTCCACCCATCTTGGGACAGTCTACAACAAATTCCTGTGGAAGCATTTCCCTTAGGTATGACTGAATTTCCAACAACTCCGGTTCGGGGTTTACAAGTGGTGGAGCACCATATAAATGTTCTACCTTTGCTTTTCCCCGGAAGGTAGCTGCTACACCGGTGGCGATTTCCTCAACTCGTTTAAGAAGAAAATTGCGCTCTTCAGGGCCGTTAGTACGAACAGATACCTCCAGTGTTGTCTCACCGGCTACGCTGTTGCAAGTTGTACCACCCACAATACGTCCCACCAAAACAATACTGTCCTGCTTCATGGGAAGCTCACGAGCTGTCAGTTCCTCTAAGGCCAGGATGATATGAGCAGCAATATGAATTGCATCTACACCTTTTTCCGGCAGTGAGCCGTGGGCATCCTTTCCCTGCACAGTAATCTTTATTGCATCGCCTGAAGTAGCTACACAATGGTGAATACAGCAGATACGCCCTGACTTGCTGATTTCGTTTCCGGTAATGATATGAAGGCCCAAAGCCATATCCACTTTAGGGTTTTCTAAGATGCCATTTTCCAACATATCTAGGGCTCCGCCCATGATCTCTTCGGCAGGCTGAAACATGAACTTTACTGTTCCGCACAGTTCGTTTTCCCGTTCTTTCAGGAGCTTGGCTGCTCCTAAGAGCATTGCGGTATGGCAGTCATGTCCGCAAGAATGGCAATTGCCATTGGTGGCAGCAAAGCTTTCTCCGCTCTCCTCCATCATGGGAAGAGCGTCCATATCTGCCCGAAGCAAGATAGTGGCCCCAGGCTTCCCCGCCAAACAGGTAATGCCCATCTTACCAACCTTTTGGGGGTTATAGCCATACTCGATCAACTTATCAAAGACGTAGGCATAGGTATGAGGTAAATCAAACCCTACTTCTGCAAATTTGTGAATCGCGCGACGATTTGCAACAATCTCTTCTTGCAGAATCCGCGCATCGTTCAAAAGCGTATTCATATTTGTCATTTAACCAAACAAAATAGGGGCGATGGCGCCTGCCAGTATCACAGAAGCAATACTTATCGATACCACACAAGAGACGATCATCTTGGGCAGTAACTGATCCACCAATTTCTGCTCATCTTCTTTATTGAGTCCTCTTCCCTTGGATACGCCAGAAGAAACTTCCATGGCTGCAGCATAGTTTACAGGATAGCCCAACATACAACCGATACCAACAGCAACAGACAGCCACGGACTCCATTTTAGAAGTTTTCCAACTAATATAGAGAATCCAATAACACCGATTGCTCCAATCAGCAACAGGCCAACAACTGACGGAAGCATTCCGCCGAACTGTGAAAGAGTCATGCTCACGAAGCTGCTGGTGACACTGCAGTAAGTAGCCAGCATCAGCAGGCCCTCCGCACCAGCTTTTCGAACAGCACCCGGTTCAATGACACCCAAGGCAGCAAACAGCACACCACCCACCAAATATGTAATACCTGTGGAAATACCAGTCAGGGAAGTCACCATATAGGCAATAAACCCAACAAGTGCCACTCGAGCCAGATGGATATTCGGGGTGTCCAGTACTTCGGGGGTTTCAGGCAAAATACGAATGCTCAGTTTTCTGCCTTCTTCCAGCATTTTGGCCCGCTGATTTTCGCCAGCATTTAAGAATCGGTTAGCCTCTTTTCGCAGGCAGAAGGATGCAATAGGGAGTCCAACCAGAACCTGAAGGGCCATCACCGAAGCGACGAAACCTGCCAGATCTGCACGTCCGGCCTCGTTCGCCGCAGCAGTTAGAATCATGGTTGCTGCCATACCGCCAGAGGCAGGGCCCATCGCTCCCAGAGCGTACTCCTTGCCAAAAATCAATGTGCCAACAGTGAGGTAGATCACTACTAATCCAGCCACACCTGCAAGCGAAACAAGGACGGTTTTCCATTCACGTCTCAGAACATTCAGATCAAGCATAGAACCCACATTCACGAGAATAAGAGCCATACCGAACGTGGGAATAAGGCTCATCAGGCCAGACTGATTCATCAAATCGGCAGGAAGAAGTTTGAACGTACTTCCAAATACAAGGAACAAAAGAATAGCCACCAAGACGGAACTGATAACGCCGCGTGTCTTTGCAGCAATCACATCGCCAATGCCAAATGCCAGCGCAATCACTGCGAATGCCAAAATAGGAGACCAAGTCATAAGGATTCCCTCACTTTCTTTTTTTAAGGGTCTTTAGGGGCAGAATTTGGCGAGAGCCGCCACTTTAAAGTAGAAGTGAATAGCTCTTGTTGGAAGTTTTCGAATTATTCCAGTTCGATGTCAATAGAAAGGAATAATATAATCCTGCACTATGCCTGTTACGAAAGCAGAAACGAATAACCTCCCAGATTCTGCATTAAAATATAGGGTATAAACTTAGATTGGATTTTTCTGAACTCTGACACAAGGGCGCGCCGTCTGTCTGTTGCAACAAAATAATACTAGCACAGCATAAAATTTTTGTATAATATTGTTTTAAATTCTAATCATAACAGATTTGTTATGATTGGCAATGAGAAACACCTCCAACTTCTAATTTAGACTTTGATTGTAATTGTTTTGTGGTTCACTGCGAGTTAAAGACTCTCCATAATAATATCAGGGTATGCCGTATAAGCAAACAGTCCCTTTACTACATACTTGTCCTTGAATCCATAGTATTCCGCGATCTCCCGCTGCGTTTTCCCTGCTTCTATCATTGCTTTAATCTCTGGATACAGCAACCGTACATGGGTATATTCTCTTTTTGACATAACAGCACCCCCTGATGTAGTTCTATTTTCCTACATCAGGGGGTGTTTTGTCTATTGTCCGTTTTTACTGGTCCTGTTCACCGTCTGCGGGGGCTGCTTTTCATTTCCCATTTCCCTTTTTGAAATGTGAGATACTGTGTTTAACACAGAATACAGGAGGGGATCTTATGATGAATCAAACGCAGGCCTGCCCGCGATGCGGCTGCAGCACCTATCATCTGAACAAAAAGATGAGGCTCGTTTGTGATCTCTGTGGGACGCCGATCGACCAGTTCGATGATGCAAAAAAGCAGATGGAAGACAGCCGGAAGTATGCTAAGGCAATAGCCCATCTCGAAGCCGGAAACTGGCCTACAGCGTCCGACCTTTTCCGGCAGCTGGCAGCCGATCATCCGCTCGAGGTGCGTCTTTATCATCTTATTTTAAAAGCCGAGACACACGATTTTCAGGATCTCGACCCCTGCGGAAAAGGGTATGCATCCGGAGTCTGGGAAAAGCTCGTGCGATTCAACGCTGTTACAGACGAGATGCGAAATTACGCCGAAAATGTTTATGAATCCCGCCGGGACAACTATGCCGAGCAGAAAGTCCCGCTCCTGACGTATATTTTTCTTGCCGCCGGCATCGCATTCGTGACAGCGATCCTCTTTGCATTTCGCCGCTGGTTTTGGGCAATTGTCAGCGGCGCCTTTTTGATCGCAGCCGTTGACGCAATATCCAAGGAAAACCCGAAAAGCGTTGCAAAGCGAAGCGTTCTGAAGCCAGACCGCTGGGACGAAAACCCTTTTAAAATTGAGAAATGAAGCATCTTAACCGCCGCCGGGCAGCTGCCTGGCGGCGGTTAAGCTTTGTGATGCTATGCCCCCAACGCTCCCTTGCGGTTGATCCCGCGGAGAAGCCCCTCCAGCTTTCGCCGGTGCTCCGGCAGACAGGGCTCGTTGCAGCGGCCGCGCATCTCGTCAATACTATACCGGCCGTTTGGCAGTATGCCAAATTGCACGGTGTAAGACTTTTCCCCGCAGTCCCAATGAAAAATCGCGGCCGTATCTGAGCGCAGGAGCCCGCGGCGGCTGAATGCGCAGTTCCGCTGGCGCTGACCCTCAAGCCGGAGCTGCCTTGTTGACCGCATCCGGGTAAATTCGCCCGGCAAGACAGCTTCCAGCTTGTCGAATCCGGAGGGCTCGGTGATCAGCGGCTGCGCATCTTCCTGTTCCGCTATGCGATCCCGCTGCAGCCGGGCAAGCTCGTCATGGGCGCGCAGATATGCCTCCGGCTCAAGGCCATACCTTATCTTTACATGCAGATTTTCGCACATGTTCAGGTAATCCCGCGCCATGGCCAACGCCCCGGAGGGATTGAAATCAAAGGGCTCCTGTCGAAACTTATCTGCTATGTAGGCGTCGAGATAGGCTGTGACCCCGGCTCTCGTGCCCATGCCGTGAAACAGAACCGAGGGCGCATTCGCAAGGACACGATGTACGTCTTCGGCCGTGATGCACGAAAGCGCCGGGCGATCCTGCGGATCGATCATCGAAAGGAAACGGGCGGCGACGTACCCGGCGTTCAGATCGAGGGTGTTGAGATTGCGGTTTAGGACATTTCGCGCCGGGAGGACGCTCGCGATGATCTCGCCCGGCGTATGAAATTTGAGAAGAGCCGGAAACGACAGCTGCGGCAGAAAGCAGCCGCAACGCTCAATGGTGCGCGCAGCGTCTTTAAGAATGTGTTTTTTCTCTGCCGCGGCGACCGTCCGGAGAAAGCCAACCACGAAACCGCGGAAGGCACGATTCTCCATAAGATTTTTGTTTACGCTGTAGCGCATTCCTTCGTTCCGGCCGGGATAGAAAAAGTCGCTTTTGTCCTGCGGCGGGTTCCACAGCCCGTAGAACTCGCTTGCAGGAGCATCCGAGGAGAGCGTGATGAACGGACGCTTGCCGGGGAGCAGCGCAGCCGCGATGGTCCGGCCGAGAGAACGGTGATATTTCACCCCCTCCAAGGTGTAGAACTGTATGACCCACACTTCCCGGTTCATCTGAAGCTTGACGCACCGGATGGCCTGCCGCTGCGGTTTCGGCTTCGCTTCAGGCTGAATGAGCTCCGGGAAACCGGCCTTGACCGCGGCAGGAAGCGCGTTGAATGTATCGCGCAGCGCGCGGATTTTCTCTTTCTCTGCGTCATCCAGTATAAGAAAATACCGCGTGTTCTTTTCTCCGCGGGGCGGTGCGTCAAGTGTAAGAGAGGGCACGGGTGTCCCGAAATGCTTCTCAAGGAGCAATCGAACCTCCTCTGCATAAGCCGCCGAGCAACCCCTGCCGGTGTTCACGTCGGGACGGTTTTGATCCGGTACATCGCCCCAGCGGACAGCCTCCGGGAACTTTTCGGCAAGAGAGGCTACATTCTTCTTTGGCACGACAAATTACCTCCCGTATCGGTAAGATCCGTATTGCGGCGGAAGAGGCGGCGGAGGCGGCAGGAACACCGCCGCGAGACCAACGGCAACGGGAAGAATGAGAGAGTAATGGCGTTTCATCGTCAAGTCGTTCCTTTCTTTTCATCATCGGAAGAGGAAGCACCGGTATACATGTCCGTGATGCCGTCGAAGAGATCCGGGTTCTTCATGGCCCGGCTGAGCATGGCCAGCTGTATCAGGGGCGTCACCATACCGCCCCCGGTTCCGGCGGGCAGAATCTGCCCCCGGCTGGGAATGCCGGTCAAGGCTTCTGCTGCCGTTCGGTCTTTCAGCGAGCCGCCAAAGATGCGCTGCAAGTTATCGAACTCCACATCTGTGTCCACGTATTTCTGTTCCATGGCGAACAGTTTGCCGCGCTCCGTCTCCGGGATGTTTATTGCCTCGACCTTAAACGACGCAAGATGCAGGCCGTAGGCGTCCAGCTCTTTGGAAACGACCGGGAAGACCGCGCTCGAAATATCTGTCAAATGACTGTTGAATTCGGTGATAGTAAGCTTGTTGATTTCCCGCGAGAGCGCTTCACGTACGGTGGTCAGGATCGCATGGCGATAGCATGCTTCAACATTCTCTTCGCCGAGCGCGGTGCAAGAGCCAACCAGCGTTTTTATGAGCCTCAGGGGATCCGAAACGGACATGGCGAGTCCACAGGCGGCCAGTGCGGTCATTGTGAAGGAGAATTGTTGACCTAAACGCTTCGTGAAAAGCAGCTCCCCGGTGCCGAGCTTATAGAATTTCGTCCTTTCGGAAATGAAGAAAACGCGTAGATCGGTGCCGGGATCGCCGCGGGTAAGAATGATTTTTAGCCTATGGAAGAACGGCGAAGGGATTCCGGTGTTAAGCAGCTCGTACCGCCCCGGCGGGATCGCCGGAGAGATCACGCCGTTGCAGAAAGCATAGGCAGTGGTGTTGGGCGGAACCAGAAGAAGACTTCCATCGACCACGCCTTTACCGCGCCCACAAAGGTCGCCTTGACAGCGGATCAGGCTGTCGCCGCCGGGATCGCGGATCACACTGATGCGCATTCTCTGATACATGTAATCATCCTCTCCTTTTTGTGATGTTTTGTGTGCGCTGCAAGCTCGCGTCACCAACTCGCGACAGCGAACCCCCAGATCAGAAGCCCCAGACCCAGAAGCGCACATATGGCCGCCATTGTCGTTGCCATTGCCTTATCCCTCCGTTTCGATCGTAAGTTTGTCGCCGTCCTCCAGAATCCTGCCGAATGCCGCCTCTTTTTCTGCAAAGGCATTTTCGATGGAACGGTTTATCATCGCTTTTCCTTCCTCCCTTCAACTACGGTTATAACATGCGCCGCCGGGGATTTTGAAAAACGAAACCGCCCCCTGCTGCATGCCAAGCCTGTAAAGCAATGAGCCGCGGAGGGAATTCCCTCCGCGGCTCAAATCATATATGCTCATATATGCAATTTATTCCACAATTTCCGCGTCCAGCAGATCGAGGATCGCCTGGTCGGCGCTCCAGAAATACGCGTTCTCGCCGAGAACCTCAGTGATCCCGGCGCGGTCAAAGTAGCGCCGGACGCTCTCGCTCATGCCGCAGCAGGCCACGGTCTTGCCCAGCGCAAGCAGATTCTCACACAGCTCAAGCATCGCCTGCGCGCCGGACACGTCCACGCTCGGCATGCCGCGCATCGAGAGGATCACATGATCGTAGGCGGGCATCTCCGCCATACGGTGATTGAATTCGTCCACCGCGCCGAAAAACAGCGCGCCCGTTACATACGCCACGCCCGCGGATTCGAGGATCGGCGGCTTGCCGTCGATGGCGCGGAGCTTGTTCGTATCGATGGCCGAAAAACTCACGCGGATCTGGCTGGACTTGGCCATGTACAAAATGGCGGAGTAGACAACGCCGAACAGAATCGCGACCGTGAGATCAAATACGACCGTCGCGACCATCGTGAGCAGAAACTGGCTGATGCCGGATTTGAATTTGTGGCGGAAGACGTAACGGATGCCTGACCAGTCGTTCATGCGCCACGCCGTGACCATGAGCACGCCCGCGAGCGCCGAGAGCGGCAGCCGCGCCATCACGCCGCCGAGCAGGAACATGGACGCGAGCAGGAATACCGAGTGGAAAACGCTCGTCAGGCGCGTCTGCTGGCCGGACTTGACCGCCACACTCGTGCGGGCGATGGCCGCCGTGGCGGGCACGCCGCCGAAGAGCGGCAGAAGGATGTTGCCGACACCCTGCGCGATCAGCTCCTGATCGGCGTTGAACGCCTCGCCCTTCATGCGTGAGGCGGAAGCGCCGCAAAGGAGGCTCTCGATCATGCCGAGCGCCGCGATCGTCACGATGGGTGAGAGCAAGTCTTTGACCATCGCAAAATTGAGCGACGAGAGATCCAGCCGGTCGGCGAGCAGCAGCGTGCGGGGAATGTCGCCGACGGTGGCGAGAGAATCCATGTGGAATACACCCGCAGTGATGGCGGCCACGATGATGCCGACAAGCGAGCCGGGGACGCGCGCGCCCCACTTTTTCGGCCAGAGGATCATGATTGCCACGACGAGCAGCCCGATGAGCGCCGCCTGCCAGTTCACATGAAAGCCGAGCCGCCCATAGGAGAGCAGCTTTTCGATGTTTGTAAGCCCTTCGGACGTTGTGCCGAAGAAATTGTCGATCTGGCCGAGCGCAATGATGATCGCAATGCCGGATGTGAAGCCCATGATGACGGGCATCGGAATGAAGCTGATGAGCCGCCCGAGCCGGAGCACACCGGCGAGCAGCAGTAAGATTCCGGCGGCGAAGCACGCGAAAAATACGCCCTGCAAGCCGTGCGTTGCCACGATGCCGACGAGCACCGCGCTCATCGCGCCGGTGGGGCCGGAAATCTGGAACGACGCGCCGCCGAGCAGCGCAATGACGATACCGGCGATAATCGCCGTAACGAGTCCCGCCGCGGCGGAAGCGCCGGATGAAACGCCGAACGCGAGCGCGAGCGGCAGCGCCACGGCGCATACCGTGAGACCGGCAAGAACGTCCTTCATCAGTCTCGCGGCGTTGTAGCCGGAAAATTCTCTCTTTAATCCGGCAAAAAACGAAGCAATCACGAAAATCCCTCCAAAAAAACATGCCTGTCCACTATACGCCCTAAAACGCGCCATAGCAATAGAAATAACAAACATTCTGTACTTTTTTGAAAAAAGATAGCAAAAATGTTGGCAAAAAGAAGGGAGTATATAAAGAAGATATAAATGCGGCGAGAAAAACCTGCCGGGAACCCGCCGGAACGGCTCTTGCAATCGAGGGGAAAGTACGATACTATATTCCCACACAGAAAAAGACAAACCGGAAGGAGATAAACCCATGAGCTTTCAGCAAGCCATCACATCCGTATTCCAGAAGTACCTCTGCTTTTCCGGCCGCGCGCGGCGAAGCGAGTACTGGTACTTCGCGCTGCTCAACTGGGCGGTGACCGCGGTCCTCACCGCGTTTGTCCGCAATACCGACAGCAACTTTCCTTCGCTGCTGCTCTCGCTCTGGAACATCGGCGTGTTCCTGCCCGGCCTCGGTGTCTGCTGGCGGCGTCTGCACGATATCGGCCGCAGCGGCGCGTGGTTCTTCCTGAACTTTATCCCCCTCGTCGGGCAGATCATCCTGATCATCTGGCTCTGCAAGGACAGCCAGCCCGGCTGGAACCAGTACGGCGACAGCCCCAAATACCCCTCCGGCGGCTACGGCGGCGGGTATGGCCAGGGCGGTTACGGGCAGAACCCCTACGGTCAGCAAGGCGGTTATACCCAGAACCCCTACCAGCAGAACCCCTACGGCCAGAATAACGGCCAGAACGGCAGCCAGAACAGCGGCAGCTACGACTGGAAGCCCTGACGGGCAAAATTCTCCGCAAAAGGAAACCCATTTATCCATGAGTTATATTGACCTGCATATTCATACGACGGCCTCGGACGGCACGGATTCGCCGCGTGCCGCGGTGGAAAAGGCGGCGGCCCTCGGCCTTGCCGCGGTGAGCATCACCGACCACGACAGCGTCTCCGGCGTGCCGGAGGCGATGCGCGCCGGGGCGGAGCTCGGCGTGGAGGTCGTGCCGGGGATCGAGGTGTCCTCGGACTACCGCGACAACAACGTCCACATCCTCGGCTATTTCATCGACCCCGCCGCGCCGCAGCTCCGCCCGGTGCTCGACTGGGTGAAGACCGAGCGGGACGAACGGAACGAGAAGATTGCCGCGATGTTCGAGCGCGACGGGTTTGATATCTCCATCGCGCAGCTGCGCGAGGAGTACCCGGACTCGGTGCTCGGCCGCCCGCACTTCTGCGAGCATCTGATACGCAAGGGATACATCTCCTCCGTAAAGGAGGGATTTGAAAAGTACCTCGGCGAGGGCAAACCGTACTATCTGCCGAAGCGCCGGATCTCCATTGCAAAAGCCGTGGAAACGATCGTCGCCGCGGGCGGCGTACCGGTGCTCGCGCACCCGATGCAGTACCATTACCCGGAGCCGGAGCTCATCGAGCTGATCGAAACGGCAAAGGCGCTCGGCATCCGGGCGCTGGAAGCGTATTATTCCGAGTTTTCCGCCGAGCAGACCGCGTGGCTGCTGCGCGCCGCGGAGAAGTACGGCATGGGCGTTTCCGGCGGCAGCGACTACCACGGCACGCGCAAAACCCATATCTCCATGGGCACGGGCTGCGGCAATCTCGCAATACCGTACTCGGTGCTCGAAGAGCTCAAAAAGCTGAGATAACAAAAAATTCCCGCTTTCCTTTTGAACAGGACCAGTAAAAACGGACAATAGACAAAACACCCCCTGATGTAGGAAAATAGAACTACATCAGGGGGTGCT
>CAKSWA010000045.1 GCA_934511165.1 uncultured Oscillospiraceae bacterium | reverse complement strand
GGGACTTGAACCCCCACGTCCGGAGTGGACACTAGAACCTGAATCTAGCGAGTCTACCAATTCCACCACTCGCGCATACTGTCAGCTTGCCTATAATAGCATTTGCGGCCTGAATTGTCAACAGAAAAATTTCTTATGCTGTCATTTTTCGCCCGCGGGGGAAAACCTTGTTTCCGCGCATAGAATGTGGTAAAATTCCATCAAAGAGGTGTTGCATCATGCATATGACCGATCTGATCGAAAAGAAAAAACAGGGTCAGACCCTCACGCAGGAGGAACTGCATTTTATCGTTCACGGCTACACGGCGGGGGACATCCCGGACTACCAGATGTCCGCGCTGATGATGGCCATCTATTTCCGCGGCATGACGCCGGAGGAAACGGCGCAGCTCACCATAGAGATGGAGCACTCCGGCGACGTGGTAGATCTCTCGCCGCTCGGCGAGCACACCGCCGACAAGCACTCGACCGGCGGCGTCGGCGATAAGACCTCGCTCGTGCTGTGCCCGATGGTGGCGGCGTGCGGCGGCAAAATGGCGAAAATGTCCGGCCGCGGTCTCGGCCACACCGGCGGCACGATTGATAAGCTCGAATCCTTCCCCGGCTTCTCCACTGCCATGACGCCCGAAAAATTCCTCGAAAACGCGGAAAATGTCGGCTTCGTCATCGCCGGGCAGACGGCGAACCTCGCCCCGGCGGATAAGAAAATGTACGCGCTGCGCGATGTGACCGCAACGGTGAATTCCATCCCGCTGATCGTATCGAGCATCATGTCCAAAAAGCTCGCTTCCGGCGCGCGCACCATTGTGCTGGACGTGAAAACCGGCTCCGGCGCGTTCATGGAGACGGAGGAATCCGCCTTTGAGCTCGCGCGGCAGATGGTGAGCGTCGGCAAGCACGCCGGGCGCAACATGGCCGCCGTCGTGACCGATATGGATCAGCCGCTCGGCTTCGCCGTCGGCAACGCGCTGGAGGTTAAGGAAGCCATTTCCGTCCTGCGCGGGGCGGATGTGCCGGATCTTCGCGAGCTGTGTCTCGTGCTCGGCACGAACATCCTCGTCCGCAGCGGCCTTGCCGAAACGGAAGCGGAGGCCCGCGCACGGCTGGAAAAGTCCATCGAGAGCGGCGCGGCGCTCGATAAGCTCGCTGCTATGGTGCGCGCGCAGGGCGGCGATCCCGCGGCGGTATACGATACCTCGCTTCTCCCGCAAGCGCCGGTCGTGCACACCGTGAAAGCGCCGCGCGACGGCTTTATCGCCGCGATGGAGGCAAAGGACATCGGCCTCGTCTCCATGCACCTTGGCGGCGGCCGTGCCACGAAGGAGGATGTGATTGACCTCTCCGTCGGCGTCGTGCTCGCGGCGAAGGACGGCGCGTACCTCCACAAAGGCGACACGCTCGCCACCATCCACGCCAAAACCGAAGCGGACGCCGCCGCGGCGGTGGAAGAGCTTTTGAAATGCTACACCTTCTCCGACGAAGCGCCCGTCCGTCCGCCGTTCATCCGCGGCGTTGTGACCTGATATAAACAAACCATACCAATAAAATAGGAGTGACCCAATGAGAAACGAGTATCCCCTGTATCTGAACGGCGCATGGACGCCGCAAACCGACGGCTGCGTGCGCGAGGACATCGAGCCCGCGACGGGCAAGCCCCTCTTCACGGTGCACCGCGCCGGTGCGGCCGACGTGGAGACCGCGCTCGCGACTGCGGCGGCGGCTTTCCCCGGCTGGGCGAAAACGATGGCGGACGCGCGCGAGCGCGTGCTGCTGCGCGCGGCGGACATCATGGAGTCGCGCGAGGCGGAGTTCATGGAGCTTCTCGTCCGCGAGGGCGGCAAAGCGCAGCTCATCGCGCGCGGCGAGTTTGCCGGCAGTGTGAATCTCTTCCGCGTCGCGGCGGGCGAATGCCGCCGCCACACGACGGAGGTGTACCCGGCGGGCAAGCCGGGGCAGCTGTCCATGGCCGTGCGCCAGCCGCTCGGCGTGATTCTGGGAATACTCCCGTTCAATTACCCGCTGATCCTCTCGGTGAAAAAGCTCGCGTTCGCGCTCGCCGCGGGCAACAGCTTCATCCTCAAGCCGTCGCCGCACACCCCGGCGGTGTGCCTGCTGCTCGGCGAAGTGCTGCACGAGGCCGGCCTCCCGGCGGGCGTGCTCAATATTGTTCCGGTCGCGGACGAGAGCCTTTCCGCAGTGCTCGCGCAGGATAAGCGCGTGCGCATGGTGTCGTTCACCGGCGGCGGGAACGCCGGACGGAAGATCGCCATGGCCGCGGCGCAGGACTTCAAGCGCACCGCGATGGAGCTCGGCGGCAAAAACCCGTTGATCGTGCTGCGCGACTACGATCTCGACGAGGCCGTAAAGACCGCCGGTCTCGGCGCTTTCAGCAACCAGGGACAGCTCTGCATGGCAACATCGCGCATTCTCGTGGAAGAGCCGCTGTACGAGGCGTTCTGCGGGAAGCTGCGCGACTACGCGCTCTCACTCAAGGTCGGCGACCCGACCGCCCCGGACGTGTTCATCGGCCCGCTGATCGACGAGCGCCATTGCGCCTTTGTCCGTTCGCAGGTGGACGACGCCGTATCGAAGGGCGCAAAGCTCCTCTGCGGCGGCACGCACGACGGCCCCTTCTTCCGCCCGACGGTGCTCTGCGGCGTGGACGAGACCATGCGCATCTTCTATGAGGAGAGCTTCGCGCCGGTCACGAGCGTTATCCCCGTGAAGGACGCCGACGAAGCGCTCTCAAAGTGCAACGACAACCTCTTCGGTCTCTCCGCCGCGGTGCTCACGCACTATCTGGACCGCGCCATAGAGCTCGGCATGAAGATCGAGGCAGGCATGGTGCACATCAACGATCTCACGTACCTGAGCGCGACGACCGCTCCCTGCGGCGGCTGGAAGGAGAGCGGCGTCAGCCGCGAAGGCGGCAAGTTCTCCATGGACGACTATACCGAGATCAAATGGCTCACGTTCCAGAGCAACCGCACGTGGTAAATGAATAAAGAGAAAGTTGTCAATGGGGCCAGTTCCCATTGGCAACTTTTTTTCATGCAAACCCCTCCGTCAAAAACTTCGTTTTTGCCGCCCCCCTGTTAGGGGAGGGGTCGGCGCAGCCGACTGAGGGGTTTCATGAGAGCCTCAACGGAGTGGGATTTGTTTGATTATTGTTCATACCTTTCCTTGCCCCACCACTTGGGCATGAGCTCTTTGAGCGTCACGGTCTCGCGCTTCGCGTAATCCACCAGGATCTCCATATCCTCGTTTTCCTCGTTGAGCTGATAGAAAAACTCCCGGCACGCGCCGCACGGCATCCCGCTGCCCTCGCCGTAGGGCGGCCTGTCCCGAAAGGCGATCATCCGGCGCACCCTCGTCTGCCCGCTCCGGATGTACATGTTGAGCAGCGCGACGCGCTCAGCGCAGAGATTCATCACGCCGCTGCACGATTCTATGCAGAACCCCGTGAAAATCTCGCCGTTATCCGCCTCCAGCGCGCACACAACGTGGTGCGCATACACGAACGGCGAAACATCCTCCGGATGATACTCCTTCGCCGCCGCCTCGTACAGCCTCTCCCAGATATCCAACGAAAACGCCTCCTTCGATATTATGAAAACTATATTATGTAAAGTAAATTACGTTAACTCATCAAGAACCGCCCGCATATTCTCCTCGGAATATTCGATGTTCGCCGACCACAGCCGCGCAAGCTCCACGCGCTCTGCAAAGCTCACCGTGCCTTTTTCCGTCCGCGTGGCTGCGCCGAGCGCATAGAGCATCGCGGTATTCAAAACGGCGAACGCCGCGCGCGCCTTCACGCCCCGCCCCTCGTCCGCGAGCAGGTGCCGCAGCAGGAAATAGACGAGCAGCTGCTCATACTCCGTCTCCCATGCGGCGGAAACGGCGTGGAAGCCCGCAAAATCGACCGCCCCGTCCAGCCGCGAAAGCGCTTCCGGAAACTCCTCCTCCAGCGGCTCGAGCGCAGCGAAAAACGCTGCCCACGCGCGTGCCGTCCGCCGGGGCAGGGAAGCGCCGGCGAGCGCGAGAATTTTCTGCATCCGCCCGCCGAGAGAAAACCGCCGGTCCTGCGCTGCGTCCAGCAGCTTCTGCCGGAAGAGCAGCAGCTCCACGGTTTCGCGCGGCGGTGCGGCGGAAACCTCGCCGCAAAGCGTCACTTTCTCCGTCTGTGAAAGGAGCAGCCGCGCCGCCTCCTCGCAGCAGAGCCCCAGCCCGATCTCCGTCCGTCCGGGCAGAAATACGCGGTAGCGCGGATGGTCACGGCAGATATTGCAGAGCGCCCCCTCGCCAAGCGTGCGCTGGATTTCGCAGAGGTTATCCTCCCGGAGCATGGCGCACCGCCCGGCATCGCCGAGCCGGAAGTGCGGCGGCTCGCCCGGCTCGATGGCCGCGCGGATGCGCTCGCCCATCTCGCCCGGCAGCGAGGCATACCGCGCCGCACTCGTAGCGTCAATGTCAATTTCCCAGCCGATGCAGCAGTTGTGGCGGCATGCGCCTGCCGTGCAGCGAAACGCCTCGTAATACGCGGGATATATCTCCGTCATGGCGATCCCCTCCTTTTTCCAAACGAGTATACCACAAAACACCTTGCCCCGCCACCCCGTATGTGATACTATATATAGTGCACCAAAGGAGTATTGCTGTGGAAATATTGTATCTGGACAACAAAATCATCGTCTGCGTGAAACCCGTGGGCGTCCTCTCTGCGGACGAGCCGGGCGGCATGCCGTCCCTGCTGCGCGCCGCGCTCGGAGACGATGCAGCCCCCGTCTACGCCGTTCACCGGCTGGACGCCGCCGTTTCCGGCGTCATGGTCTATGCCCGCACGCGCCACGCCGCCGCCGACCTTGGCCGCGCGATCGAGCGCGGCGACGTGCGCAAGGAATACCTTGCCGTCGCCTGCGGCGCGCTGCCTGCCCCGTCCGGCGAGCTGCGCGATCTTTTATGGCGCGACCGGAAGAGGCGCAAAACCTTCGTGGCCGAAGCGCCGGGCAAGGATGTGCGCGAAGCGCGCCTCGCCTATGAAGTTCTCGCAGAGCGCGCCGGGCTCTCGCTCTGCCGCGTCCGGCTGTACACCGGGCGCGCGCACCAGATCCGCTGCCAGCTTGCCTCGTGCGGCGCGCCGCTCTGGGGCGACGCAAAGTACGGCGGCAGCGGGGAAGGGGACATCGCGCTTTTTTCCTGTAAGCTTGCCTTTCCGCACCCGCTCACCGGCGAGGTGCTGACATTTGAAAAAAAGCCGCCCGCGGCGTACCCGTGGACGGAGTTTTCCGGGGAGATATAAAGATATAAATGGAAACCAAACTCACAACGCTCTGCTATATGGAACGCAGCGGCGAGTATCTGATGCTCCACCGCACCAAAAAGGAAAACGACGAGAACCACGATAAATGGATCGGCGTTGGCGGCAAGTTCGAGCCGGGGGAGAGCCCGGAGGACTGCCTCCGCCGCGAGGTGCGCGAGGAAACGGGGCTCACGCTCACGCGCTGGCGCTATCGCGGTCTCGTGACGTTCGTCTCCGACGTGTGGCCGTGCGAATATATGCACCTGTTCACCGCGGATCAATGGACGGGCGAGGAAAAACCCTGCGACGAGGGCGAGCTCGCCTGGATCGGCAAGGACGAGCTGCTCACGAAAAAGCTCTGGGAGGGCGATAAGCTTTTCCTCCGTCTGCTTGCGGAGAACGCGCCATTCTTCTCGCTCAAGCTCGTGTACCGCGGCGAAGAGCTTGTAGCCGCGGAGCTGGACGGGAAACCTCTCCGTCTTTTGCCTGCGGCAAAAGCCACCTCCCCTAAAGGGGGAGGCAAGTAAGTATTCCGCAAACCAACTCGCCTCTCACTCCGGGAGAGGTGGCGCGGCGCGCAGCGCCGCGACGGAGAGGTTTATAGCACTCCATAATTCGACAAATTTTTACCACTCGCCATGCTATATTCTTACCACCCACCTCCGCCGCCGCGTCCGCATCCTACTCACCCATCAGTTACGCATACACATGTAAAGAAACTTACAGTTGTAAGGATTTAACGGAAAAATTTTAACGGAATAATGATCTAAAACCGGGGAAAAGGGGTTGTATTTCTCTGGCACGCATGCTATACTTACGCTGCATACTGAAGGACTGGCTATGCCATTAAAGGGCGGAATGCGCAGCAAAAAACACAGTTTTGTTCGGCAAATCGTATCATCCATTAAAAAATCCCGGGAATACGGATGTGGATTTGTTGTTTTTGTCAGTATCGTGTAAGTGATCACTTATTTTACATAACACCATTTATTTTACATAATACCGGCGACAAACCTACATACAGGAGAACCACGTGGAACAGAAAGAGATCCGACAGGCGTTCATTCAAAGCGCCATCCATGTCGTTGCCCAGCAGGGGCTTGTAAAAGCAACGACCAAGGCCATCGCCGCCGCAGCCGGTCTTAACGAAGCATACATCTATAAATCCTTCCGCGGGAAGGACGAGCTGCTCGCCGCGGCGCTCTGGGAACTGGACGACGGTCTCAGACGTCAACTGCATGAAACGTTTCCAAGGATCATGTATAACGAAACCCTCACGTGGAAAGAGCGCTGCTTCCTCCTGTGGAGGAGCAGCTGGGAGTTCATTCTGGAAAAGGCGGATGAATGCCTTTTCTATCTCCGGTACTATTACTCCTCCGATTTCCGCTTGTACGCGCGCGAAAAGCATTTGGAGTATTACCGTGCGATGACAAGCCGTATCGGATATATATTCCGCCCGGGAACGGACATAGATTTGGTAACGCACCAGATATTTGAAACCATGCTTTTCTTCGCCGCGCACGTCATGGCGGGGGACATGAAGAACGACGAAACCACAACGGAACGGACCTTCGCGCAGATCTACAGCTTTGTCGCGCCCCACTTCCGTGCCGAGCTGACAGCGGAAGCGGGAAAGGAACCGGCCATATAAATGAAAACCATTCGAAAAACGTGGAACATCATCAGCACCGTTCTCGTCTCGCTCGTCGTGCTGCTGGCGCTGCTCCTTGTGGGCGCAAGAGTTTTTGGCCTGCAGGTGTTCACCGTTCTCTCCGGCTCCATGGAGCCGACATACCACACCGGCTCGCTCATCTATGTGAAAAAGGTAGACCCGTACACCATTCAATCGGGACAGGTCATCACCTTCCTGCTCGATGAGGACACCATCGCAACGCACCGCGTTGTCGCCGTCGTGCCGGACGAGGAGGACGCCTCCGTCATCCGCTTCCGCACCAAGGGCGACGCGAACGAGAGCGAGGACGGCGGTCTTGTCCATTATAAAAATGTCATCGGCACGCCGGTGTTCACGATCCCGTACCTCGGCTATGTCGCAAGCTACATCCAGCATCCCCCCGGCATGTACGTGGCCATCGCCGCCGGAGCCGTTTTGCTGATGCTCACATTCCTGCCGGACATCTTCGCCCCGGAGGAAAAATCTGAGACCGAGAGCGAAGAGAAACCGAAGCGCCGCCGCGCCGCAGAGGAAAAATCGCCCCGCCGCGCCAAGCCCGCCGCGCCGGAGACCGCCGCGGAAGAGGCCGCCGAGCCGAGACCGAGACATGCCCGCCCCGCCGCCGAAGAGACCGAGGCAAAGCCGAAGAGACGCGCCCGCCCCGCCGAGGGACGCCACGTCCGCAAATGATGTGGGAAACGCCGAAAGGCTCCCGATATATCAAAGAGGAAAGCAATAATATTTTAAAGGAGGTTTTCATGAAAATGAAAACGAAACGCAAAGCTCTGCTCCTGAGCCTGTGCGCGGTGCTGCTTGTCGTGGCGTCCGTTATGGGCACGATGGCGTACCTGACTGACAGTGCTAAAGTAGAGAACACTTTCTCTGTCGGTAAAGTCAAGATCGACCTCGACGAGACGGACGTGGACGACAGCACGCCCAACGCTGATCGCGACAAGGCAAACCGCTATCTTCTGGTGCCCGGCCAGACGTACACCAAAGACCCGATCGTATACGTGAGGGCTGACAGCGAAGACAGCTGGGTTTTCGTGAAGGTCGTGAATGGCATTGCCGCATACGAAGGAACGCCCACCATTGCCAGCCAGATCACGAAGAACGGCTGGACGGCGCTTGATGAAACGGAGTATCCTGGCGTGTATTACAAGACATACACCAAGAACGCGGCGGAAGTTCAGTATAAAGTTTTTGAGACGTTCACCATTGCTGACAACGCCATGTGGACCGACAATGCTCCGGCTAACGTCAATGTAACGGCTTACGCCATCCAGATGGCCGGCTTTGAGAATAAACCTGTTGACGCTTGGAAGGAAGTTAGCAAGTAATTAGTAAACCCTTAATACATAATAAGGAGTAAACCAAGAATGAAGAAGATTACCGCGCTGTGCCTCTGCGTCGCCCTCCTTGCGATCGCCGTTGTGGGCGCCTCCCTCGCATATTTCACCGATACCCAGAGTGCAAAGAACACGTTCACCGTTGGAAATGTAAAGATCCAGCTGCTGGAGTCCAATCTTCACCGAGAGAATGCCGGCTATGCCAATGGCACGACGGAAGATAAACTTAACCCCAAAAACGCGGAGCTGTGGTCCGATGTTGCCAAAGAAGGCAGCAATAATACCAGCCCCTATAAGGCAGGCGACACTTTCTATACTGATGCTCAGATTGAAGCCGATGCTGCTACCTATGATTGCACGAATGTCAAATTGAACCCTGGTCAGAGCTATCATAAGATGCCCTATGTGAAGAACACCGGTGTCAATGATGCCTACATTCGCATCCGCGTCATGTTCCCCGCTGATCTGGATGCCGCGATCCTGAACAGCAGCATGTATACGACAACCTGCCTCAACAACAAGGAATTCACCATGGCTTATGATAACAGCGGCACGGTTGACCGTGATGGCATTAAATACAACGTTTACACCTTCACTCGTATCGACCCGCTGAAGGCCGGTGAACTGACCTACTGGAATGTTTGGGGCACTGTCCACATGGATGCTGATGTCACCAACGAAGAGATTGCGAACCTCTTTGGCGAGGGCAAGGCTTACGCTGATGGCACTTTCCCCGTGCTGGTCGAGGCTGATGCAATTCAGGCTGACAGTTTTGCTGACGCTACCGCTGCTTTTGCCGCTTTTGACGCAAAGTAATTCCTTTGTTCCATGGTCTGCACCCCCAAAAGGTGCAGACCATAGGAGAGCATCTGGGGCACAGGTGTTCTCCTATGGTAAAAAGCCATAGCAAAAATGTAAGTTAAACACTGCAAATACAGCCTGAGGGGAGTAAAAGCCATGAAGCGAAAGATTTTGATTCTGTCGGTGCTGGCCATCCTGATTGCCATTCTCGCGGCGGGCTCGCTGGCCTATTACACGGCGGACACCAAAGCGCACAACGTGATCACGACCGGCGATGTCGCCATCCAGCTCAACGAATGGGCGGACGAGGCTCGCACCGAGAAGTTTGAAAGCCCGGTCGGCGTCATGCCCGGCACGGAGGTCACCAAGATCGTCGAGGTGAAAAACGTCGGCACCGGCTCCGCCTGGGTGTGCGTGGAGATGTTTGTCGATGTTTACGCGGAAAACGGTAAACAGCTTCCTACCGAACCCGTCAAGCTGGACATCAACGACACGGACTGGACGTATCAGGACGGCTACTACTATTATAATAAGCCCCTCGCCCCCGGCGCGACGACCGAGCCCCTCTTCACCACCGTCTCGTTCGACGAGCAGATGGGCAACGAGTACCAGAACGCCAAGGCGATGATCGACATAACGGCGATTGCGGTGCAGTCTGCCAACAACGGCGAGACCGTGCTGGAAGCCACTGGCTGGCCGTCCTTCGCTCCCCCGGAGCCGACGCTTGCCCCAAATTCTTAAGGAGGTCATGAAATGAAGAACAAGAAAGTTCTTGCGCTGCTCATCAGCCTTGTGCTGATCGTTGCCGTGGCGCTGCCGGGCACGCTGGCCGTGTCCTCCGATCAGGACGCCGTGAACAGCGATTTCACCGTTGACACCGCGTCCCCCGCGCCCGAGACACAGGAGCTGACCGGCGGACAGGAGCAGCCCATTGACCCGGAAAACCCGGAGCAGCCGGAACAGCCCGAGACCCCGGAACAGCCGGAGCAGCCGGAGCTCACCTGCACCTGCGACCCCGCTCCCGCCGAGGGCGAGGCGCACAAGGAGGGCTGCCCGCTCGCGCCGCTTTCCTGCACCTGTGACCCCGCCCCCCTCGAGGGCGAAGAGCATAAAGAGGGCTGCCCTCTGACCTGCACCTGCGTTTCCCAGCCCCTCACCGGCACCATCCACAAGGAGGGCTGCCCGCTGTACGTCGCTCCCGAAGCGCCGGCTGTTATCAACCACATCGAGACGTGTCTCGAGGGCTGCACCGGCGAGGAATGCACCTGCGTGTGCCACCTCTTCGAGCGGATTATGGCGTGCGAGACAATGGAGAAAATGGAAGCCCTTATTGCGGAGACCCCGGAGGAAGAGCTGAAAGCGCTGACGGAGGAGCAGATTGCGGACATTGAAGCGCGTATGGAGGCCTTGATGCCCGCCCCGCTGCCCGCTATCGTCATTGAGGAATCGGAGCCGCCCGTGGAGAGCGAGGTTTACCGCCCCACGGTAAACTATGCCTGTGTCGCCCCGTTCGGCGCGCCGGTCACCGGCGGACAGGGATGAGAAGGGAGGAAGCGGAGAATGAATAAAAGAAAAGCGCTGACCCTGCTTTTAAGTCTGGCGATCCTGCTTTCTCTGGCGCTTCCTGCCGCAACAGCCCGCGCGGACGACGACGGTATCGGCGAGGACAACGGCGATATCAACGAGGTCGGCACCGAAATTGACGGCCTGAAACTCGACAAGACGGCGGTATACAACGAGAAAACGGGCCATTATACTATCACGCTGGAAGCCTACGCGACCGGCGCGAGCACCTTTATCACCCAGGATATCCCGACGGATTTCATCCTTGTTCTCGACCAGTCCGGCTCCATGGACAGAGATATCGGTCAGGTACAGTATACGGCGTATACGGGAAACAACACGCAAAACAGTAGAAACTATGAAAAACGGCACAACGGCGGCAGTGCCAACCTTTGGCATAAGCTGCCTGATGGCTCTTTCGTGTCTGTTTCCGTGACGCTTCAGCAGACGATCACCCCTAACAAAATAACGAAGGGCCGAAATGACAATGGTTCCAGCGGATATACGAACTATTGGGAAAATCGGAATAGGTTGTATACCTATGTCAACGGTGAAATTAAAAAGGTGATCTATACCCGCGAACGCGATTGGTTCGGGGAAAACTGGAACTGCAAATATGCGCTTGAGGACGGTACCATCTTAAACCAGAACAACGAGGGTAGCCGTTATTCGCCTACTTTCCAAAACACGGATGATGGGTATCTGTATCTGGGTGTATTGAATGAGAATCAAAACGTATACACATACACCTACACGGACTCTGCCGGGACGGTACAAGCCATTGGCACGTCCACCGGCGCAAACACGAAATTTGAGCCCGCTTTTTATCAGCGCAGCATAAGCACCTCCGGCGGCGGCTCACGCCTTGACGCTCTAAAAAATGCAGCAACTACATTCGCCAATGCCGTCGCGGCAAAGGCGGCAGGAGCGGACGGTGATATCAATACCACCGGCGATAATATCGATCACCGCATTGCCGTCGTAGGCTTTGCCAGCCAGAGCGGAAATGGAAACAATACAGAGCTGCTTTCCATCGCGGGAAAAAACAGCGGCTCCGTAGGTGTGGCGTATAATAGTATTACAAATCAGAATCTGAAAGATGTTCTTCAGTCCATGGACACGCAAAACGGACGAGATATGGTCAATGCGGCTGTCACTGCCTTGGCGGCAAGTGGCGCCACCAGAACCGACTTGGGCATGGATATGGCACAACGAATCCTGAACGCCAACCCCGTTTCCGAAGGCGAAACACGCAACCGCATCGTAATCGTCTTTACCGACGGCTCTCCGACAGATTCGAACGGATTTGAACTGAACGTTGCCAATGCGGCGATCAACAATGCAAACGCCATTAAGGATAGCGGAGCGACCGTGTATTCCATTGGCATTTTCTCCGGTGCGGATGCCAGCAGTGCAGGAAAAGAGCCAGATGAAGATTACTATGATGATCCATTTTTTGGGTCTAACTATACAGAGGCAGAGATGTCCGCAGCCTGCAACTGGTTCATGCAGCAGGTTTCTTCCAACAACGGAACGCCGCAGTCTCCCAGCTATTATCTCTCCGCCTCCGATGCGGGAACGCTGAACAGCATCTTCCACCAGATTTCCCAGCAGATTCAGACCGGCGGATCAAACACGGAATTGAGCGGCACCGCGGTCGTGAAGGACATCATCTCCCCGTACTTCACGCTGCCTGCCGGAACGACGGCAAACGACATTCAGATTGATACTTATGACTGCACCGGAAAGACAGGGGATACCTATACATGGAGCAGTACCAGCGGCGGCTCCGGCGGCGCGACTGCCACGGTCAACGGCGACCAGGTCAGCGTAACCGGCTTTGACTTCGCCAAAAACTGGTGTGGCACCGAAACGGATACGAATGGCAATACCACCGTTCGCGGCAAGAAGCTGGTCATCTCCTTCACGGTAGACCCCAAGAGCGGTTTCCTGGGCGGCAACGATGTGCCGACGAACAACACCAGCGCGGGCATCTATAAGGAAGGCGAAACAACGCCCTCCAAGACGTTTCCCTTACCCCTCGTCAACGTCCCCATTAAGGATATCGCTGTAACAGCGGAGAACAAGAATGTCTATCTGCTCGGCGGCGTAACTCTTGACGATCTCAAAAAAGGCGCGACCGTTACGGTCGGCGATGATATTAAACTCGATCTGAGCAAGGCGAACGATGCGGAAAAGCCCTACGGCCTTGAGCCGTGGCAGACGGCGTATGTCAATATCATCGTTGAATACAAAGATGGTGATAAAGTCCTTACTGAACTCACCGATTTGAAGGACGATGTAACGTACACCGTGGAAGTTGCTGTGGCGCCTAAGACGACCGATCCGACGAGCACGCAGGGCGAGACGGCTGTGGACAAGACCGGCAGCGCCACCGGCCACGTCAACGTCTTCAAGCCGGTGCTGACCTACAAGGACAGCGAGGCTTACTACGGCGAGAGCGTCCCCGCAAACAACGATTACAGCGGCAACAAGGTTGGTTCGGAAACGTGGAAGCACGGTAATACCGCATCGACAGATGAAGGTGTAACCATGCTAGGCGCAAAGCCGACGCTGGATATCAGCTACACGCCGGATGAAAGCAAACTTAAAGACGGCAAGTACACCAAGCAGGATGTTCCGGTTGCGGCTACGGTCAAAATCGGCAGCGAAGATGTTACCGTCCAAACAAACTTTGTGCATCAGGATTGCACCACCGCCTGCGGTTGGGAGGCCCCAGCAACGCCCGGTGCTCCCGCGTTCCTGCTCCACGTCAAGACCTGCACGCTGAAGATTACCAAGCAGGGCGGCGCGGCGAACGAATCCTATGTGTTCGATGTTTACAAGGACGGCATAAAGTATTCCGAGGTCGCCATCTGGGGCAACAGCAGCCAGGTCATCTATGAGCTGCCCGTCGGTACATACTCCATCACGGAAGACACCGGCTGGAGCTGGCGCTATAAAGCCCCGGCCTACGCCAATAACGGCGTGGAACTGAGCGCGTTGAATCCCACCGGCACGATCACCTGCACCAACACGAAGGGCAACGACCAGTGGCTGAACGATTACGACGTTATCAGCAACATCTACGGCAAATCGAACACCCCCGCGACGGACGGTAACAACTGAGGAAGGAGGGCGACATGATGAACAGGAACCATTATGAGGGACGGCATTCCGGCGAAGGCCGCCGCCCCGCGCGCAGAAGATCCCATATCAATGTCCGGCTCACGGCCATTGTCCTCGCCACAGTCACCCTTCTGGCTTTGGCTGTCGGCGGCACCATCGCTTGGATCAAAGCGGACACCACGCCCGTGCAGAACACCTTCACCTATGCGAAGGTGACAACGGAGATCGTAGAAGAGTTTAACGGAAGCAAAAAGACCGACGTGAACGTGAAAAACACCGGCGACACGGAGGTCTATGTCCGCGTCAAGCTCGTGTCTTACCGCACGGACAAAGTCGGCAACCACATCGGCGGAGAGACAACGCTTCCCTCGTTCACCCTCGGTGCGGATTGGGTCAAGATCGGCGACTATTATTACTACACAAAACCGGTTGCACCCGGCAAAACCCCTGAAACCAACTTGACGAACGAGATAATTCTGCACGGCCTGTATGAGGATGCCGACGGCGGATATCAGTCCATCGATGTTGTAGCGGAGGCCATCCAGAGCACCCCGACCGACGCCATTACGCAAGCTTGGGGCATTACGCCGCCCAACTGGAACTAAGGAGGGGAGAACGATATGAAAAAATCCATGAAAAAGCTCCTCTCTCTTGCGATGATTCTCGCGGCTCTCGCGGCGCTGGCCGTTCCGGCTCTCGCCGCGGACGCGGTCGTCAGCCGCAAGGGCAATGATATCGTGATCGAGACCACCGGCAGCGGCTACACGGATACCGACCTTTTTGATAACTTCAAAAACGTCATGCCCGGCGACGAGCGCACCGAGGCTATCACGATCAAAAATAACGTCACCGGCTACGACTATGTGAAGCTCTACATCCGCGCCGTGCCGCACGATGAGCAGGGCAACCCGCTCACCTACAGCGAGACCTACGAGAACGAGGACGGCAAGGATCAGGCGAACGCTGAGGGCGAGCGCGACGAGACCGTCGCCACCATGGCGGACTTCCTCTCCAAGCTCTCGATGGATGTGTATCTTGTGAACGCGGACGGCACGAAGGAGACCATCTTCTCCGCTTCGCCCGACAAGAGCGCACAGCTCACCGATAATGTCCTGCTCGGCACCTTCGCCAAGGGGCAGAGCGCGAAGCTCGAAGCCGTTCTCACCGTTCCCGCGGAGCTCGGCAATGAGTATGCCAACCGCGTTGGCGAGGTGGACTGGCTGTTCACGGTCGAGGGCTTCAATAACGAAAAGCCCCTGATCCCCACCGGCCAGCTCAACTGGCCCGTTGCGGTGTTCGGTACGCTGGGCGCGCTGCTGCTCGTTGGCGGCGTGATCGTTCTCGGCAAGAAAAAGAAGAATGACGAAGCGTAAAAAAACAGGAATCGCTTTATTGACAGCGGGAGCAGTGCTGGTGATCGCCGCACTGCTCCTGTTTTCCCATAACCGCGCGGAGGATCGCCGCGCCGGAAGGGAAGCGGAGGAAACGCTCCGCGCCGTAGAGTCGGCCATGGCCGAGCGCGAGGCCTCCGGCGAGACCGGCAGCGCAAACGAAAACGCCGCTATGGATGACACCGGCACGGCAGCCCCGGCCGCAAGCGCCTCCGGCGCTTCGGCGTCCCCCGCCGTCTCGCCGCAGCCCGGCACAACGGCGCAGCCCGGCGGTACAAATTCCGGCACATCCGCCGGAGGCCGGGACACCGTCCCGGAGCCCCCGGCGTTCGATATGCCGACGGTGCGCACCGGCAACTACGATTACATCGGCTATCTCGATTTCCCCGGCCACGCGCTCACAATGCCGGTGGCTGCCGAGTTCAGCTTCCCCGCGATGGAGATTTCCCCCTGCCGCCACACCGGCAGCGCGTACAACGACAATCTCGTCGTGGCGGGACATAACTATGCTACGCAGTTTGCCGTGCTCTTCGATCTCAAGGCGGGCGACACCGTAACGTTTACAGACGTGGACGGCAATGTGTTCACCTACACGGTGCGCGAGACGACCTCCGTCACGCCGGACGATTCCGAAACCGTGATGAACAGCGGCTATGCCCTCACGCTTTATACGTGTACCTGGGATACCTCCGAGCGCATCACCGTGTTCTGCGAGCGGACGGGCGGCGAGCTTCCCGAAAATTGACGAAAAACCGCACAACCGGTGGTTGAAATACGCGAAAAACGCGGAATCAACCAATGGTTGAGCAAACTCAACCGCAAAAAGCTTGCCATTTTATCCGGCTGCGCCTATTCTGGGTGCATCCGGATAAAATCTTTTTTGGAGGTTCACACCATGGAACAGAATATTATTGGAACGACGATCGCCGCGCTGCGGCGTGAAAAAGGACTCACGCAGGACGCGCTCGCCGCGCAGCTCGGCGTGAGCGCGCAGGCGGTGAGCAAGTGGGAAAACGGGCTTTCCTGCCCGGACATTCTGATGCTGCCGGAGATTGCGGAGTATTTCGGCGTGAGCGTGGACGCGCTCTTCGGCCGCGCGAGCGTGAGCGCTGCGCCGCTCGCCGCGCCCGTCCCGGCGGAGCCGGCCGTTGTCTACCACGATCTCCCATGGAGCGACGAGGAAACGGTGCTGCACGCCGTGCTCTTCGTCGGGCATAAGCTCGTAGGTCATACGCCGTTTTCGCG
>CAKSWA010000044.1 GCA_934511165.1 uncultured Oscillospiraceae bacterium | reverse complement strand
TGTCGCCGGAGAAAATGATTGATACTCTATTTGCGCCTGCGGGCGCAAACTCTGCGAGGCTTTTTTGACAGTCTGACAGGTGCGGCGTATCCCTTAGGATGCGCCGCACCTGTTATTTATTTTGCGTTCTTATTCTTCCAGCTCGCCGACGAGAGCGATGTGCAGCTCGTCGAGCTGCTTCTGCTCCACGGTGGAGGGAGCGCCCATCATCACGTCCTGCGCGTTCTTGTTCATCGGGAACGGGATGATCTCGCGGATGGAGCTCTCGCCCGCAAGGAGCATGACCATGCGGTCGACGCCCGGGGCGATACCGGCGTGCGGTGGCGCGCCGTAGCAGAAGGCGTTGTACATGGCGGGGAACTTGGCTTTCACGTCGTCCTCGCCGAGACGCACCATCTCAAACGCCTTGACCATGATGTCGGGATCGTGGTTGCGCACCGCGCCGGAGGAGAGCTCCACGCCGTTGCACACGAGATCGTACTGATATGCCATAATGGTCAGCGGGTCAAGCTCGCCGCGCTCAGCGGCCAGCAGTACCTCAAGGCCGCCGTTCGGCATCGAGAACGGGTTATGGCAGAACTCGAGCTCGCCGGACTCCTCGCCGATCTCGAACATCGGGAAATCGACGATCCAGCAGAACTCGTAGCGCTTCTCGTCCATGTGGCCGGGAACGAGCGCGCCCGCCATTTTGAGCATGACGCCGGCGGTTTTCTGCGCCTCGGTCTTCTTGCCGGCGGAGATGAGCACGAGCGTGTCGGGCGTAAGGCCGAGAGCTTCCTTGAGGGTTCCTTCCTTGCCCGCGAAGAACTTCGCCACGCCGCCGACGAGCGCGCCGTGCTCGTCCATGCGCAGCCAGTAGGGCTTGCGGCCCGCCTGCACCTCGACATCCGCGCAGAGCTTGTCGATCTGCTTGCGGGTGAGCGTGCAGCCGGAGACCGGCACCGCCTTGACAACCTGGCCAACGAATGGCTCAAAGCCGGTATCCTGCACCATGGCGGAAATGTCCGTCACGGTGAGGTCAATGCGCAGATCGGGCTTATCGGAGCCGTACTTATCCATCGCTTCCATATACGGAATGCGGCGGAACGGCGGCTGGGAGGCGATATCGTAGGTGCCGTACTTTGCGAAGATCGGCGGCAGCACATCCTCGAGCACCGCGAACACATCCTCCTGCGAGGCGAACGCCATCTCCATATCGAGCTGGTAGAACTCACCGGGCGAGCGGTCACCGCGGGCGTCCTCGTCGCGGAAGCAGGGGGCGATCTGGAAATACTTGTCAAAGCCGCTCGTCATAAGGAGCTGCTTGAACTGCTGCGGCGCCTGCGGCAGGGCGTAGAACTTGCCGGGGTGCTTGCGGGCGGGGACGAGATAATCACGCGCGCCCTCGGGGGACGAGGCGGTGAGGATCGGCGTTGTGATCTCCAGGAAGCCGTGATCCATCATCGCGCGGCGCAGCGCCGCAACAACGTTGCAGCGCAGGATGATGTTGTTCTTGACGGCGGGGTTGCGCAGATCGAGATAGCGGTACTTGAGTCTCGCGCTCTCGTCGGCCTCGCGGCTGCGGTTGATCTCAAAGGGCAGCTCGTTGTAGCGGCAGCGGCCAAGGATCTCGATTTTCTCGGGCACGACCTCGATCTCGCCGGTGGCGAGCTTGGCATTGGGGCTCTCGCGCAGGCGGACGGTGCCGGTCACGGCGATGGTGCTCTCCTTGTTGATGCCCTTGACGGTTTTCATCATCTCGGCGGAATCGACAACGATCTGCGTCGTGCCGTAAAAATCGCGCAGAACGACGAACGCGAAGTTATTGCCGACCTCCCGGACGTTCTCCATCCAGCCGGCCAGCGTTACGGTTTTGCCCGCGTCGGCGGCGCGAAGCTCCCCGCAGGTGTGGGTACGGTACTGTGACATACTCTATTTCTTCCTTTCCCAGGTTCGTTACGGTAATTTGCCAAAATATTATACACATCCCGCCACCGCTTTGCAAGATACCCCGTCCCCGTTCGGACAACATTTTCGTCCCCGGCGGGGTATGCTTGGGACATGAATGTAATCTATGTGGATGAGCTCTTTTTCCTCAATGCGCTCACGGACTATCTGCTGCTGCTCTCGTGCGCGAGACTTCGCGGAAAGGCGCTGCGCCGGGGCCGGTTTGCCGCGGCCGCGGCGGTCGGCGGAGCATACGCCGTGTTTGCCGCGATCCCCCCGCTCTCGTTTCTCGTTTCGCTCGCGGTAAAGGCGCTCGTCTCGCTGCTCATGGCGTGGATCGCGTTCGGCGCGCCGCCGGAGCTCTGGCGCGGATGGGGCTGCTTTCTCGCGCTCTCGTCGGCGTTCGCCGGAGCGGTATACGGCATTTCGCTGCTCTCCGGCGTGGAGCCGCGCAGCGCCTTCTCCGGCGCATCGCTCAAAACGCTTGTGCTCTCCTTCGGGCTGTGCTATGCCGCGGTGCGGCTCTTTTTCGGGCGATTCCTGCGCCGCCGGGAGCGGTGCATCGTCGAGGCGGAGATCACGCTTTGCAGCAGAACCGTCTCGCTGCGCGCGCTGCGCGATACCGGCAACGCGCTTTTCGACCCGCTCTCCGGCTCGCGCATCCTGCTCGCGGAGCCGCGCTCGCTCGCTGCGCTCTTCTCCCCGCCGCTCGCCTTTCCGCTGCCGGACGATCCCGCGGCGTGCTTCCGCACCCTTTCCTCCCACCCGGCGCTCTCGCGGCGGCTGCGGCTTGTCGGCTTTTCCGCCGTCGGCACAAAGCGGGGGCTGCTCGTGTGCTTCCGCCCCGACGCCGTCACGGTCAAGGGCACGGCGGAAGCCTATCTCGTCGCCCTCTCGCCGACGCCGCTCGGCGACGGGGAGTATACCGCGCTCGTTTGAAAATTAAAAGGAGGTCTTGCCCATGCTTTCCGATTTTCTCCAACAGCTTCTGCTCGCCCTGCTCCCGAACGAGCCGGTTTACTATATCGGCGGGAGTGAGGTACTGCCCCCGCCCCTTTCGCGCGAGGCGGAGGACGCCGCGCTCACCGCGCTCTGCGCCGGGGACAAGAGCGCCGAACGCACGCTCATTGAGCACAATCTCCGGCTGGTCGTCTACATTTCACGGCGGTTTGAAAATACCGGCGTGGGACTCGAAGATCTCATTTCCATCGGCACGATCGGCCTCATCAAGGCCGTGAGCACCTTTGACCGGGAAAAGAACATCAAGCTCGCGACCTACGCCTCCCGGTGCATCGAAAACGAAATTTTAATGTACCTGCGCAAGCTCTCTGCGCAGCGCACGGAGGTGAGCTTTGATGAGCCGCTCAACACCGACTGGGACGGCAACGAGCTGCTGCTCTCCGATGTGCTCGGCACCGACGAGGACGAGGTTTCCCGCCCCATGGAGGACGACGCCGACCGCCGCGCGCTGCACGAGGCCGTATCCCGGCTCAACGAGCGCGACCGGGACATCATCTCCCTGCGCTTCGGACTGCGCGGGCGGAGGGAGTATACGCAAAAGGAGGTCGCTGACCGGATGGGCATTTCGCAAAGCTACATATCCCGGCTCGAAAAGCGCATCCTTCTCCGGCTCCGCCGGGAGATGCAGAAGATCATGACGTAAAACAGCCGCCGTCCCTGGCCATGGGGACGGCGGCGTGAATCATTCAGACAGTATCCATTGCTGTGTTCCCTTGCTTTTCCACCGGGAAATGCGGTATAATATGTTTTAGTATCGCATTGAGAAAGGATCCGTTCCCATGTTCCGCAACGCCGAAGAAAAAGATTTTGCCCTCTATATGGAGCTGGCACAGGAGTTTTACCATTCCCCCGCCGTGCTGCACCCGATCCCGGCGCAGTACATGGAAAACACGTTCCGGGAGGCCATGCGCTCCGACGTATACATCATTCTCCGCCTTCTCGAGGTAAACGGCGAAGCCGCAGGCTACGCCATTCTCTCGCGCAGCTTTTCCCCGGAGTCCGGCAGCCCGATCTGCTGGATTGAGGAGCTGTACATCCGTCCGGCCTTCCGCGGCTACGGTCTCGGCACGGAGTTTCTCACATCCGTCCGGGAGGAATTTCCCTCGGCGCGTCTGCGGCTCGAGGTCGAGCCGGAAAATGCCGGGGCAGCCGCGCTCTATGAGCGGCTCGGCTTCACGCCGCTCGAGTACGTAAGCTACGTCGCCGAGCCGGACGGCGCGGGCGCATGAGCGGCGCGGTCGCGCTGCGCCCCTACGCCGGAGAAGAGGACGCCGCGGCGGAGCTGATCGCCGCGTTCTGGCTCGCGCACAGCGATTATGTGCAGACGCGCGAAGAAGCGCTCGACGATCTGCGCACGTGGACTTCCGACGGCCACCGGTTTTATTTTCTCGACGCCGATACCGCAGCCGCTGGCTTCGTCCACCTCGGCAGCCGCGGCGGCGAGATCGACTGGATCGAGGAGCTGTTCATCCGCCCCGAATTTCAGGGGCGCGGTCTCGGCGCGGCGGCGCTCGAGGCAATCGGCGAGATGGTACGCGGCTACTTCGAATCGCTGTATCTCGAAGTCGCGGCGCGAAATCTCCGTGCGCTCCGGCTCTACCGCCGGGTTGGGTTCGACTGTCTGAACACCGTTACGCTCCGGCGGGACTTTCATCCCGAAGAGTTTGAGACCGTCCGCACGGACGAATTGCTCGGCCATTCCTTTGACGTGCGCCGGAAGCGTGCGCCTTCTTCCGATAAAGAAAACACAGGAGGCGATGGAAACCATGTGGTTTCGTGATCTTATCTCCAATCCGTTCCTGCTGACCGGCGTTTCGTCGTGGCTGTGGGCGCAGATCATCAAAACGATCATCCACGCGCTCGTCACGCACCGGTTCGATCTCTCCCGGCTCGTCGGCGACGGCGGCATGCCGAGCGGCCACTCCGCAACGGTCTCCTCGCTCGCGGTGGCGGCGGCGTTTGTCTATGGGCTCGATTCCTTTGAGTTTGCCATTGCCGCGATCCTCGCCGTGATCGTATGCAAGGACGCGATGGGCGTCCGGCTCGAGACCGGCAAGCAGGCCGCCATCATCAACGAGATCGTAAGGGCATTTGACGAGCTCTCCACCGGCAAGCTGACGGACATCAAGCTCAAGGAATTTGTTGGCCACACGCCCATTCAGGTGCTCGCCGGAATCGTGCTCGGCATTCTGAACGCGGTGCTGCTGCACCTTTTCATTTTTCCGTAGCCCGTGAATACGTCCTCGTGCGCCGCCGGGAACGTGTGCCGCGGCGCGAGCCGGTAGTCTGGCATCGCAACGCGCACGCCGAGTGCGCGGGCGAGCGCTCTTGCAAGCGCGAAGTGGTGCGGCGCTGCATTGAACGCGAACCCGCCGCCGTGGAGAAAGTAGAGGCACGGCGTTGTGCCCGTCTCCCCCGCCGGAGTGTAAAGGAGCATGCGCATCCGGCTCCCGTCCGGCCGCAGCACGCTCACGTGCGAGACGTGCAGCGCTTTATCGCTCCGCTGTATGGCATACAAAAGCGCCATCGGCCCCTGCGAAAGACGCACGAGCCGCGGCGAGAGCGGGAATTTCATGTGCGCATACGGCCGCAGGTCGGGATGATAGGTATATTCCGGCATGATTTTTCTCCTTTTATGAAAGCGCCCGCCGCACAGAGGCTACTCGTGCGGCGGGCGGTTCTTATTTTTCTTCCGGCTGTTCCGGCTTCTCCGGCTCCTTGCGCAGCAGCATGAGCAGCACAAAGAGAATGCAGCAGACGTTGATGGCGATGTCGGCAATGTTGAATACCGCGAAGTGCATGAATTCGAGCTCGAACATATCCACAACGTAGCCGTAGAGCGCGCGGTCGATGCCGTTGCCGATCGCCCCGGCCATGGCGAGCACCGCGAGCCAGCGCTCCCACGGCGCGGTGAGCTTGTTGCGCGCGAGCGCCCAGATAACGATCACGCAGAACACCGCGAGCAGCGCGAGGAAGAGCCACCGCCCGCCGGAGAACATGCCGAAGGCAACGCCGCTGTTGCGGATGTGCGTGAGATGTACGATGCCGGGGATCAGCGCGCGCTGCTGCGCGGCTGCGGCGTTGAGCGGGATATTCCGCACGACCCACGCCTTGAGCGCCCGGTCCGCCGCGATGATTGCGAGCGAAGCGAGGACATACCCGATCACGGTTTTTTTCTTAGCTGTCATACCGGCTCCTTCCGCCAAAAAAGCAAAGAGCCGCCCGGGAATCGGGGCAGCTCTTCGGAAAATATCTTACTTCTTATCGACGGCTTCCTTGAGAGCCTTGCCGGCCTTGAACTGGGGAACGCGGGAAGCGGGGATCTCGATCTCCTTCTTGGTCTTGGGGTTGCGGCCCATGCGGACGCCGCGCTCCTTGACATCGAAAGCGCCGAAGCCGACAAGCTGCACCTTCTCGCCCTGGATGAGGGACTCGGTGATGGTCTCGATAGAAGCGTTGACGGCGAGCTCGCTGTCTTTCTTGGACAGGCCGGTCTTTTCGGCGACCTGAGCGATAAGTTCTGTTTTGTTCATGGATATCCTCCTCTTTTGTTTACAACCCGCGGCCAACGCCAACCGGGCGTCCTGCCGCTGTAATTCTTTTTTCGGCGCAAAAAAGCGTCTTTTTTTGTGTGCCCGGAAACCGTATCATATTTTTCACCATAACGCAAGAGGAAATTCAGTGAACGCCCGGTTTTGCGTACTTTTTTGGCGAATATTACCCGTTTTTCCGGGAAAGCGTGTTTTCAGCGGTCTTTCTTTTTGAGATGCGCTCCGCCGCGGCTCGCGCTCCGGCGCATGCTGCCGGACGGGCGATGGCGCGCCGATTCGTCCAGCGAATGCAGATGAAGGATCCGCCCAATCTTCTCCCCGTGCGGGATGAGCGCCATATCCTCCATCGTAACGGCACGGGTGAGGCCGATCATCAGCGCATACACGACCACCGCTGCGGCGATGGCGGCGATCATCGCTGCCGCCATGGCAAGCCGCTCGTTCATGCCGTGCAGCGGGATGCGCGCAAGCCCATACACCGCCCACGCCGCAACGCCCATCGCAAGGCTTGAGAGGAGCGGCGCGCCGAGCACGCGCCCCAGCCGCGGGGAGCTGCCGAGCGTCCGGCAAAGGAAGAAATAGTCCATAATGCAGATGATGGCAAAGCAGCAGATGCTGCCGACCGGCGCGCCCTGAATGTTGATGGCCGCGGTGCCGACGAGCACCCAGTTGACCGCAATCTTCACAACGCCGCCCACGGCGGTGCTGACGATGGGGAGGCGCTCCTTCCCGCTCGCCTGCAAAATGGCGTTGCACATCATGGACATGCACACGAAGAACGACGCGATGGCCAAGAGCTTCAAAAGTCCCGGCCCTGCCGGGTTGCTGCCCCAGTACACAACGCGGAACACCGGGTCGGCGAGAACGAAGAGTCCCACCGCCATCGGCATCGTAACAAGCGCGGAAATACGCAGCGACGATTCCGCAAGCTGTCCCGCCGCAGCGCGGTTGCCGCGCGTAAGATGCCCGACGATCGCCGGGACGATGCTCAGCGTGAGCGGCGTGATGAAGTACGACGGCAGGTTATAGAACGTCTGCGCCTTGCCGTATACACCGTACAGCTCGCGGGCGCTTTTCTCCACAAAGCCGGCGGCGGATTGCAGCCGGTTGAGGCAGAGCGCGTTATCGAGCAGGTTGATGAGCGAGAGCACCGAGGAGCCGATGGCGATCGGAATGCCGATATGAAGGAACACTCGGACGATCGTATCGCGGCTGTCCGGGATATCCGCCGTGCCGTAGGGGCGCGCGGGGTAGTTGCGGCGCTTGTAGAGCATCATATAGATGAGCGCGCCGACCGCGCCCGCCGTTACGCCGAAGATCGCGCCCGCCGAGGCAATCGGCAGGGGCTTGTGCGTGCGGATGAGAAGGTACGCAAGCGTCAAACCCACAACGAGCTTGCCGACTTCCTCGATCACCTGGCCGAACGCCGTGGGGATCATGTTCCCGCGTCCCTGGCAGTAGCCGCGGTAAGCGGACGTGAGACACACGATCACGACCGCGGGCGCAAGCGCAAGAATGCTCGGCGCAGCGTCGATATTCCCCATCATCGCGGCAAGCTGGCGGTTGAAGAGGAGCATCAGCAGCGTGAAGAACCCGCCGATGGCCACAAGTGTCCCGGCGGCGGTGCGGAAGATGCGCTGCACCTGGGCGGGCCGGTCGAGCGTGTCCGCCTCCGATATCATGCGCGAGAGCGCCACCGGGAACCCGGCCGTCGCGAGCGTGAGGAAAAAGCTGTAGATGTTGTACGCCACCATAAAGTGGGCGAAGCCCTCGTCGCCGAGCAACTTCATGCTGCCGAGCGGGAGTTTATAGAAGAACGCCGCGATCTTGACGATGACCGTTGTGCCGACCATGATCGCCGCGCCGTGGAGATAGTTTTGCTTCTTGGCTTCCGACAAGGCAGTCCCTCCCTTTGCGGTGGTGCGCCGCACGATTCCACAATAAGGATATGCGGTAAGAATGTATTTTACACCAACACGCGGGAAAAGGCAAGCATGGCAAGCCTTTTCCCGCGCGGAGAAGATAATGATATTCTTTTAATCTGGGGGATATAGTGCCGCGAGCCTTACATAAGCGCCGTGCGGGATAACAAGGATCCCCTTTTTGCTGAATCGTTTGCGAACGAGGACACACCTCGCAGGCTGACCAGGGCTGGTTCCGGTGATCTCGGCAGCCTTCTCCAAAAAATCGCGATCAACGAGCATATCGGTTGCGAAGTTTTCGTATTCCATCCAGCCAAGCCGGACAGTCATTACGATCTCATATTCCAACAATGCGCCCATAGCCGAAGTGGTTTTCATTTCCTCTTCCGTCCGCGGACCCCAAATAAATACGGTTTGTTGTTTCATAGGCCGTTTAACCCCCTTCCCACGAGCGTAATATACACTATATAGTCACTATCTGCAACCAATTACATGAAAATAGCAGAAAGGGTACAATAGCTTTAGAAATTGCAAAGGGGCGTTACTATGGCTGAACCTTTTTTGAAATATAGGACAAGATTCACTTCATCTCTGAAGAATGAGCTCGTCCCGCTTTTTGACGACCTATCGAAAAAGACACGCATCCCCAAAAGCCGCCTGTTGGACGAAGCAATTGAAGATTTGCTTCGCAAATACGGAATTGAACCGGATACAGAAAAGGACGCACAGCGCTGACTGTGCGTCCTTTTCGTTTTCCTTAACGGCGGGCTCGTTTCGACTCGGCAGGAAAGAACCCCTCAGCCTCGCAGGCTCGGCAGCTCCCCTGTTAGGGGAGCCAAGCCGGTTTGCGGACAACTTACTTGCCTCCCCTCGACAGGGGAGGTGGCAAAAACGGCGTTTTTGACGGAGGAGTTTTTCGGATTCTATCGAAAATCGGCAGTTGGGTTTCTCTCCCCCAGCCAGCGGCTTACAGCCGCTGACAGCCCCCTCGTCAGATGGGGCCTTTTTAAATTGCCTCCCTCTGACGAGGGAGGTGGGTCGGCGCATAGCGCCGAGCCGGAGGGAGAGAACCCTTCGGCGCAAAAGCCGGTTTGTTTATTGAATTTCCTGTTCCAATGCATCAAACTCCGGGGCAGAAAAGAACTCTCCCAGCGTTATACCAAGTCCGTCGCATAGCTTTTTCACCGTGACGACGGAGACATCCCGCCGCCGCGCGTCCAGCATGCTGTACACGGTGGACGGCGTTACGCCCGAAAGCGTCGCCAGCTCATTCGGCTTTATCCCCCGCTCCCGGCAGAGCGCTGCAAAGCGCGCCGCTACCGCGTCCTTTACCGACATGCGTATCACCTCAAGTCGATAGTATTGAGATGATCGCGCGTGCGTATACGCACTTGCGTAATTCTAAAAAATATGTTACGCTGGTGCGTAGATAAAGTCGTTTGGGGCGGGCTGTTTACCGTATCTCCTGCTCCAGCTCGTCAAACTCCGGCGCGGAGAAAAATTCGCCGAGCGTTATGCCCAGCCCGTCACACATCATTTTGATCGTCAGGAGCTTGGGGTTCTGGCTCTTTCCATACAGGATGTTCTTGATGCTCGACGGCGGGAGTGCCGAGATCGTCGCCAGATGGTTGATCGTAAGCTTCCGCTCCTCACAGAGCCGGAGAATGCGCGTACGCAGCGCGGTGATCGTGTCCATTTCTTTTCCCTGCCTTACTTTTTTATGTAATTACAGGTACAAGAATACAAAGCCGTATTGCACGAAGTAGGCTATGCATGCTACTATTAGGCTATGCATAGCCCAATAGTTAGGAGGATGCCGGATGGACAGCAAAAAACTTCGTATCGCCGAAAACGCGCTGCGGCAGATCGCCGAGCGCGAGGGAACGACCGTGGACGCGGTACGCGAGGAGATCCGCGCCGCAATCGCCATGGGGCGGAACGATCCCAGCCCCGCCGCCCGGGCGTTCTGGCAAAGCTTTCCCTGCGAGGGATGCGAGCCGACGCCGGAGGAAGTCATCCTCCGGCTGGCGGAGGATGCGCGCCGCCGGGCAAACGGCGGAAAAATTTAGACCGGGTGATAAAACCGTGCGGTGTATAACCGCGCGGTTCAGACTGTCGAAAATGCCTCGCAGAGTTTGCGCCCGCAGGCGCAAATAGAGTTTTGATCATTTTCTCCGGCGACATGTGCGTCGGAGAAAATACTTCTCGGCTCGCAAACGTGCGAGTTGTGCGCCGCTGGCGCACAGCGAGTGCGCTGCGGCGAGCCGCGGCCCCTTCAAACGAGAGCCCAACGCAGTGGGTCTCGTTTGAGAGCGTGTCAAAAACACTTTTTTGACACGCTCAACCGTGCGGTGTATAACCGTGCGGTTTTTCATTGACGGCGGTTTCTTTTGCGTGTAGAATCAAAGCGAAAGGCGGTGTCCCATATGAAGAAACGGCTCTTCGCGACCCTTTTCCTCTGCATTGCTCTGGTGTTTGCGCTCCCCGGTGCAGTTCTCGCTGCCGACACGGTGGAATACGAATCCTCCGAGCTCGGCCTTTCCTTTTCCGCCCCGGCGGATTTCAAGATCGTCTCCCGGGATTCGTATGAAACTGATCCTGTGGTGGACGAGCTTCCCTACACACAGGAAGATCTGGACCGGTGGTTTACGGGCGATGGGGATTATCATTTCTTCGGCATTCAGGACTCCACACATTGCATTTTCTCTCTGCATGCTTACCCTGGCGGCCATGAGCGTCTGCTCGCCGCTATCGACAGCGGAACGTTAGATTCTCTCGTAGACCCCTTGGCGGACAAGCTTGCGGAAAGCGGCATTGAGCTCTTGAGCGCCGGGACATATGCGCAGTCAGAGACCGGCTTCCTTCGTTTTGGATTTTTCAACACAAGCGAGGACGGCACAAAGGACTATATTGTGAGTTTCTTCACCGCCTATGGCGAAAACACCATCCGCGCAGATTTCTGGTTTGTATACGGCACCAACACGCCAGAGCAGAATGCTCTCGCAAACAGCATCATTGACTCCATGAAGTTTTCTGCCCAGCCCGGCAGCAGCGCCGCGCCGGAAGAGGCCGCTGCCGCCGCTGCGCCGACGGAAGCCCCTGCCGGGAAACCGGCAAAATCCGCTTTGGAGCAGTCTCTCCATGCGGAGTCTGTCAAAACCATCGTCTGCTGCGTTCTCCTTGCCGTGGTGGTGATAGCTCTCTATATCCTCAGCCGCAAAATGCGCAGGGATAAAGAAGCCGCCGCGCAGGCCATGGCGTCCGACGCTCTCCCGAAGGCGCCGACGGAAGCCCCTGCTGCTCCGGCAGCGCCAGATGTGAAATACTGCCCCTATTGCGGCGAAAAGATCCCCGCTGCGAGCAAATTCTGCCCCAAGTGCGGCGCGCAGCTCCCGCCGCGCAGCGAGAATCTCTAAGACAGCGGTCTCTTTTGCGTGCAGAATCGAACCGAAGGGTGGTAATCGGGTATGAAGTGGTTTTTTTCGCGTAAAAGCAAACCGGACAAGGCCGGCGACGCCTCAAGCGCCGTCCAATACGACGTGCCGGAGATCGGTGTTTCCCTGTCCCTTCCCAGCGATTTCCAAGTCGCACTGCGTGACGTATACAACGCCGACCCTTCCGCCTGTCCCCCGCTTTTCCCCGCAGAGCGCATGGAAAAATTCTTTACCGGCGCTCATTATCTCCTAGGCATTTCGAGCACAACCGGCGTTATCATTGAGCTCCACGCCGACCGGGACGACTATGATTTCTTTTCCTTCTGCATCAACAATGGCTTCGCCGGAAATTTCATTGGCTATATGCTTTCCAGATTTGAGCAAAACGGCACAGAAGTTCTTCGTCACGGACAGCACCTGCATCCAGAAACATACATTTTTCAGTTCGACTGCCGCGAAAAATTTGACGACGGCTGCGTCGATTACGGTGCGCTTTTCTATTTTCTCCATGCCGGAAACGTTGTACGGATATGGGTCTGGTTCCCCAACAGCGACGGCACGCCGGAGCAGGATGCTCTGGCGAACTCCATCGTTGACACGCTCGTGTTATCGGAAGTACCAAACGATTTTCCCGCCGGTCTCGTCGCGTGCCGCGTGGAGGATATCGGCATATCCCTTTTGCTGCCAGCCGATTCGCATTTCTTTATGCACGATTCTGAGGAGCCCTTTCTCAAGGCGAGGTACGGCTGCACAGCTGAAGAAATTCTCAGGGCCTTCAGCGGAGAAGAGCCCGGTGCTTCTGCTGTTATGCTTTATAAAGACTGCATGGCATACGCCGTTTTTTCCGCCCGCAGCGCTTCCTATGAGGATTTCCGCGGTCTGAGCGACGAGAAGCTTCTTTCCCTATGGGGCAATCCTGTTCTTTCCGAGCCAAGCGACCGGCATGCATACCTTGTGGAAGATGTCCTTCACACGCCGGAAACGAAGTTTTACCGGACGATCGAGCGCCGCGGCAACGATGACTCTACATATTCATATTCCGCTCACTACATCACCTGCACGGCAGATAAAATTTACCACATAAGCATTGTTTCGCGTCATCCGGGCGAGCTCACGCCGGAGGAACTTCATACCGCTGACGAGATCGTAAAAAGCATTCGGTTCCTTCCCCCGGCAGACGGTGCCGACAAAACACTGGAAATAGAAAAGGAAGAAACAAGCCCATGAAAATTCCATGCAAAAAGCTCCGTGACAACGCCATACTGCCCACGCGCGGCACCGCGCTCGCCGCGGGCGTCGATCTTTACGCCCTGCTGCCGGACGGGCAGGAGAGCGCCACCGTCGAGCCGCAGGGCAAGTACCTTTTCCCCACCGGTATCGCCGTGGAGATCCCGGTGGGGTACGTCGGGCTCGTGTTTGCCCGCAGCGGCATCGCCACGAAGCGCCAGCTTGCCCCCACCAACTGCGTCGGCGTGATCGACGCCGATTACCGCGGGGAGCTGCGCGTATCTTTGCAGAACAACGGCACCGAGCCGCAGACCGTGGAAAACGGCGAGCGGATCGCGCAGCTCGTCATCACGCCGTGCCTCGATATTGAGATCGAGGAGACGGAGGTGCTTTCCGAAACCGGCCGCGGCGCAGCGGGCTTCGGCAGCACCGGCACGCGCTGAAGCGCCAACAACAGCATCATAAAACGGCGGAAGCGCATCAAGCGCTTCCGCCGGTTTCGTTTTCGGTGCGCCGGGCAACATCGCGCACGAGCGCTTCAAAGCGCCGGGCGGTGTCCGGGCTGTCGGACTCGATGCAGAGCGCCGCGCGGTCGGCACAGGGGGCGATATGCACCCCGCCCGGAACCGAGCGCACCGTCAGCCCGTCCGTGAGATCGGCCCCCGCCTCCATGAGCCCCGCAGTGAGCGCGCGCATGAGCCGCGCGCGGTGCGGCGCGCCGCAGTATACCCGGCAGGCATACCGCGCCCGCTCCGGGGACACGTCCGGCACGCGCTCGATCGCGCCGCTCCCCTGCTCCGGCAGGCGGAGCCGCCCTTCCCAGGCGTCGAGATTTGCGCGGTAATACGAGCCGGGGTCGCCGATATCGCGCCAGTAGCCCTCCATCGGCACGCCGCGGATGCCGCGCCCGGACGCCATCAGCCGCGGGAAGAGATCGCGCGCAAAGTCAAAGGGCGTGTCCGCCGGGATGAAACGAAGCACCTCCGGGGAGAGAACGTAAATGCCGGTGTTCACGAGGTCGGTCACAACGCGCTCCCATGCAGGCTTTTCAATGAAGCTTCGCACCCACCCCTCCCCGTCCGTCACGGCGAGACCGTAGGGCAGCGGCGCTTCGTGCGGATAGAGCGCCATCGTGACGGCGGCGTGCGCGCGCCGGTGCTCGTTCCAGAGAGTGCGGAGGTCAAAATCGCACGCGGCGTCGCCGCTGATGACGAGCACATTGTCCCCCGCGATGAAATCCTCGCAGTTTTTCACCGCGCCCGCGGTGCCGAGCGAGTGCTCCTCGCGCCGGTACTGCAGGTGTACGCCGAAGCCGCTCCCGTCGCCGAAATACCGCTCGATCTGCTCAGGCAGACACGCCGTTGTGCAGCAGAGATCGCGAAAGCCGCAGCGCTTCAAGAGCGCGATAATTCTTTCGAGCATCGGCGCGCCGAGCAGCTCCGCCATGGGCTTGGGCACCGCGCCGTGGGTGACCGGCGCGAGCCGTGTCCCTCTTCCTCCCGCCAAAATGACCGCTTTCATCTTTGTATAAAAGCTCCTTTTTTCTTTTTTACGGAGGAAGTTTCTGCATTGACGCAAAAAAATATGCAGAGAGCGGAAGAATGCGGCGAAAAGGTCTCGCATTCTTTGGATATTTGTGGTATATTATATTCTGTATTTTTATCTGCCCGCTTTAAGGTTTCAGCGGGCATGGGGAGAGGATACCTTGAACAGCCGCAAACCGCAGAAATTTGCCGAGCCGGGCATTCGTATGTGCCTGGTCATCATGCTCCTGTTCGCGCTTGTAACCTTCTTTTTTGCCCGCTTCAACCGCTATATCGCCTATGGCGAGGCGGCCGTTACGGTGTTGCTCGCGATCTACGCGCTCATCCGCGCGAGAGCGCGCCAGAAGGAATTGCAGGCGTTCGTTGAGAGCGTCACCTATAACGCCGAATCCGCCACAAACAACACGCTCATCCACTTCCCGCTGCCGATGGCGGTATTCCGCCTGAACGACAGCGGCGTTGTCTGGGGCAACCAGCCGTTCTGGGAGATGTGCGGCCGGACGAGCCCCGCATTTGACGCGAAGCTCGCCTCGCTCGTGCCGGAGTTCAACAGCAAGTGGCTGCTCGAGGGCAAGAGCCGCATGGCCGAGCTCCTGGAGGTTGACGGGAAAAAGTACCAGGTCAACGGCAACATGGTCCGCGCCGGAGAGCGCGAGGAGACCTACGAATTCATGGGCATCACCTACTGGGTAGACGTGACCGAGTATGACGACGTGAAGCAGGAATATCTTGCCACGCGCCCTGTCGTGATGGTCATGCTCGTGGATAACTACGACGAGCTCATGAAGCCGCTCAGCGACCGCCAGCGCACCGAGCTGCGCGGTCAGCTCGATATCGCGATCGAGAAATGGTGCGAAGGGCGCGGCGGCATTCTCCGGCGCGTGGATCGTGACCGGTACATCTTCATATTTGAAAAGCGGCATTTGGACGAGATCACGAAAAACCGCTTCACACTCGTTGAGAGCATCCACTCCATCGTCAATCTCACAGGCATCCACGCCACGGTGAGCATCGGCGTCGGGCTCGACGGCGCAAGCTACGACGAGGACTACTCCTTCGCCACGCTTGCCGAGGACATGGCGCTCTCGCGCGGCGGCGACCAGGCCGTTGTGAAGAACAAATTCAACTTTGAATTTTTCGGCGGGCGCGGCGCGGAGGTCGAAACGCGCACGAAGGTCAAGTCCCGCGTCATGGCAAACTCTCTCTCCCGGCTCGTGCAGGACGCCTCGCAGGTGTTCATCATGGGGCACCGGTACGCCGATCTCGACGCGGTCGGCGCAGCGGTGGGCGTGCGATGCATCGCCCGGCGCTTCCATTGCCCGGCGAAGATCGTGCTCGACATGGACAAAAACGCCGTCGGGCCGCTGCTCACCGTGCTGCGCGGCGAGGAGGAATATAAGTCCGCCTTCATCAGCCCGCAGGAGGCGCTGCTCGAGGCCGACAGCCGGACGCTGCTCGTTGTGGTGGACACCAACCGCCCCGAGCAGGTGGAGGATGAATCGCTGCTCACCGCGTGCAGCAACCGCCTTGCGGTCATCGACCACCACCGGCGCGCCGCGACGTATATCAAAAACGCCACGCTCACGCTCTATGAGCCGAACGCCTCGTCCTCGTGCGAGCTTGTCACGGAGCTCATTCAGGAGCTGTGCGAGCCGGCGGACATTCTCCCCTTTGAGGCGGACGCCGTGCTCTCCGGTATCGTGCTCGACACGAAGAACTTCACGATCCGCACCGGCGACCGCACGTTTGACGCCGCGGCGTTTCTCCGCCGCAGCGGCGCGGACACCACGCATGTGAAGAAGCTTTTCCAGAACGGCATGGAAGAGACCATGGAGCGCTACGACATTATGAAGCAGGCGCGCATCTACAAGGGCATCGCCGTGGTCGCCGCGCAGGAAACACAGAACCGCATCGTCGCCGCGCAGGCCGCAGACGAGCTTTTGAACATCTCCGGCGTGAACGCGAGCGCCGTGCT
>CAKSWA010000043.1 GCA_934511165.1 uncultured Oscillospiraceae bacterium | reverse complement strand
CAGAAAATGCCTCGGCTGGAGAACCCCACTGGAAGTTTTTTCCTCTTCCTGTGTTGCACTTCATTGACTATCTGCCCCTCAGACTGTCGAAAAACAAGTCCGCCGGTTTCTGCTTAATAAAGGTGTAGTTTTTCTGACGAATCAGACATTGGTGTTTGTTTATATTCTTTTGTGTTCAAGAACGGAAGATATACCAACATATACACAATCAGTGCTATCAAAACGTCCTTGAAATCCAGAACAACATTTACTGGCGATGCACCAAAAAAGATTGCGCCGATGTTGTTTTGCAAATAATGAACGATTACAACAGACCAAATATTGCCGGTTTTCATATAAAGCCATCCCATAAAAACACCAATGCCAACACAGAGGGTGACTTGGATCATGAAACTGAAAACACCGGTTTTAGGGCTATAATATAGGAAATTCAGCGGAATATGCCATAATCCCCAAAGAACGCCTAAAAGTATAACTCCTTTTCGCAAACCATATTTTTTCTGCAAGGCTGGTTGAAAAAAATATCTCCAACCATATTCCTCGCCGAAAAAAGCCAAGTAAGATAATGGCAGATTTATAATAAGCAAAATAACACCAAGGGGATTAAAATAATTTATTTGGCTATGGACATATTCACTCCAGCCCATCCCTCTGATACACGCACTCAAAATAGTATTCAAAGCAAAAATTACTGCATACAAAATAACGAACAGCAGTATTCCAAATCCGGTTTTTTTAAGATCGTTTCCGAACGACAATCCCGCCATACTTCGTTTTTCCTTCCCCATAGCAATCATTTCTATGATGCAGACTACGCCGCAGACAATGGCGAGAACGTTAATTATAATTGCCCAAACCGAACTATCAATAACAGCACTGGCGATCGAAAAAACGACCATCAAAAACGTAGTTACAATATATGTCCAATAGAACGTTTTTGGGAAAATGTGATCGGGTGTCTCATTGCATTTCTTTGCCACCATAACAGCGGCCGCAGGAAGAAACATCCATGTAATAGGAAAGGCGTTGCAATTTAAATTATTCTGGTGAGCAATCCACATGAAAATGCTCAATAAAATTGGGACACCGTACGAAATCAAAAGAAAAATTCGCATCTCTTTATTTGCTTTCATATAGTTGTACCTCTGGTTATTGCTTATCCATTGTATCGTCGGGCTCTGCGTCAAGTTTGTCCCGACGTTTTTTCACTGCTTTGGCTATTATTATGATAGCTGAAAAGCAAAGAAAGAATGTTACTGCTATCACAGAAACCAAAACAATAATTGTTTTGTATGTGCTTTCCCCCCTTTGAGACACAAGTATAAATTGAAATACCCCCATGCATATTGCAATGATTGAAGATATAAAAGCATTTCTTTTTTTGCTAATATATAAGCTGCTATTCCAAATACCCGCTTTTAGGCACGAAACCGCTTCATAAATAGCAAGGACCATAAATAATAACCATGAGCTAATTACAGAAATAATGTTATTCGCAAATATCATTTGCACGATCAACAGAATAAGGCTTCCCCAGAAAGCAATCCAAAAACCACGGCTCTCGATTCCTGATAGTATCTGCTTTTGCAATTCATCTAAGCCTTTTTTAATTATTTTCATGTTCTCCATCCTCCCAGAATATGTCGTTTAATGTTACGCCCAAAGCTTTGCATATTGCGATGCATAGTTTAATAGACGGATTAAAGTCGCCTGCCTCAATCAATCCGATAGTTTGTCTTGTGACTCCGGCCTGTTCAGCCAGTTCGGTTTGAGACATATTTAATTCAATTCTTCTGAACTTCATCTTTAAGTTTCTCATAGGTAGTCCTCCTAACAATGTACAGTATATATTACACAGAGCAAAATGTCAAATATAAATTGCAATAAGTTTATATATTTTTCTTCAGGCTATTATAAACGGTGCTTGCAATGCGCCAAGAACAGCCATAAGTCAGCCTTGCCATTTAATGTAGAAAACCATTACATCGTCAATAAAACAGAAAAAGCACTCGGCAAAAGGCTTCACGGCAAGCCGGGCTTTGCGCAAGAAAACCTTTTATTTTATATAGTCCGGCTGCCGTTGCAGCAAACGCGCCGCCGCAGCTCTTGACGCTGCGGCGGCGCTTGAGTACAATAGATTAGTTAAAGGGAAGGGTAGAGTTCTTTTCGCGCCGCGGCGAGCGCTTCGCAAAAATAAGCGCATTCCTCCGCGGTCGTGTAGCGCGAGAACGAAACGCGCAGCGCCCCGTCGATGACCTTGTCCGGCGCGCCGATGGCCTCGAGCACATGGCTGCGCTTGCCGCGCTTGCACGCGCTGCTCTTGGAAACGTAGATGCCCTTCGCTTCGAGATAGTTCATCAATACCTCGCTGCGGTAGCCGGGCAGGGAGAGCGAGAGAATGTGCGCGCTGCCGCCGCCGAGGAATACGATATCGGGCACGGCGTCGGTGAGCGTCTGCACGCACTGCGCGCGCAGCGCCTCCATGCGCTTGTTGGCTTCCGGCATTTTGGCCTTTGCGATGCGCACCGCCTCACCGAAGGCGGCGATCTGCGGCATCGGCTCGGTGCCGGAACGCAGCCCTTCCTCCTGTCCGCCGCCGAGAATGTGCGCCGGGAGCTTCAGCCCCTGCCGGATATACAGCGCGCCGATGCCCTTGGGCGCGTGGACCTTGTGGCCGCTCACGGATATCATGTCCGCGCCGAGCGTTTTGGCGGAGAATGGCTCCTTCATAAAGCCCTGCACCGCGTCGGTGTGGAGAAGCGCCCTGGACTTTGCCGCGCGCAGCGCGCGGGCCACGCCCGCGATGTCCGTCACGGCGCCGGTCTCGTTATTGACCATCATGAGCGTTACGAGCGCCGTATCCTCCCGGAGCGCGGCACGCACCGCATCGGCGGATATCGCCCCGGTGCTGTCGGGGGAGAGGAGCGTTATCTCCCAGCCCTCGCGCGCGAGCTTTTCGAGCGGCTTTCGCACGGCGTCGTGCTCCACGGCGGAGGAGATGATGTGCCGTCCGTGACGCCGCTGGAGATATGCGCCCTCCAGAATGGCCCAGTTGTCGCTCTCCGTGCCGCCGGAGGTGAAGTACACCTCTTTGGGAGCGCACCCGAGCGCGGCGGCGAGCTTTTTGCGGGAATCGTCCAGCACCGCGCGCGCCTCGCGTCCCAGCTTGTGCGTCGAGCCGGGGTTGCCGTACACTTCCGTCATCACCTTATACGCTGCGTCCGCCGCCTCCGGGCATACGCGGGTCGTGGCGGCGTTATCGAGATAAATTTCCATATCCATACATCCTTTGAGGAGCGTCTTTCTATGAAGTACATTATAGCCACTCTCGGCTGCAAGGTCAACCAGTACGAATCCGAGGCGATGGAGCAGCTGCTCCAAAACCACGGCCATACGCCGTGCGCCGAAGGCGAGAGCGCGGACGCCGTGATCGTCAATACCTGCGCCGTCACGGCGGAGGGCGCGCGCAAGGCGCGCCAGACCGTCCGCCGCCTCCAGCGCGAAAACCCGCTGGCACTCGTGGCGCTCTGCGGCTGCTGGAGCCAGGTGGACGCCGCCGAGGCCGCCGCTCTCGGCGCGGACGTTCTCTTCGGTACCGGCGATAGGCAGGGCTTTGTCCGCGCCGTGGAGACCGCGGCGGAAGAGCGGGGGGCGGGCGAGAGCGTAACGAAGCTCGACGATCCCTTCCGCCGCACCGGCTTTGAAGAACTGCCCGCCGGTGCTTACGCCGGGCACGCGCGCGCATATCTCAAAATCCAGGACGGGTGCGACAATTTCTGCACCTACTGCATCATTCCCTACGCCCGCGGGCGCGTGCTCTCCCTGCCGGAGGATCGGTGCGCGGCCGAGGCTGCGGCGCTCACCGCGCAGGGCTATAAAGAGATCGTCGTCACCGGCATTGAGATCGCCTCGTGGGGCAAGGACTTAAAAAACGGTAAAACGCTCATCGATGCGCTTGAAGCCGTCGCCGCGGGGGCGCCCGGTGCGCGCATCCATCTCGGCTCGATCGAGCCGACGGTCGTGACGGACGAATTCGTTGCACGTCTTGCAAAGCTCAATGTCTGCCCGCATTTTCACCTCTCCATGCAGTCCGGGTGCGATGCGACGCTCGCGCGCATGCGCCGGAAGTATACGACTGCGGAGTTCTTTGCCGTAACGGAGCGGCTGCGCGCGGCTTTCCCGGACTGCGCGCTCACGACCGATCTCATCACCGGCTTTCCCGGCGAGACGGAGGAGGAATTTTCGCAGACGCTTGCCTTCATTGAAAAATGTGCCTTTGCGCAGATGCACGTGTTCCCGTATTCGATCCGCCCCGGCACGAAGGCGGCGGATATGCCCGGTCAGGTTGCAAAGAGCGAAAAGGCTGCGCGCGCCGCAAGAGCCGCGCGCATTGCGGAGCGGATGCAAAGGGAATATCTCACGTCCTGCGTCGGCAAAACACTGGATGTCATTTTTGAAACGGAGTCAAACGGCGAAAGCCGCGGCCACGCCGAGAACTATACGGAGGTCGCCGTGCCGGGCGATGTGCCGCACGGCGTTGTGAGAAAAGTGAAAATCACCGGCGTGTGCGGCGAAATGCTTGTCGGTACCGCACTTTGACAGACTAATGCATTAGATGTATAATATGCTAAATTACTATAACCCCGAACCCCGCGAACCGGGGAAAACCGGAAAGGAAGCCCTTCTATGAACCGCGAGGACGTATTTAATTTCTCCGCCGGGCCGTCCGTCCTGCCGACGGAGGTGCTCCAAACGGCGGCATCCGAGCTGCTGAACTACCGCGGCAGCGGCCTCTCCGTGATGGAGATGAGCCACCGCAGCCGGGAATTCATGGATATATTCGCCGCGACGAAAGCGAAGCTCAAGAAAGCGCTCTCCGTGCCGGATACGCACGAGATTTTGTTTTTGCAGGGCGGCGCGTCGCTCCAGTTTTCGATGATCCCGCTCAATCTGACCGCCGAGGGCGACACGGTCGATTACGCCGTGACCGGCAACTTTGCGAACATCGCCGCGAAGGAGGCGGGGAAGTACTGCCGTGTAAACATTGCGGCGTCGAGCGAGGCCACGGGCTTTGACCGCATCCCGGCGCAGGCCGAGCTCACGCTCTCGCCGGAGGCAAAGTATTTTTATTACTGCGCCAACAACACGATTTTCGGTACGGCGTGGAAGTATGTGCCGGAAACCGGCGATGTGCCTCTCGTGTGCGACATGTCCTCGGAGATTCTTTCGCACCCGGTGGACGTGTCGAAATACGGTATTGTCTATGCCGGCGCACAGAAGAACATGGCCCCCGCGGGGCTGACGGTCGTGATCATCGACCGCGCTCTCGCCGGGCACGAGCGCCCCATCACGCCGCTCATGATGAGCTACCAGCGCATGATCGATAAGGATTCCATGTACAATACGCCCCCGTGCTACAATATCTATCTGCTCGGCCTCGTGCTCGACTGGCTCGAAGGGCAGGGCGGCGTTGCCGGGATGGAAAGGCGCAAAAGCGCCAAGGCAAAGCTCCTCTATGACTATCTGGATGAAAGCTCGCTCTTCCACGGCTGCGCCGAGCGCGCGAGCCGCAGCGATATGAACGTAACGTTCCGCACGGGCGACGCCGATACGGACGCCGAGTTTGTGAAATTCTCGCTCGAGCGGGGGCTGCGCAATCTCAAGGGACACCGCATCGCGGGCGGAATGCGCGCGTCGCTCTATAACGCCATGCCGGAGGAGGGCGTCCTCCGTCTGGTGGAGACTATGAAAGAATTTGAGGCAAAGCACCATGTTTAATATAAAAACCATGAACGCCATTGCGGAGAAGGGGCTCGACGAGCTGAAAGCGGAAAACTGCGCCGTCAGCCCGGAGATGGGCGCGCCCGACGCGCTGCTCATCCGCTCGGCCAAGCTGCACGACGCGGTATTCAATCCCGAGCTTCTCTGCATCGGCCGCGCCGGTATCGGCGTGGACAATATCCCCATCGACCGCTGCACCGCCGAGGGCATCGCGGTTTTCAACACCCCCGGCGCGAACGCCGATTCGGTCAAGGAACTGCTGCTCTGCGCGCTCACGATGGCATCGCGCGATATTGTCGGCGCGGTGGAGTGGGTGGAATCTCTCGCCCCGGAGGGCGACAAGATCCCCGCGCTTGTGGAAAAGGGAAAGAACGCCTTTGCCGGGCCGGAGGTATCCGGCAAGCGCCTCGGCGTCATCGGCCTCGGCGCGATCGGCTCGCGCGTGGCGAACGCCGCGCTCAAGCTCGATATAGAGGTGAGCGGGTACGATCCGTATCTCTCGGTCGATTCCGCGTGGAACCTTTCGAGCAAGGTGGAGCACGTCACAGACCTGAACGTTCTCTTCCGCACGTGCGACTATCTCACGATGCACATCCACTCCACGCCGGAGACGTTCCATTACCTGAACGCCGAAACGTTCGCAAAAATGAAGCCCGGCATGCGCATTTTGAACTTTGCCCGCGGCGAGCTTGTGGATGACGAAGCGCTCCTCGCTGCCATCGAGAGCGGGAAGGTCGCGCGCTATGTGACGGATTTCCCGAATGCAAAGCTCGTCGGGAAGAAAAACGTCGTCTGCTTCCCGCACCTCGGCGCCACAACGCCGGAGGCGGAGGAAAAGTGCGCGGTCATGGCCGCGCGCGAGATCGTGGACTATCTCCGCAACGGCAACATCCGAAACAGCGTCAATCTCCCGAATGCGACGCTCGACCGGCTCGGAAAGAGCCGCCTGTGCCTCATCCACCGCAACCGGCCCGGCATGCTCAACCGGTTTCTCGAGATCATTGCCGCGGGCAACGTCAACGTTGAGCACATGCTCAACAAGGCGCGCGGCGAGATCGCCTATACGATCTTCGATACGACCGAGCATCTGGACGAAGCGGCGGCGGAGGAGATGCGCGCCATCCCCGGCGTAACGCGCGTGCGGCTGCTGGGATAAAAATCAAACGAACGCCTGCTTTTGTCATCCGAAGGCAGGCGTTCTTTACGCAATTTTAAGACGGTCTTTATTGAAAAAGAGCGAAAAAATGGTATACTAATACATAACGCTTTTTTCGGGGGAGGGCTTGGCGCTTTGAAGCTGTTCCGCAGAAAAACAGAAGAGGAAGCCGTCCGGCAGGAGATCGCCGTGAAGGAGGCCGCGCCCTTCGAGGGGCTCACCGAGGCCGAGGCCGCCGCGCGCGCCGCCGTGGGCTGGGACAATCGCCCGGTTGAACCGCCCACGCGCACCACGGGGCAGATCGTGCGGGAGAATCTTCTCACATACTTTAACCTCGTGTTTCTTGTGCTCGCGCTGTGCCTTGTGGCGGTGAAGGCGTCGATTTTGAACCTTTCGTTCGTCATCGTCGTCATTATTAACGCCGTGATCGGCATCGTGCAGGAGCTGCGCAGCAAAAAGGCGCTCGATGCGCTGAATATATTGACCGCGCCGCAATGCGCCGTTGTGCGCGAGGGGCGCGAAAAGCGCGTGGACGTGTCCTCGCTCGTGCGGGACGATATCGTCCTCTTTTCGACCGGCGAGCAGGTCTGCGCCGATGCCGTCGTGGTGGACGGGACGTGCCTTGTCAACGAGGCGCTCGTCACCGGCGAGGCGGACGAGATCCGCAAAGCGCCGGGCGATACGCTGCTCTCGGGCAGCTTTCTTGTCTCCGGCATGTGCCGCGCGCGGCTTACTGCCGTGGGCGCAGATTCGTTCGTCAGCCGTCTGACGCTCGACGCGAAAGCACAGAAAAAGCGTCAGGCCAAGGGTATGATGAAAGCGCTGAGCGATCTCGTCAAATGGATCGGCATCGGCATCATCCCGATGGGCGTGCTGCTCGTCGTGAAGGAAGTCCATTGGCTGGGGCGGAGCATTCCCGCGGGCGTCACGTCCACGGTCGGCGCACTTGTCGGCATGATCCCGGAGGGCGTGTATCTGCTTACGAGCCTCGCGCTCGTGGCGGGCGTGCTGCGTCTGGCGCAGAAAAAAACGATGTGCCGAGAGATGGACTGCATCGAAACGCTTGCGCGTGTCGATACGCTCTGCGTGGACAAGACCGGTACGGTGACCGAAAACAAAATGATCGTGGACGACATTGTCCCGCTCTGCCCCGACCGGTTCATCGCCGAGGACATCCACATGATCATGGCCGATTACTGCGCGGCGATGAGCGGCGATAACGACACCATGGCCGCCATGCGCAAGTTCTTCACCGGCAAGGTGAACCAGCGCGCGATCGCGGCGCTTCCGTTCACGAGCGCGAAGAAATACGGCGGCGTTTCGTTCCATGAGGACGAAACGTACCTTCTCGGCGCGCCGGAGGTTATCCTCGGCGGCGATTTTGCCGCCTATCGGGAAACCATCGATTTTTACAGCGCGAAGGGCTGCCGCGTGCTGCTTCTCGCGCTCTACGACGGGCAGCTCACGGACGAAACGCTTACCGCCGAGCGCCTGCCCATCTCGCTCATATTGCTCTCCAACAAGATCCGTGCCGAAGCGCCGGATACGTTTGCGTGGTTCGCGCGCGAGGGCGTTTCGGTGCGCGTGATCTCCGGCGATAACCCGCTCACCGTCTCCGAGGTCGCCCGCCGCGCGGGTATCCCGGATGCGGACAGGGCGGTGGACGCCCGCACGCTCGAGACCGACGAGCAGGTGGAAAAGGCGGCGCGCGAGTGCGTTGTCTTTGGCCGCGTGACGCCGGAGATGAAGCGGCGGCTCGTCCTGGCGCTCAAAAAGCAGGGACATACCGTGGCCATGACCGGCGACGGCGTGAACGATGTTCTCGCGCTCAAGGAGGCCGACTGCTCCATCGCCGTGGCCTCGGGAAGCGACGTTGCCTGCCAGGTTTCGCAGATCGTGCTCACGGACTCAAACTTCGCCTCGCTTCCGGACGTCGTTGCCGAGGGGCGGCGCGTCATCAATAATATCGAGCGCTCGGCCTCGCTCTACTTTGTGAAAAACATGTTCTCCATTGCGATGGCCGTCATCAGCCTGATCTTCACTCTGCCGTATCCGCTCAGCCCCGCGCAGCTCGGCCTTGTGAACTGCATGACGATCGGCGTTCCGGCGTTCATCCTTGCAATGGAGCCGAACCGCTCGCTCGTGCAGGGGAAATTCCTCAAGAATGTCGTGCGCCGCGCGCTTCCGGCGGCGCTCACGGACATTCTGCTCGTCGGCGGCGTAATGCTCTTTTATCTGGCCGCCGATCTCCCGGACACCGCCATGAGCACGATCTGCGCCGGGGTGATGGGCGTTGTGGGGCTCATGATGGTGCACCAGACGGCGAAGCCCTACAATAAGCTGCGCCTTGCCATGATCTGCGTTTTGGCGCTCGGCTTTGCGGGAAGCTTTTTGTTCCTCAAGGCCCTTTTCAATCTTGTAACGCTCGACTTTCTCAGCGTGCTCGTGCTCGCGGTATTTGCGCTGCTGGCCTGGCCGGTGATGAATGTAATGTACAAACTGATGGATAAACTCAGCGCGCTTGCGCAGCGGCGGAAAACGCCGCGCCGCGCGCCGGAAGAAAACTGAAGCGGAGGTTTGAGCCGTCCGGATATGAGACGGCATAATGCCATGAAAGACATTTTACTCACGTTTCTCGTAGCGATGGTCCCGGTCATAGAGCTTCGCGGCGCGATCCCGTTCGGCGTCGTGCGCGGGCTCAGCATCTGGACGGCGATCATCGCCTCGGTGCTCGGCAACCTTGTGCCGGTGCCGTTCATCATTCTCTTCATCCGCAAGATTTTTGCGTGGATGCGTGCGCATATGCCGAAGCTCGACAAGCTCGTCACGCGCATGGAGCAGAAGGCGGAAAAAAACCGCGCCACCGTGGAAAAGTACGCATTCTGGGGTCTCGCGATCCTCGTGGCCATCCCGCTGCCCGGCACGGGCGCGTGGACGGGCGCGCTTGTCGCGGCCATGATGGAGATGCGGCTCAAGCGCGCGTTCCCCGCCATTGCCATCGGCGTTCTGATCGCGGGCGTGATCGTCTCGGTCATCACCTACGGTGCACAGGCTATTTTCTTAGTTTAAGAGGTACATAATGAATCAGAAGGAACTCAACGAGCTTCGCCGCCGGTTCCGGCCGGAACGGAGCGGCATCGCCCACGTGTACGGCTGCTTCGTGAACGGCAGCCGCGAGGTTGTCGCCGAGACGGATGTGTCGCTCGGCATGTCCGGCAAGGAAGAGCAGGAGATGTATTTAACGCTTCTGCGCAAAACGCTCTCCGGTTCACTCGGACGCAATCTCATCGATGTGGCGTTTGAAACAAAGCAGGTCGCCGGAAGCGACGAGCACCGGCTCCTGCAGGTGCTGCGCGAGAGCGCCTGCGCTGACGAGGGAGCGCGGCACGAGCTCTATTCGCGCGTTATCTCCTCGCTGGATATGCAGGGCGAAAACTACCTCATCCTCCTCGCGGGCGATGCTTACGACGTGCCGCACCGCGGCGCGGACGGCGAGACGGACGAGCTGAGCGATGAGGTGTTCCGCTTCTTCGTCTGCACGGTCTGCCCCGTGAAGGACGCAACGGCGGCGCTGCGGTATTTCTCGGAGGAACGCGCCTTTCACGGCACCTCCACCGGCCAGACTGTCGCCGCCCCGGCGCTTGGCTTCCTGTTTCCGGCGTTCGACGACCGCCGCGCGAACATCTACGATGCGCTCTATTATAGCCGCGATACCGCGGAGATCCATCCGGAGCTCATCGATGGGCTCTTCCGCGTTGCGCCGCCGATGTCTGCCGCCGAACAGAAGGAGACGTTCTCCGAAACGCTCGCCGCGGCGCTCGACACCGACTGCCGCTTCGATGTTGTGCAGGCCGTGCACGAGAACCTTCGCAGCCGCATTGAGGAGCACAAGGAATCGAAAGACCCGGATGCGCTGGAGATCACGGCGCGCGACGTGGTGAGCGTACTGCGCACGAGCGGAGTGCCGCTCGAAAAGACGGAGAAATTCGAGCGCGAATGCGAAAAGCGCTACGGCGCGCACGCCGCGCTCGATCCGAACAACATTGTCGAGAGCAAAAAGCTGGAGATCGTGACGCCGGAGGTGAAGATCACGCTGCCGGGCGAGTTCAGCTATCTCGTGGAGACCCGCGAGATCGACGGGCGGAAATACATCCTCATCCCCGCCGACGGCGGTGTGGAGGTTAACGGCATCGGCGTCAATCTCTCGGACGGGAAAAAGAATAACGAATAACGAAAAGTCCCGGCTTCTCACGATTGAACAGCACCCCATTTGTTAGACAGTATGATATACTATCTAAGAAGTGGGGTGTTTTGCTATGCCAAGCTGGACGAGGCGTTTGCAAAGATCCCGGCCGGAACAAACCTGATTCTCCATTCTGACCAGGGCTGGCAGTACCAACACAAACAATACCAACAGATGCTCCGGGAGAAAGGTGTTCGCCAGAGCATGAGCCGCAAGGGAAACTGTCTGGACAATGCTGTGATAGAAAATTTCTTCGGGCTGCTCAAAAGTGAGCTGCTGTATTTGCAGGAGTTCCGCTCCATGGAACACTTCAAACTGGAACTGATCGAATATCTAGATTACTACAACAACCGCAGGATCAAGGCAAAGCTAAAGGGCTTGCCGCCTGCAATTCACAGACAGCAAGCCCTTTCGGCTGCTTGAACAATTTTTACTTCGAAATATTGTCTAACTTTTTGGGGTCACTTCATTGGGGGAAGCCGGGATTTTTTATCACCTTCCGCAGCCGCAGAAGGCTCAGCACGAAGTTGAACACCTCGCAGATGTAGAGCGTCACGAGATAGCCTGTGAGCGCCCAGCGGGGGAGGAGCGCCCACACGAGTACGAGACCCAGCGCCGCCTCGGCAATGTTGAACGCCATGGATGCCATCATCTGCCCCAGCCCCTTGAGACAGCCGTCGGTCACGATGTCGGTATAGAGAAACGGCACCATCGGCGCGAGCATGCGGAGATACCGCGCGGCCTCGGCGCTGCCGTAGAGCAGCATGCCGAGCGGGCGGGCGAAAACGAAAAACACTGCCGCAGCGCAAAGCGAGAGAAGAAACGTTTTCCCCAGCATCTCCCGCACGCTCCGGCGCACCCGCTCGTGCTCTTTCGCAACCTGCATTTCCGTGAGCGCCGGGACGAGCAGCTCTGCAACCGAGAGCGGAAGGCACGTCGGCAGAAGCAAAACCGGCATGGCCATGCCGTTGATGACGCCGTACCCCGCAAGTGCGCTCTCGGCGCTGAGCCCGGAAAGGCGCAGTCCCCGCGGCACGAGAAGCTGCCGAAATGTGTTGAGAGCGCTTCGCGCGTAGGCAGACGAGGCGAGCGGCAGCGCGATGCGGAGCATCCGCGGCGTGAGCGCCGCGCCGCACTCGCCTCCCGGACAGAACCGCCGGCGGTCAGCGAGATAGAGCGAGGCAAGAGCAAGCGAGAGCACGATCTCCGCCGCGGTACCGGCCATAGAGAGCGCCGCGCACACCCCGGCGAGATCGCTGCGGCTGCAAGTGCGGAGAAAGAGCATCGAAAGGCCCATGCGCAGAAGCTGTGCGAAAAACTGCGAAACCGCCGTTTTCCACACCCGTCCCACGGCGGTGAAGTACCCGGAGAGAGCGCTTGAGAGCGCGAGCGCCGGAAGCGACGGCGCGGCGGCATAGAGCGCGCGCACCGAGCGGGCGTCCCCGATCCAGAGAAAGCCGATGGGCTCGGCGAGGAAAAAGAGAATCACCCCGGCACCCAGCCCGAAAAAGAGCGCGTAAGCACAGCACCGGCGCATCACGGCGCGCACGCTCCCGCCGCGGCTCTGTCCCAGCTCCTCGGCGAGCAGCCGCGTGACGGAAAACCGGATGCCGGACACCGCAAGCGTTATAAAAAGAAAGCCGACGCTCCCGACAAGCTGAAAAAGCCCGATTCCCGCCGCGCCGATGTGCGCGGCCAGCCACACCTGCCAGAGCATGGCGAGCGACTGCATGACGAGCGATGATACCGTCAGCAGTGCGGCGTTTTTCTGGATCGATTTCCACAGCCCCATAAAGACGATTCACCCCCGTGCCCCAGTCTATGCGCGGCACGGCGGGGGATAGAAGGAAAGAAAACAGCGCCCGGCAGAGCGTAATTTTTGCATCCCTTCCAATACAGCACGTCGGAAAAACGACAACTCGTCCGAAAATATGACGCCAAGTCGGCAAAAACGGACGCTTTCGACGGCAGAATACACAAAGAGAAAAGATATGGTTGCAGAATAATTCGACGCTTGTTATAATATTTATGGTATGGATTGAAAAGTACACCCCCGCGCTTCCCCGCACAAAAAAAGGAGGAGAAAGATCGCATGAACGAAAAGTACAGTTCCCTGTTTACCCCGTGGAAGATCGGCAACTGCGAGATCAAAAACCGCATTGTTCAGGTGTCCATGGGCGGCACATCCCTCTTCGGCTGGCTGGAGCCCTGCCACTTCGATAAGGAAGCGGCCTACCACATTCTCAACCGCGCCCAGAACAACGTTGGCCTGGTTCTGCCCGGCATGCAGTGCGTGCGCGACACGATGGGCATTCCCGGCCGTCATTGGCTGTATCAGAACAAGCGCATGTTCCGCGAGCTCGCCGAGTGGATGCCCGAATTCCACAAAACAGGCGCGAAGCTCTTCATCCAGCTTGCTGCCGGCTTTGGCCGCAGCATGGCCATCAACCAGATGATGGTCGATATGCTCCAGAAGAAGGCGTTCGGCGCCGTCGCCAAGGGCATTGTGGACGTGGACTACTGCTGCGCTTCCGCCTCCGAGACACCCAACCGCTGGTATCCCGAGATCAAGTCCCGCGCGCTGACGAAGGAAGAGATCCACGAGATGGTCGACGCCTTCGGCAAGACCGCGAAGATGCTCATGGACGCCGGTGTTGACGGTGTGGAGATCCACGCCGTTCACGAGGGCTACCTCCTTGACCAGTTCACCATTGCCAACATGAACTACCGTACCGACGAGTACGGCGGATCGTTTGAGAACCGCTACCGCTTCCCGGTGGAAGTCGTGCAGGAGATCAAGAAGACCTGCGGCAAGGACTTCCCCGTGTCGCTGCGTTACTCCGTCGTCTCCAAGACGAAGGGCTTCGGCCAGGGCGCTGTCCCCGGCGAAGAGTTCGTCGAGTTCGGCCGCGATATGGCCGAGTCGGAAAAGGCCATCAAGTACCTCGAAGACGCCGGTTACGACATGTTCAACTGCGATAACGGCACCTACGACGCCTGGTACTGGGCGCACCCGCCGGTCTACATGCCGCCCAACTGCAACATTGCGGAAGTCGAACATATCAAGAACTTCACCACCAAGCCGGTTGTCTGTGCCGGTAAGATGGAGCCGGAGTTTGCCGCCAAGGAGATCGCCGAGGGCCGCATCGATGCGATGGGCGTCGGTCGTCAGAACCTCGTTGACCCCGAATGGATCAACAAGCTCCTTGAGGATCGCGAAGAGGATATCAAGCCCTGCATCAACTGCCACAACGCCTGCTTCAACTTCAATTGCTCCAAGGGCACGCCGAACATGCAGCCGATGGACGATGCGCTGCATCTGGCCCGCTGCGCGCTGACCCCGCCCACGCTGCAGCACAACAAGTATAAAATCATCCCGACGAAGAACCCGAAGAAGGTTGCCATCGTCGGCGGCGGTATCGGCGGCATGGAATGCGCCCTTGTTCTCAAGAAGCGCGGCCATACCCCGGTCATCTATGAAAAGAGCGGCAAGCTCGGCGGCATGTACAACTATGCCTCCGCCATGTCCTTCAAGGAAGCCGACAAGAAGCTCCTTGAGTGGTACGACCGTGAACTGAAGAAGGCGGAGATCGAAGTTCACCTCAACACCGAGATCGACCCGATCAACCCGCTTACCCGCCAGTACGACGAGGTCATCATCTGCACCGGCGCCGTGCCGAAGAAGCTCCCCGTGCCTGGCTTTAACAAGACGATCACGTTTGAAGAGCTGCTCACCGGCGATAAGGACCACGGCGACAAGGTCGTGTTCTTCGGCGGCGGCCAGTCTGCGTGCGAAGCGGCTTATGAGCTCGTGCTGCAGGGCAAGCACCCGATCATTGTCGAGTATGCCAATGACCTGATCGCCACGCCCGGCACCTGCCTTGCCAACGCCTCCTTCCTGCGCGAGATGCTCGTGTTCAAGAAGGTTCCCATCTATCTTGAGCATTCCATCTGCGAGATCGGCGACGGCTACGTCATGGTCAAGCCGCGCAGCGGCGGAGATGCCTTCAAGGTCGAGTGTGACAGCGTTGTCAACGGCCTGGGCTTCCGTCCCGCGCCGGTCGCGCCTGCGGGCAAGCATGTCCACCAGGTCGGCACCGCCGCGAAGTGGGGCAACCTGCGCAACGTTATCTGGGGTGCGTGGGATGTCTGCATGAAGATCTGACCGATCTCCGGCATAACAAAACATAACGAAACCGGCGGGAGCAACTGCTCCCGCCGGTTTTGCGTATGGGTGGTGCTCAGGCTTTGGCATCGCGCAGGCGGTAGTACGTAAACTCGCCCTTGGTGAGCAGATTGCGCTCGGCATTGTAGACGCATACGGTCGCCACGACGATGCGCGACCCGCGGCGGATCACGTCCGCCTCAGCGGTCAGCGTGCCGGGCATCCCCGGCCGGAGAAATACGGTTGAGGCGTTCTGCGTCACACAGCGGGTCGTCTCCCCGGAGTCGAGCGTGCGGGCGGCATATCCTCCGGCAACGTCCATCATCGTGAAAAGCAGGCCGCCGTGAACGGTGCTGTTGGGGTTCATGTGCTTTTCACCGGCGCGGCACACCACGGTGCAGTGATTGCTGCTGCGCTCGGTGATCTCCAGACCGCAGAGGTCGTTGAACGGGCTGTCCAGGCCGGAAACCGGCGCGGAAGCTTCTGTCTCTTTTTCCATTTCAGACTCCTTGTTAATTGTATCGATGCAGTATATAAAAGATTATACTCCGAACGGCGCGATATGAAAAGGGGCAAACTTGCGCCGGGGAGAGCGGCATGCTATAATGCCCGAAAAACGAAAGAGGTATACAGCATGGTAAAAACCGCTGCAATCGTAAGCCTTTCCGCCGGCATGCTGGGGGAGAGCTTCGTAAAGCATGAACTGGATATCGGAAGAAAGCGCCTGACAAATTACGGGCTCAACGTCCGCTTTCTGCCGCATGCGCTCTCCGGCATCGAATACATCAAAAACCACCCGAAGGATCGCGTGGCGGACCTTCTCGCGGCGTTTCGCGATCCGGAGATCGACATGATCCTCTGCGCCATCGGCGGGGACGACACCTACCGTCTCGCGCCGTACCTCTTTGAGAATGGGGAACTCCAGGCCGCTGTTTCCGGTACGGACAAGATATTCCTCGGCTTTTCGGATACAACCGTCAACCACATGATGCTCCACAAAGTGGGGGTAAAGACATTTTACGGCCAGTCATTCCTCTCGGACGTGTGCGAACTGGATAAAGAGATGCTGCCGTATACGCGCCGGTATTTCGAAGAGCTCATCGAAACCGGTACGATCCGCGCCGTCACGCCGAGCGATACGTGGTACGAATCGCGCGCGGACTTCTCGCCAAAGCAGGTCGGCGTGCCGCTTCCGGCGCACCCGGACACCGGCTTCGAGCTTTTGCAGGGAAGTTCTCGGTTCTCCGGCAAAATTCTCGGCGGCTGCATCGACACGCTCTTTGACTTTTTCGACGGTGAGCGGTATGCCGATATGCCGGTGCTATGCCAAAAGTACGGCCTCTTCCCAAGCGCAGAGGATTGGAAAGGGAAGATTCTCCTGCTCGAATCGAGTGAGGAGTATATGCCGCCGGAGAAATACCGGCGCGCGCTCGAATATTTCAAGGCTGCCGGGGTGTTCGGCGCGGTATCCGGCGTGCTCATCGGGAAGCCGATGAATCGGAAATATGAGACGGAATACAAAGCCTTGCTCACGGACGTGATCGCCGATCCCAGGCTTCCCATCGTCTGCAACATCAACATCGGGCACGCGCTGCCGCGGTGCATCATTCCTTTCGGCGTGGACGCCGTGGTGGATGTGAACGAACAGAAGATCGCCTTCGCATAAAGAAAGCTCCGCCCTGCAGACTGAACAGGACCAGTAAAAACGGACAATAGACAAAACACCCCCTGATGTAGGAAAATAGAACTACATCAGGGGGTGC
>CAKSWA010000042.1 GCA_934511165.1 uncultured Oscillospiraceae bacterium | reverse complement strand
CGCGAGCAGAACCGCAAGATGATCTGGATCGAGCACGATCTGATGGATCCGCGTACCGTCTCCCGCCGCCAGATGCGCGACAAGGTGAGCGAGTATATGCGCACCGTTATGCACGCCGAGCCTTTGGATCCCACGCTGGTCGATTTCGAAGATGAGATCTGCCTGTAAAGAAAATAAATAAGAAGAAATAGAATCATTATTGGAGGGTAATTACCATGGCCAAGAAGTATTTCGCCGGATGCGATGTCGGCTCCACTTACACCAAAGCAGTCATCCTTGACGAGCAGGGAAACATTGTCGCACACACCACCATCCGCAGCAAGATCAACTCCGAGCAGTCCGCCCAGATCGCCATGCAGGAAGTCATTGACCAGGTCCCCGACCTGAAGTCCTCCAAGGATCTTGAGTACCTCATCGGCACCGGCTACGGCCGCAATAAGGTCCCCTTTGCCGACGAGAATGTCTCCGAGATCAGCTGCCACGCCATGGGCGTCCATGTCACCGACCCGACCGTCAAGGCCATCATCGATATCGGCGGCCAGGACGTTAAGGGCATCAGCATCGACACGGACGGCACCGTCAAGAACTTTGCCATGAACGATAAGTGCGCCGCCGGTACCGGCCGTTTCTACGAAGCGATGGCGCGCTCCTTCGAGATGACGCTGCCGGAGTTCTCCAACCTGTCTCTCGGCGCGAAGAACGTCATCCCCATCACCGCCCAGTGCACCGTGTTCGCCGAGTCCGAAGTCATCACGCTCGTTGGCGAAGGCAAGCCCATGGACGAGATCGCTGCCGGCATCCAGATGGCCGTTGCCAAGCGCTGCTTCGTTATGGCGAAGAAGGCGGGCGCGACCGACAGCATCACCCTGACGGGCGGCTGCGCGAAGAACGCCGGTTTGAAGCAGGCCATTGAGCACGTCCTCAAGCTCAAGGTCATTGACCTCAAGACCGACCCGCAGCTCATGGGCGCTCTCGGCGCGGCGGAATATGCCCGCCAGAAGGGACTTTCGAAAGGAGTATAATTCCCTATGAAAAAATTCTGGAAAGTGTTCGGTAAGATCGCCGGTATTCTGACGGCAGTCATTGGCGTATTGTTTGTGGTCTATTTCTGGAATCTTGACCAGAAGCTGCTCTCCTGGGCGTATACGCAGGTCAACCGGATTTTTGACCGCAAGAAAGCGGACATCAAGTTCTGATGGAGCTTTTTAACGGATGTATCCATGAAACGGAGGAGCTGCTCAGCAGCTCCTCCGCGAAAAAATGGGCGTATGACCCGGCAGCCTGCTGGGATGAGACGTCCCGGAACGAGCTCGTCATGCTCCGTGAGGCTGCCTATGAGCTTGGCGGCAGCGCCAAAAGCGCCGTGTCCTATAGCTGCTTCACGACCGACGAGCGTCTTGTTGGGCCGGACGAGGTCTGGCTTTACGGCCCCGATCTTTCGGAGATCCGCGGCGACTGCGCGTTTGCCCGCATCGTTCTGTTCTCCATTCAGGACGTGGGAGAAGAGGACGAAGCGTACCGTGCGCTGCAGGATATCGAATTTGTCAAATACCATGTCTTCCCGAAGGGATACATGATCCGCGCTCTCTCGGAGGATAACCGCGAGCAGGTTCGCGTGAGCCGCGATGCCATTCGCAGCGGCATCTCCTTCCGGAACGTCGGCTTTGACTATATCCGCAAGTTCCGCGAAAAGGAAAACGTTCGCGGTGTGCGCGTGATCTTTGTCACCGCGCCGGAGGCGGATTACGCCGCTCTCCGCGCCACGGCGCGCAAGGTCACCGACATTACCCGTTCGCTCAGCACCATCCTGGACGGCATACCCACCGACTGCGACTCGTGCGGACTGCGCGAGATCTGCGACGAGGTCGAGGGTATGCGTGAGCTTCACTTCCAGCAGGCGGGGAAAAAGTCTCCGTCGGAAAAATAAGAAAGCACCAACGGAGGAAGCCCCATGCGTGATTTAAAAAACCTGATCTTCTTCGACGATCTGCTGCAGGAGTCCTATAACGCTCTTGTCCGGCAGGCAAAAGAAGAGGGAAAGTATGCTCTCGGCTATACCTGCTATTTCATGCCGGAGGTTCTGTTGGATCTGCCCGGCTGCTTCAGCGTTCGTCTCCGCGCTCCGCGCTGCACCTCCCCCGATATGGCTACGTATTATATGTCCAGCCGCGTCTGCCACTACGCCCGCAGCCTTCTCGAGCGTGCGCTGGAAGGCGGCTACAACTTCATCGATGCCCAGCTCGGCACCGAGACCTGCACCGGCACCTGCCGTTTCCAGGAGCATCTCGCCGAACTGCCCGATCTCATTCAGAATGAGAAGTTCTTCGTCTCTTTTACGGATGTCCCGTTCAAGAAGAACGAGAACAGTATCGAGCACTTCGCCGCCACGCTGCAGAAGCATGTTTTGGATGAGCTGCACGACCACTTCGGCATCGACACGTCCGACGAAGCTCTGCGCGCTACGATCGAAGCGCACAATGAGGTCTGCGATATCATCACGCAGATCGGAAATTTCCGTAAGCTCGATAACCCCACGATCACCGGCACGGAGTTCCACATCATCAACCTCGTCTCGATGGTCTGCCCGAAGTATCTGATTCTCCCGTATCTGCGCGAAACGCTTGAGGATCTCAAGACCCGTGAGCCCGATGCGAAGCCCAACTACCGCGTCAAGGTCGTTATCGCCGGTTCCGAAAATGACGATCCCGATTTCACCAAGCTCATCGAGAGCTGCGGCGCGCTCGTCGTGGCCGATCGCTACTGCTACGGCTCTCTGCCCGGACGCGAGAAGATCGAGATCAAAGAAGGGGAGAGCGCGCTCCGCGCCGTCGCCCGCCACTATCTGGAAACGAGCGTCTGCCCGCGCTCCATGGAGCAGGATGCCATGCGTCAGCGCAAAAAGTACATCGCCGACGTTGCCAGAGAATACAAGGCGGACGGCGTGATCGTCGAATCCAACAAGTTCTGTGAGTACTGGAGTTACGAGCGTGTGGCAGATACGATTATCCTGCCGCGTGACTTCGGTCTGCCCGTGTGCTCGATCGAGAAGGAGTACATCAACTCCGCCTCCGGTCAGCTCCGCACGCGCTTCCAGGCATTTGTGGAGAGTCTGGAGATCAAAAAGATCCAGGAGAAGGAGGCCACAAAGAATGGATAAGGCGAAAATGAAGAAAGCCTTGAAGGATTTCTGGTATGGCAAGCCCCATGGCGAGCGCCGTCTCGGTGATATCCTGGAGGACAAGACCGGCCTTTACAAGCACCGTGAGTGGCGCGGCGTAAAGGATACGATGTATTACTTCAACAACATCTGGCTGTACAACTATGGCCAGATGGTGGCGGACATTCTCAAGAGCGAAGAGCCCCTGGCCTTTTTCAAGGGCGTGTGGCGCTACCGCTGGGTCGGCCAGACGTATCTCCCGGTTCTGCATTGGTTTGACCGCGGCCTGCAGGGCCTGCGCGGTGAGGCGCTGCGCGCCTCTGCGTGGCACTACCGCGGCATGGTCAGCGCGACCATCCAGCAGTTCCAGCGCATGTTCGCCGCCGATACGAGACTTCACGGCGGAAAACAGAACGATTACTACAAGCACACCATTTCCCACAAGGAAACGGTCTGGGGCGGCGTGTTCTATCCCTGGTCGGACAAATTCAAGGATGTTCCGCTGGAAATGGTTCCGTATTTTGTCACCTGCCACGTAAACAGCCATACCGTTCTTCACTATATCGACGCCGTGCAGTCCATCGGTCTGCCGGGCGACCCGTGCCCGATGTGCCAGGCGGAAGCCGGTATTTTTGTGCAGGACGACGTGCCCGATTACTCCCCGATGTTCATCACGTCCAACGAAGCGTGCGACGCTTCCGTTGCGAGCACCGCTCTGCAGGACTGGTTCTTCAATAAGCCGCTCTACGCCATGCCGCAGCCGATGCAGTTTGACGATCCGCTCGTCAAGAAGCACTGCGCCAAGGAGATCGAGGGCGCGTGGAAATTCGTTGAGGAAATGACCGGTGTGCCGTTCAACTGGGATCAGCTCGTCAAAAATCTGGAAGCTCAGAACGAGCTGCAGCGGTTCGAGTGGGAGAAATGGGATGTTGCCGCGAACACCGACTACTATCCCATCAACGGCGTCGCGCAGGCGCTCTACCGCATCTATCAGTCGCAGTATGGCGAAAACTTCATCTGGCATGAGGTCGATGCCCGTGTCCGCAAGATCATGGAGCGCTGTGTGCGGAACAAGACCGTGACCTTCCCCGAAACCCGCCACCGCATGATCGCGTGGTCGTGCGCGCCGCTGTATTACTCCAACTGGTGTACCTGGGCGTACAACTGCTGGGGTCTCAACGTCATCATCAACATGGACTCTCTCATGTTCGACATGACCATCCGCACCGACAGCTACGAGAACACGCTCGAGGATATGGCGCAGTATCACATGTGGGCCCCCATGCGCCGTATGGCCGTTGGCGGCATGCACCACTTCTTTGAGCTGTGGAAGTATATGGAGCAGTTCAACTGCGACATGGTCGCCATGTACGACCAGCTCCAGTGCAAGGGCGCGCAGGGCATGCACGGTGTGTTCGAGGATGAGTTCCGCAAGCGCAACATCCACGCCATCTGGATTCCTCACGCTCTGCCGGACAGCCGCACCGTTTCCCGTGCGGAGATCCGCCGCATCATCAACGATTACATGACCACCGTCATGCACGAAGAGCCGCTCGATCCGTCGCTGCTTGAGTTTGACGATTCCATGAGCTGGTAACAGGGAGGAAGAAAGAATGCGTAAACTGTTTAAGATCCTCGGCAAGATCGCCGGCATTCTGGCGGGGCTTTATGCGCTGCTGTTTGCGGTGTTCTATTTCGACCTCGACGGCAAGCTGCTGTACTACGTGGTTGAGCCGTTCCTCTGCAAGCATTACGATAAAATAGAACGCGAGGATGTCACCAAGCGCGCCTATAAGATCGACTGAACAAAGGAAACCCTTGGGAATTTCCCAAGGGTTTCTCTTTTGCCGGCAGGCCGGATTTTGTAACCGAATTTGAATGAATCGGCGGCAGAGCGGCGCTATAATACGGCGTTATCCGTGAAATGAAAGAAGAAAAACACCATGCACCATAAAGATACCATGCGTGTTCTGGATATGACGCGCGGAAAAACGATAACGCTCCTGCTGCAATTTTCGCTGCCGCTGTTTCTGGGAAATCTGTTGCAGCAGCTTTATAATCTTGCAGATACCTCGATTGCGGGAAACCTGCTGGGCGACGCTTCTCTCGCACAGATCGGCGCGACAGCGGCGCTGTACGGTCTCATTACAAACGCCGCCTTCGGTTTGAATAACGGCCTGGGACTCACGGTCAGCCGAAGCTTCGGTGCGGGGGATCAGAGACGGATGCGGCAGGGTGTCTGCTGGATGGTCGAGCTTTCCTTGCTGAGCGCACTTGTTTTGACATCGTCGTTTCTGCTTCTCCGAAAAAGCATCGTATCCGCGCTGCAAATCCCGGCGGACACGGTCGATGGCGCTTTGCAGTATCTGACGGTCATTCTCTCCGGGATCCCGTTTACTATGCTGTATAATCTCGAATCCGCGCTGCTGCAGGCGGTAGGGAACAGCGTCATGCCGCTGCTGTTCCTTCTTTTCAGCAGCCTGCTCAATGTTGGGCTCGACCTGTTGTTTATGGGGCCGCTCGCCATGGGCGTACGGGGCGCGGCCATCGCCACAATCCTTTCGCAGGGCGTCAGCGCGCTGCTGGGCGGCGTGTATATCCTGAAAAATTACCCGGAACTGCGTTTTTCGAAGGAGGATCATGCAGCAGGACGGAAGCACGCTCCTGCCATGCTCTGGGCGGGGATCAGTATGGCGCTGATGAGCGCCATCTATAACATCGGGAGTGTCGTGCTGCAAGGCAGCATCAACGCGCTTGGAAATGTGTATATCGCTGCTCAGGTTGGCGGGCGGCGCCTTGCGGAGTTTTTCTACATGCCGGGCGGTTCCGTCGCCACGGCGATGGCGACATTTGCCAGTCAGAATTACGGGGCAGGGAAGCGCTCAAGGATCGCCGAGGGCGTCCGCACTGCCATTTTACTGTATGGCATATGGTGGCTCGCCGCGTTGGCGTTTACCTTTCTGGCTGCCCCGGCTGCTGTCCGCGCGATCACGGGGAGCGACAGTGACGCGGTGATACAAAATGCTGTGCAGTATCTGAAAATCAGCATACCTATGATCCCGCCGATGGCAGTGCTTGTAATACTGCGCAGCACCCTGCAGGGAATGCGCCACACGGTTGCGCCGCTTCTTTGCAGCTCACTGGAACTGATCGGGAAGGTGATTTTTGCTTTCTGGATCGTCCCTGCACGGGGGTACATGGCGGTTTGCGTATGCGAGCCTGTCACATGGGTGGTCTGCTGTGTATTTATCCTGGCCGCGGCGTTCCTCTGCCGGAACGATTTCCGGAATGTGAAAGAGGGAGAAGGTGTGTGACCTTCTCCCTCCCTTTATAACATCTTGTGCTTCAGTTCCCTCTGCCGCGTTTGGCACCACGCCATAACGTCCGCGGTGTTTTCCCGGAGAAATTTCTCCAGCATATCGCAGTTTTCGATGGCACCCTGGTGCTGTGCCGCGGTGATCGCGCCGCTCTGTAGGGCTTCGTCCAGCTCGTCGCGGTCAACAACCTCGATTGAACCGTCGGCCGAGACAACGATATCGAGGTACATGTCCTCAAACGTTGGGTTTTCCGGATCGTCAAAACGGCTGCCGCCGGTGATGTCAAAGTAAATTTGTATGAGCCGGTCGTGCTCGTCAAACATCGCCGTCAGCCACCAGTATGCGCCGGGAACAGCAGCTTGAAGCCACGAATACCCGGCATCAGCGATGAGAACGGCGCGGCTATGATAGTGCACCGTGAGCGGCCCGGTCACCTCGTCGATGGAGATGAGAGAAATTCGCCCGGCGCTGCCGAAAATGTCGGCTTCTTCGCGGGAAGTATACCGGCGTTTCGTGATGCGCTTCCAGTCCGTGCGGCGCATATCGCGTTCCTTGCTCATGGCGTTATCTCCCAATATACTCGCCCTCGGCGACAACGGTCGCCGGGCCGGTGAGGTAAATGTCGCAGACGGCGTCGTCCTCTGCGGAGAGCGATACCTGCAGCTCGCCGCCGGGGAAGTCCAGCCGGAGTGTTTCATTTCCGATCTCGCCGCGCAGCCGCATCGCAGCGGCGGTAGCTCCCGCACCGGTGCCGCAGGAGAGCGTGAAGTCCTCCACGCCGCGCTCGTACGTGACAGCTTTCACATGATCCCGGCTGAGACACTTACGGAACGTTACGTTCGCGCCTTTCGGAAACGCGGCGTAGCTGCGGATATAAGCGCCGAGCGAGCGGAGCTCCGCTTCCGGCATTTCGTCCCACTCCGGCAGTTCCAAAACAGCGTGCGGGATACCGGGATCGCCGAGCTCAAGATACGATACCGAGAGGATCTGTCCGTCCCACGGAATGCCGACCTCGGTTTCTGCGGCGGTGGGATCGTTCAGACGGACGCAGTAAAGGTCTTCTTCGATCCGCTGCCCGACGACGATCCCGGCGGTCGTCTCGATGCGCTGAATGTCGCCGGCGATACCGTGGTCATGCCCGTAGCGCGCCATACACCGTGCGCCGTTGCCGCACATTTCGCCGAGGGAACCGTCGGAATTATAAAACCGCATAGCGTAGTCGCCGATGCTCTGCGCCGGTAGGACGATCATCAGTCCATCCGCGCCAATGGAGAGACGGCGACGGCAGAGACCGGCAGCGAGCGAGGGATAATCGCTTTCCCTTATCTCGCCGGAGCGGTTGTCGAGAACGATGAAGTCGTTCCCGGCGCCCTGCATTTTCGTAAATTTCATAGGAATACCTCTTTGTTTTCATTCATCAAAGTCGTCCGATTGGAGCGTCTGAACGATGCGTCCGGTCGGTGTAGCACCGAAAAGCTTTCCGTAGGCGCGGGAAAAAGCGGAATAGCTGCGAAAGCCGCAGCGGAAGCAGGCGTCCGTAGCGGCTGTCCCGGAGGCGATAAGATCGCGCGCTGCCAAAAGCCGTTTATCGGAAAGGTAGTTGTGAATGGATGTGCCGGTTTCCTCGCGGAAGCGGCGCATCATGTGGTACTTGCTGATAAAAAACCGCGCGGCCAGATCGTCAATGGAAATGTCCTCGGCGAGATTGGCTTCCAGATAGCGCAGAATATCCAGTATTTTCCCATCCCGCGGCACGACCGGCTGCGGCAGCTCGGAACCAGTTTTCTGCATCGCGCGCCCAATTTCCACGAGCAGCCGCAGCAGCGTACACCGCGAGAGGATGATGTTCTCGCCGCCGCTCGCGGCCATTTCGCCCTCCAGCTGCTCGGCCAGTAAGCGCAGACGCCGCCGGATGTCCTCCGTCGGGCGGAGGACATGCCCCCGCTGCCCGGAGAAAATGTCTTCCAGTGAGTAGTCCGGTACGGAACTATCCGCAAGCAGGGCAGGGGAGATATAAAGGATCACGCGCTCATACGAAATTCCCTCTTCAAACTCAGGCTTATGCACGCACCGACTGCCGACGAGCACAATGTCGCCCGGCAGCAGGAGATATCGCCGCCCCTCCACAATGTAGCTGCCGCTTCCGGAGAGGAGGAGAACGATCTTGCAGAATTCGTGGTAGTGATAGTCAACCTTCGTGCCGCGGTCATCTTTTAAATGAAAGAGCCGGAAATCCTCCAGCAGATAACCGCGCTTCTCATAGCTTTCGTCCATGACGGCCTCCATAAAAGCATCTTTTGCAAAGAGTATAGCATAGAATGCGTTTACTTTGCAAGGCGTGCGCAGTAAAATAGAGCACGAAAACACTCAGTGGAGGTTATGTGCAATGAAGAAGTTTATGAAGAAATATGGTTTCATTACACTGATGCTGCTTGGCATCGTCGCCGGCTGCGTCGTCGGCGCGGTATGGCCGGGCGCAACAGCTCTTGAGCCGTTCGGTACGCTGTTCATCAATATGATGTTCTGCGTCGTTGTACCGATGGTATTCTGCTCCATTGCTTCGGCGATCGCGAACATGAGCTCGGCAAAGCGCGCCGGGCGCATCATGGGCATCACGGTCGGAACGTTCCTTTCCACCGCTGCCATCGCTGCCATCCTGATGTACATCATTGTCCGTTTTATCCCCGTGTTCACCGCCGCGCCCAGCTATGAAGAATCCGGCGTCGGCACTGTGGATATCGGCACGCTTATCATCAACTTCTTCACGAAACCGGACTTCATCGAACTTTGGAGCCGCCGCGCCATTCTTCCGCTGATCGTTGCGGCGATCATCTTCGGCTTTGGCATCCAGATGTGCGGCGGCAGAGAATCCCGCGTAGCGCTCCTGCTCAACGATCTTACCGAGATTCTCCTGAAGGTCATCAAGCTTATTTCCTACTATGCGCCCGTCGGTTTCTTCGGCTTCTTCGCTTCGCTCGTTGCGACGCACGGCTCGGACTTCGTTTCCAACTACGCCCGCGCCATCGGCATTTACTACGTTGTCTCCGTCATCTATTTGCTCATTTCATCCCCGCTGTACGCCCGCTTCGGCGGCGGCAAGGGCGCGGCAAAGGTTATGTTCCGGCACCTCTTCCGCCCGGCGGCCACCGCGTTCGGCACCTGCTCTTCGGTCGCTACGATCCCCGTGAACATGGAAGTTTCCGAAGAGACCGGCATTTCCAAGGAAGTTTCCGATATTGTCATGCCGCTCGGCGCTACGATGCACATGGACGGCTCGGCTATGGGCGCTATTATCAAGGTCGCGTTCCTGTTCGGCATGTTCGGCAAGGACTTCGGTACGGGCGAGGCCATTCTCGCCATCGTTGTGGCGGTGTTCTCCTCGGTTGCCATGTCCGGCATCCCCGGCGGCGGCGGCACGGGCGAGCTGGTGCTCTGCTCGATGTTCTTCCCGGATCACCTCAGCGTGGCGTTCCCGATCGCGCTTGCTATCGGCGAGCTGATCGACCCGCCCGCGACGATGGTCAATGCTGCCGGCGACTACGTGGTGAGTTTCATTGTCTCCCGCTTTGTAGACGGCAAGGACTGGCTGCAGAAGAAGCTGCACGGCACCAAGACCGACGCGGTCAGCGAATAAAACATACGGCATGCAAAAGGCACCGGACGACTGGATCGTCCGGTGCCTTTGCGTATACGCGCGTCAAGCATTCGCAGCGCGCATCGCGCGGCCGCTTGTGCGCATCGCATCCGCGCTCAGCGCGTCACCGTCAAGAATGAGCCGGCCATTAATGAATACCTTCTCTATGCCGAAGGAGTGCCCGTGGTCCTCTTCTCCGGTTTTGAGCTTTTCCTCGTTGAAAACGGTAAGGTCGGCGAAATAGCCCTCGCGGATGTATCCGCGCTCGGGGATCGAGAACCGGTCGGCAACGCCGCCGGTCATTTTGCGGATCGTCCGCGGCATGGTATCGCCGGTGCCATTGAGGGAATATTTGAGGAATTTGGGGAAACAGTCGTAAATGGCGGGGTTCTGCACGCCGTGCGGCTCGACCCAGGCATCGGTCATATAAAGGCACACGTCGTCGCGCGAGAGATCGCTGACAATCTCCGGCGTGCTGTATGGGCCCATGTTGACCCGGCCTTTGAAATCGCTCATTTCGCAGAGATCGAGATAGGCGTCAATGTCGGATTTCCCCATTTCCTTTGCAATCTGCGCCACGGTTTTTCCTTCGTACTGCTCGTTGCCCTCGCCGACGTAGGCAATTGTGATGTCGTCCCAGCCAAAGCCGAGAAGCGCGATGCTCGCTTTAGCGAGCACGGAAAACCGGAGCTTGTTTGCCGGGCGGCGTTTTTCCTCGGCGCTGAGCGCCTGATACCACGTGGGCATGACGACGGTGATAACGGACACACCGAGCAGCTCGCTGTATATGTCAAACTGCGCATCGACACCGTTTTCCCGCATCCGGTAGATGATCTCCTTGAGCTCGTCCTTGCAGCGGAACGAGCGGCGGCCTACGAAAATCGCGTGCGAATACTGAAGCTTCATATGTGTGCCACGGGTAATCTCCTCCAACTCGTCGAGCGCACGGAGAAGGTGCGGGCGGCCGAGCAGGGGATAGGTCATGGAAACGGCGCTGCACGCTCTCGGATGGACAGTCATCGGAAGGTTATACCGCTCAGCGAGGCGTGCAACTTTCTTCAGCTCATCGATCGAAACATAAAGCCCCGGCTCGTACATCAGCCCGAGGGATACGCCACAAGCGCCTTCCTTTAGGCTCTGCTCCATGACGGCGAGCATCTGTTCCTCTTCGGCGGGGGTCAGGTCGCGACCGTCAAAGCCTGTGATCCCGGCGCGCGCGGAGCAATGGCCGACAAGCACGGCAATGTTGCAGGGAGAGTGGCCGTCCACGGCATCGAGCAGCGCGCCTGCCGATGGGTAAACGCCAGTCTCCTCGCCGTGATAGCCGAAAAGACCGCCGCCGATCTTATCGAGGTGCGGCGTATCCGGCGCAAAGCCCGTGGCGGAGAGGCCGCAGTTGCCCGTTATGAACGAGGTGATGCCCTGCCGGATGAACGACTCAAAAAACGGCCGGGGATCACGGCGGATGGCGAACCAGTCGTTGTGGGAATGGGCGTCCATGAATCCGGAGGACACGGAGAGACCGTGAAAGTCGATTACCTGCGCCCCCTCGGAGGTAAGCCCTTCGCCGATCTGCTCGATACGGTCGCCGCGGACGAGAATGTCGCCAATAAACGGGTCAGCCCCTGTCCCATCATAGATCTTGCCGTTTTTCAGAAGGTATGTCATAAGCGCCTCCCTTTCCAGAATAGGGTATTCTTGTTTTATAGTCCTGTAAGTCCGTGTCAGAACAGACACAGCTGTGCATCGCCAGCCTTGTCTTCCATGGTATTCAGATAGGAGAATATCTCCCGGTTATCGTGCATCATGCCGTGCTCTTCACAGAAGCTGTGATAGAGGCGCATGAGCTCAGCATTTCTCGGGCTGTTATTTTCGTAGCTGAGGCCAAAGGCGCGGATGTATTGCTCTTTCATGCCCGGAAACAGCCGGTCGAGCTGCGCGAAGAAGTATTCGCGGTTTCCTTCGCGGAGCGTTACTCCCATGCCGAAGTATATGACGCCTTTTACCTTTGCTTCGGCGCAGTATCGGAGAATGCCGAGAATGTTTTCCTCCGTGTCGTTGATGAAGGGCAGAATGGGGGAGAGGCATACAACGGTGGGGATCCCGGCTTCGTGAAACTTTTGCAGCGCGGCGAAGCGTTCCGCGCTCGTGCAAACGTTCGGCTCCAGCTTCCGGCAAAGCGTCTCATCGTATGTGGTGAGCGTCATCTGCACCACGCATTTTGTCCGCTCGTTGATGGCTTTCAGCAGATCCATATCGTGCAGAACACGGTCAGATTTTGTTTGCAACGTAAATCCAAACCCGTACCGGAGCGCGAGCGAGAGCGCACCGCGGACATAGCCGAGCTCTGATTCGAGCGGGATGTAAGGGTCGGTCATTGCGCCGGTACCGAGCATACATTTGCTGCGCTTACGGCGGAGAGCGTCCTCCAGAAGAGCGAGGGCGTTTTCCTTAACCTCAATATCCTCAAAGGCGTGATTCATATGATAGCAGCGGCTTCTGGAATCACAGTAAATGCAGCCGTGCGTGCAGCCGCGGTAGAGATTCATTCCGTTTGCGGCGGAAAGAATGCCCTTTGCCTGAACGTAATGCATCCGACTCAGGCAAAATCCGATAGGCGGAGAACCATATAATCGCAATCGAATGTTTCTCCGTTGACTTTCAAAAACGCCGGGATCGTCCCAATCTTTTGAAAACCAAATTTTTCATAGAGACGAATGGCGCGTTCGTTATCCGAGCGAACTTCCAGCTCCAACTGTTCGATGCCGTTATTCCGGGCGAAGGCAATCAGTTTTTCCATCAGCGCCGTGCCGACGCCGCGATGCCATGCGCAGCGCCGGACGCTGACGCCGATGGAAGCGCGGTGGCTCATGCGGCGCTTCTTGCGGTTGACGTTGGCGATGCCGACGATCGTGCCGTCCAGCTTTGCCGCGTACATCACACCCTCGGGTGAATCAATCATGGAACGAAGAAACGTTTCTTCGGCTTCCACGGTTATTGGCATACCCTCCGCACCCATGTTGAGATTGTCCGTTTCGCCGCCGATGATTTTCAGATATTCCAGTATCGCTGCGGCGTCCTCCGGACGGGCGTTTTCTATGATGAAATTGTCCATGATTGTACTCCATTCTTATTTTATATCTAATTATTTATATTTATATCAGATTTGCCATGGAAACACCAGAGCAAAAACGAAAAAACCGCCGCGTTTCGGAAAAGAAACGCGGCGGTCTGCCGTATTACGGGGAATAGCTTTTAGATAAGCGCCGGAACGTCGAGTGCCACGTCGCTGAGCGGGTACGTGCAGCAGGGATGGATCCAGCCAAATTTTTTGTCTGCTTCGCGGCGGCCGTCCGCCTCGGCGGGGATGAACACCTCGCCGGAGAGAAGCAGGGAATGGCACCAGCCGCACTCGCCGCTGCGGCAGCGGGAAGGAGCCTTGATGCCGGCCTGCTCCATGGCGGAGAGCAGCGTCTGATCCGCGCGGCAGGAAACGGTCTGCGTTTCACCGCGGATGGTGACGGTAATGGCGTATGTCTTTCCGGCGGCAGCGGCGGGGTAAGCGGTGTCGCGCGCGGGATCGCCGTAATCGCCGTACAGCTCCTTGCGGGCGCGGCGGCGGGGGAGACCGAGCGCTGCAATCTGCGTGTCGGCAAAGGCATACATCGCTTTCGGACCGCAGAGGAAGAGAGAATAGTCGCCTTCTCCGGCGTGTTTCCGGAGGAGCTCCGCGGTGATAAAGCCATGCTCATAGCCTTCGACCTCTTCATCCGAGAGCACGTGGACGATCTTCACGCGGCCGTTCGAACGTGCCGCGACGGCGTCCAGCTCATCACGCAGCAGAATGGACTCACGCGTCCGGTTGCCATAGAGGATGGTGAGATCAAAATCCTCAATGCCGTCAGCAATGGCGCATGCCATGGAGTGGAACGGCGTGATGCCGCTGCCGCCTGCCATGGCGACGATGTGATTGGCGTCGCGCAGACGCAGATAGCAGAAATCGCCCTGCGGGCCGGAAATCACGGCCTCGGTGCCTTCTTTCCAGTTATCGAGAATGTACTCGGAAACGTAACCTCCCCTGGAGCGGCGAACGGTGATCGTGTAGCTGCCGTGGAGCGCGTCCGCCGGGCCGGAGCAGATGGAGTAGGGCTTCCAGAGCGTAGCGCCGCCGATGGAGAGCTCCACGGTCGTATACTGACCGGCACGGAAGTACGCCATCTCTTCGGTGCCGCGCGCCGGATCGGGGACGAGCACGAAGCTTTTTGCGTTGCCGTGGTCGGTAACCTTCGCGACCTTGACGAACTGCTTGGCCGGGTGGAGCTTCTTTGCGAGGATGTTCGCGTTGTAGATCGACTGCGGCATCTCGTCGGTGGCTGCGGCGATGTGCTGCTCGCGCAGCTTGACTTCGACGAGAAATGCGCCGACGCCCAGTCCCTTGAGAGCAGATTTATCGTAATTATACTTCGCCATCTTACTTACCCTCCTTCATATCAAGAAGCGTATAGCGCGCCTGCTCCGCGCCGGAGAGGTACGCCTGCGAGTAACCGTCCATCTGCGTGCCGTGGCCGCCGCAGAAGCGCAGACCCTTGATGGTATAGTCGAGCTTGTGGCCGCTCTGCACGCGCGGGAACATGCCGTCCCAAGTGCCGCAGGCATAGCCGTAAACGTCGCCCTGCGGCGTGCCGAGATAGCGCGCCCAGGTGACCGGCGAGGCAACGACGATCTCCTCAATGTGGCTGCGAAGATCGATGCCCGCGACCTTTTCAAAATGCGTGATGCACTCTTCCGCGATAGCGTCCTTGACTTTGAAGTAATCTTCCACACTCACGTCGGCGAAGGCGTCCTCGGTATAGAACTTTGCAAACTGCACCATGCAGGTACCTTCGGGCGTGCAATCCGGGATTGCCTCGTTGATGATGGTGACGCAGTAATCCTTGTGCGTATCGATCGCCGCAGCGTTTTCGTACTGCGCGAGCGTGTCGCCCGTGGAGCGGACGAACGTGTCGTACGCCTTGAAGCCGAGCTGCTCGTAGGGAATGTCGAGACCGAGATACACGGTGAACGCGCTTTGGGCAAGCTTGCGGGCGTTCATCAGCTTGCGCTCGCGCTCCGGCACCTCCGCTTTGTCCATCATGCGGTCGAACACCACGTGCGGCATCAGGTTGGAGATTACGCGCTCACAGGCAATGTATGTGCCGTCTGCGAGCTCGACGCCGTGCACTGCTCCGCCCTTCACGTCGATCTTCTTCACTTCCGTGTTGTACCAGATCTCACCGCCCATCTCGCGGATGCGCTTATCAAAGGCGAGGGAGATTTCATGGCTGCGATACCGCGCCATCCACGGCTTCTGCGTGAGGTATGTATAGGTCATGAAGGCGTAAACGGCGAAGCTCATCTTTGTGGAGTCTACGCCGACATAGTCCCAGTAGGACTCGAAGATTTCGCGCGCCTTATCCGGCACGCCGATGCGCCGGAGCATGTCGTCCGTCGTCATCGGGACGACCTTCATGAGATCGTGGTATTTGAGAAGCATCTCCACCTTGGCCGGGGGAGACGGCTCATTGTGGTGCGCGGCAAGCCAGCCCACACCGTCGGTGAGCATACGCCCGAGCTCCAGCACCGTTGTGATGCTCTCGCGTGAGCCCGGAACAGCGCGCTCCATCTCATCGATAAACGCCTGCACGCCCACGGGCATCAGCACGTCAAAGCCCGTATCCGGGTCGGTGTTGATGGAGCGGAACGCCTCTTCCGTGGAGACCCAGTCTACATTCAGGCCGTATCCGTCGAGCAGCGTGCGCACCGCGCCCTGATGCTCGCCCTTGCCCATCTGGCAAAGCTCGTGGAGCGTGCCTTCAAGCTCAAACCGGCCTCTGCGGAACGAAGTGGCACAGCCACCGGGGAGATTGTGCTTTTCGAGCACAAGGATCTTCTTGCCTTCCTTTGCGAGGTATGCTGCTGCGCTAAGTCCGCCGTTGCCGGCGCCGACAATTACAACGTCGTATTTTGCCTTTGCCATTGAATACCCCTCTCTCAATTGTTTTGTGGTTAGACCACAAAAAGATTATATAGGTTTTCTGCGAAAACCGCAAGAAAAAGTTACTGGCGCGTGTTCAGAAGTGCTGCGCCGTCTTTTTTTCTGCCATACCGTCTTTTATAGATTTTTCCAACTTCTTTTTTATACGCAGGCACGCTTCAACGTGCATGATCCAATGCCGGGAAAATGGCATCTGGATCAAGCCGCGGACATCCTTGCCGCACCAGTAGTCAATGAGCCAGCGGGAGCGCTCATCACTGCTCACCACCTGTAAAGAACGTATCCTCTCTTTGTCCGCTTCATCAAATGTTCTGCGCAGATCCCGGTAAGTGAGCTGCCCCAGCAGCGTGTCGGTGCCCTCTTTGACCGCTGCGGCATACTTGTACAGCGTGTCCAGATCGAGTCTTTTGGAAAAATCCGTGATTTGCGGGCCGGAGAGTTCATTGCCCGTTGTAATGATCGGCGCCCCGATCGCATCCCGGAACAGGGAAATAACTTCTTCATCCCGGCATATCGGGTCGTGCGCGACGATATCTTTGATCCGAAAGATGTGCCAGATGGAGTAAGCGATCGTTTTGCTGTGATATCCGGCGGCGTTCGGAAACGGCATGGCATGGAAATCCTCGCGCCGCAGCCCGCGTTTTCATATCCTGGAGCGTTTCGGCAAGCGAGCGGCGCAGCATCAGAAGCGTTTGGATCCCCTCGGAAAAGGTCGATTCTCTTCGGAGCTGCGTCTGCATGCTTTTATTTAACTCTGACCATTCACGATTCATAGAAAGGCATCATCGTAAACGGGTTAATAAGAAAGACCACCGTAATTCCGAAAGAACTACGGTGATTTAAGTCCAATGTATAAGCCGGAAGTTATTTTACTCCATAAAAAATCCCTTTTTTAAAGGAAAGGAAAATCGGCAATCCCGAAGCAAAGTTTAAAAAGCTGCCGATTATGATCCACACAAGTTCGGATGAAATGGCGGCGTATGTCGCGATCTGAAAAAAACGATAATTGCCCCTGCTAATCCGGAATAAACCGTCATTCCGAAACTCGAATTCTTTTGCGCTCTTGTGGCAATTTCTTTTTCATGGATTTTGTTCAGATAAATAATATAGGCGACGCCGAATAGAACAGCAGCCAACGCGAGGAGAGCCATATAGTCTAACACATGGCGAAAACCGTTTCGGCAAAAGTAAAGGATACCGGCGATAAGATGTATTATCCACCCAACATCACTTAACAGCCCATATACAAGAAATGGGATGTCCGGCATCATGGCAGTATAGCGAACATCTTGCTTTCCTTCCTGCTGAAGCTCCTTGATGTGATCTTCCGTTGCTTTTCTTTTTCGTGCAGAGCTTCTTTTATCATATGATTAGCGCCTATTAGGAAAACACACTGTCAAAGGGGTTCGTAGCGGGGGTTAGCCCGCTACTGTGGTATCTTCCGTAGTGTTGATTTCAATGTACTCGGCAATCTTGCGGAGCTCGTCAGCAAATTTGAATTTCACGCTGA
>CAKSWA010000041.1 GCA_934511165.1 uncultured Oscillospiraceae bacterium | reverse complement strand
ATGTCGCCGGAGAAAATGATTGATACTCTATTTGCGCCTGCGGGCGCAAACTCTGCGAGGCTTTTTTGACAGTCTGCAACCCTCTGTATGCAGCGCATACAGAGGGTCAGTCTGTCGAAAAAGTCCAGCAACAGCTGGGCTTTTTCCAATTTAGATGGTATAATGAAAGAGGGTGAAGAAAGATGCTGGAACGAGGGAAAAAGGATCGAGAACAGGTAGAGTTTGTGGTTATAGATGAGCTGGTGCCGAGGGAGCATCTGCTTCGGAAAATAGATGCAGCCGTGGACTTCGAGCGGCTGTATGAAATGGTGGAGCCGCTCTACAGCGAAGATAACGGGCGTCCAAGTATCGATCCGGTGGTGCTGTTCAAGATGGTCCTGATCCAGCATCTGTACGGTCTGCCCTCGCTGCGGCGGACAGCAGACGAAGTTGGTCTGAATGTAGCTTACCGCTGGTTTCTGGGATACACGCTGCAGGAAGAAACGCCGCATTTTTCTACGGTGAGCTATAACTTCCGACATCGGTTTACAGCAGAAACGGTAGACCAGGTATTTGCGTGGATACTGAGCGAAGTAGCAGATGCAGGATATCTTTCTCCGCGAGCTGTCTTTATAGACGGCACCCACATCAAGGCGAACGCCAATACGAAGAAGCAGGTAAAGGAGCAGATCCCGGCGGCGTCCAAGCACTATGCAAAAGAGCTGATGGAAGAGGTCAACGCGGACAGAGAAGCGTACGGTAAGAAGCCCTTCGACAACGACGATGATCCATCTGCCCCGACCAGGAAGCGCAGGGATAACACATCTAAGAAGAAGCTGGCTCGCAGGAAGAAAGAGAAGCCCCGCACTGTGACGAAGAGCCTTACAGATCCGGACTGCGGCCTGTTCGTAAAGGGCGAGCACAAGCGGCAGTTTGCGTACGAAGCGCATACTGCCTGCGATAAGCATGGCTTTGTGCTGGAGACAGTGGTAACTCCCGGAAATGTCCACGACAGCGTGGCCTTTGATGAGGTTTACGACAAGGTAACGGAGCATTTTCCTGAAACAGAAGTCGTTGTGGCCGATGCTGCGTATAAAACGCCTCATATTTGCAAGAAGGTATTCGAAGACGGCAGAGTTTTATCCACAGCCTACAAGCGTCCGCAGACGATGAAAGGCGGACACGAGTGCTGGAAGTATGTTTACGATGAGTTCTACGACTGTGTGATATGTCCTGAATACCAGCCGTTAAAATACCGTACGACAAACCGGGATGGGTACCGGGAATACAGGAGAGACCCCAAAATATGCGCCGGCTGCCCGACCAGAGAGCGATGCACTCATTCCAAGGACTGTGTCAAAACGGTACAGCGGCATATCTGGAAGGACTACGAGGAGCTGGCAGAGGATGCCAGATATACACCGGAGTACCAGAAGCTTTACGGGAAACGTAAAGAGACCATTGAACGGGTCTTTGCGGACGCCAAAAAGAAACACGCGATGCGTTATACGCAGTACAGAGGCTTGGCCCAGGTGACAAACTGGGTGAAGCTTAAGTTTGCTGCTGCCATGAACTTGAAAAAGCTGGCAGCATGGAAATGGAATGACCATTTTCGTCTCTTGCTTTTCCGCCTTTTCTGTTCTGAACACGAAAGAAACCCGGTTGCCGCTTAATGCGTAACCGGGTTTCTCGACAGACTGAACCCTCTGTATGCAGCGCATACAGAGGGTTTTTGTATGTGCGCATTTACCACGGGAGATTGTGGAATGATGCAGTCACGTGATGCGCATCCATGGATTATTTTGCGCGTATATGCTATAATTCATTTAAAAATACAAGCAGTCTTACATAGATGCTCCAAAGGAGATGAACGGTATGGATATGTACTTTTCCGCCAAAACGCAGACGCTTGTGCAGTTCAAGGAAATCTACGACAAGCGGCTTTTGAATGAAACACCAAAGAACGGCTCACCCGTCATATTCTGCGCTATGGCGAATCAAACGCCCCAAAACAGATATGATATCGTGAGTTTTCTGATGGATGAGGGAGAGGATTTGAACGGCACAAATGAGGAAGGCGAAACGCTGTTCCACATTCTATTTTCTCGCCCTAAGCACATTATGGAACAAACAGTAGAATTGACACTGATATTGATAGATGAAGGGGTAGATATCAATCAGCTGGACGCAAAACACAGAGTGGCGATTCAGTACCTTATCAGCCATCCGAAGTTTACCGACGAGGATTTTGCGCCGCTGTATGATGTTATTTTTAAACGCTGCACGCTTGAATTGAACATAAAAAACGACTGGGGCTATACCCCCATCGAGCTTGCACAGAAACTCCCATACCGTGCGGAATTACTCAAACGGATGACAAAATAATCATCGAAACGCCCTGCAAGATATTAAAATCTTGCAGGGCGTTTCTGGCGGTTGCTATTCAGTTCTCCGGATGAAGATCGTAAATCGTAATTGCCCCGGAAGTGAACGCAACGGGATAATTTTCCGTCAAATAATCGGTGATGACGCCGGAGAGCGCGCGTTCATGGTAGCCGATGTACACATAGTCGAGGTCTTCACTATCGCGATATGCCTCAAATGCCTCCGCATTCGTGAGCATCTGCTCGGCAAGGTATTGCTTGCCCTGATAATTCAGACCGTGAAAGTAGAGGTACGAGCTGCTGCCGCAGACGATGTTCCGTCCGGTGAGTGTCGCGACAGTGTTGTCGTGATTGTCCTTGGTGAGGAACAGGGCGTCCGGCTCGGTGTTATCGATAATATATTCCGCCGCGGTGACTTCATCACGGGAGAAAAGCTCATAGCCGTATTTCGGAATGCCGGAGGCAACTTCGCGCCCAAGCGTGAATACGGCGGCATTGGAGCTGATAAAAAGCGCGGCGGCAAGAAGCACGCCCTGCGCTGCCGGGCTCCGAAGCCGGGCAAGCCAATCGGCCAGCGCATCGGCGCACACGAAGCACCCGAACGCATAGGCAATATACAAGAGCTTATTGTTGTCGTATTCGTTCGGCTGGAATACAAGCAGCTCGCAGAGAACGAAAATGAACACCGCGCCGGAAAAGGCCGCACGCTGCTCTTTCGAGACGGCGAAGAGCGCAAACGGCGTCAGGACGAACACGAGCCCGACATTTTTGACCCAGAACCAGAGCCAGGGCTCCTTTCCGTTATTCACCCAGTCGATCGCAACGCGGACAAAATGCTCGTTTCCACCGACGGAGGGGAATGTCCAGAGAAAAAGCTGCGGCAGTGCCAGCAGCACGGCCGGCAGCCCGAACCGGAGCCAGCCCAAGAACCATTCGCGGGAAAAGTGGTCACGAACAGCGGAATACACGAGCCAGCACGCCGCCATAAGCCCGAGAGCAAAATAGGAATGCGTATGCACCATCGGGAGCAGCCCGCCGAGAATGCCCGCGGGAAGAAATAGCCGCGTGTCCCCGCGGAAAACCGCCCGGAAGAGCAGATACAAAACGGCGAACAGCGCCGCCCAGCCAAAGAGCGTTGCCCGCTGCGGCAACAGCATGTCCGCAATGACATTGACCCATCGCATGCCCTTTTCCGTGAGATTCGTGGGCGTTTTGTAAAACGCGGTGAAGAGGTCACGCAGAGAATACTCGCCGTTGAGGAAGTAGATCATGCCCAACCCGCCGTTGAGGAAGAACAGCAGAAAAGCAAGCACCGGCGCATATTTCTTCCGGCAAAACTCCCGACTGAGAAACCATACGCCGCAGAATACCTGCGCAAAGGCGAAGAACATCGGGATCATATATGCCCAGCGAAGCGGCGTTCCAAGCAGATAGAGACTGGAGGAAACGCTGTCGCAGAGGAACGGATAGCTCACCGGCGTGCCTGGAAGCAGGTTATACTCCGGCGGGAACGTCTGCTGTTCGGCGATGGAGGTAATAAAGCTTAAATGCATTGCCATATCGCCGTAGGTGCATTGGCCAGTATAAAGAGCGCCGTTCACGTTTTGCAGCGTATGCGAGCCTACGAGATACACAGCAAGCGCTATAAAGGGAATAAGCAGGAAGGGAAGAGGGCGGTCCATCGCGGCGTCTTCCGCGCAGGAGATGGTATTCCCGCGCCGCGCGAGCCAGAGCGCGTGCAGCGCTATGGCGAAAATCGCCGCGGCGACATGCGCCGTGATGCCAAAGCCGCGCAGAAACGCAAACGGGATCGGCGCCCACATGGAGAGAAGCGTTCCGGTTACGCTGCCGAGCCAGAGCCGGACAACGGTTCTCTTTTCAGGAAAAACATAATACGAAACGGCGATTCCTGCGCTTTGCCACAGGAAAAACCATAAAATACCAAGCATGCTGTTGCCATCCTTTTTCTTGTGGATATAATGCTATTATACTGAATTACGCCCTGTTTGCAATAGTGAGCACTCTGTGATAAAATATAATTCAAAATTGGTTAAGAAACGGTCCTTTCGGGAGGCTATTTCATGAAACGGCGCAAACCGATATATGTCATTTTTTCTCTGCTGCTGATCTGCGCGGTGCTGCAAGGCACCGCCTTTGCCGACGGCTCGCTCTTATCCAACGCGGACTTCTCCGCGCCGGAGGTCCCGGACGGGTGGGATACCGTGGCCTACGATGCGGAGCCCTATTCCGTATTTACAGAGGATGGGGCGCTGATCGTCACCTCCGCCGCGGAAAACGACGTGCGCGTATGCCAGATGGTCAAGGTTGAACCCGACACGGTGTACCGTCTTTCGGCGGAAGTATCTGCGGAGGGCGTCCACGGCGGGCGCGGTGTGTGTCTTTCGGTGGATAACTACACGCTCGACGGTACCTACGCCGTCAGCGCCGGGCGTACCGGCAGCTTTGACTGGACACGTGAAACGCTGATCATTCGCACCGGAGAAAACCAGAGCTACATCAATTTCGCGCTCCGTCTTGGCTCCTACAGCGAGACATCCGCCGGTACGGCGCGATTCCGCGCGCCGGAGCTTGTCCAGACAAACGACCCGGAAGAGATCGCCGCGGCCGTCGCGCTCGTGGAACCGGCCCAGCAGGCTGCGAAAACGGTCAGCGAATCCGATGAGGCCCGCTCAATCCGGCTTCGCTCGTATCTGCATCTCTTCATCGTCTGTGCAATCGTTCTCGCGTGTATCCTTCTCTGGGGCTTTTACCGGAATCGGGAGAGATTCTATGTGCTTCCTGCCGACCGGAAAACGGTGCAGCATTGCTTTCTGCTCCTCGTTTTGACCGGCGCGGCCGTTCGGCTGATCCTATCGCTCCTGTTTGGCGGTCATGATTACGATATGACCTGCTGGCAGGCGTGGGGACGCGACATTCTACAGAACGGCACGGCGCAGTTTTATACCGCGCCCGGCCACGAGTGGTATGATTATCCGCCGGGATACATGCTCGTTCTCGCTGCCGTAACGTGGCTGCTGGATGTTTTCCACATCCCCGCCGGGTCGGGAGCCGCGGTGTTTGCCTACATGCTCCCGGCCTATGCCGCTGACGTTGGGATCGCGGCGCTTCTCATGCGTTTTGCCCGGAAACACGGCTTCTCCGAAAGCGCATGCCTGTATATCGGCGGCTTGGCGATCTTTAATCCCGCGGCGGTCATCCTTTCCGGCGCGTGGGGACAGATCGATTCCATTCTGACGCTTCTTTTACTTTTGAGCTTTTCCGAGCTGATCGAAGGACGCCGCATCTCTGCCGGAGCGATCTACGGCCTGGCGATCATGACAAAGTGGCAGGCGCTCATCTACGGCCCTGTGCTCGCCGCGGAATATCTCCTTTCGATTCGAAAAAAAGAGGACGCTCTTCGCACCGCTGGCGGCGTTGCCGCGGCGCTGCTCGTGATTCTTGCCGTTTCACTTCCGTTCCGGGGGAACCAAAGCTTTTTCTGGGTCGTTGAACGGTTTCTGAATTCTGCTGGTGGATACGATTACGCCAGCGTGGAGGCCTACAATTTCCTTGCCCTCTGCGGCGGAAACTGGAAGTCTGCCGAGCTTGCGCTTATCCCCGGCATATCCTACAAGGCCTTCGGCACAGCAGCGATCGTACTCGCTGTTATCCTCTCCATCGCGATGCAGGTTGTTTCGCGCCGGAGGAATGGCGGAGAGACGCTTTCTGCTCGCCCGGAGCGGCTGCTGATCCCTGCGGCCTTCTGCATGTTCATGATTTTTACCTTTGGGCACTACATGCATGAGCGGTATGTGTTCCCCGTGATGGCGCTGCTGGTGTTGGCTTACCTTGCAACGCGGGATGGGCGTCTTCTCATCTCGTCCATGCTTTTGAGCGTTGCCCTTGCCCTCAACGAGACGACGGCGATGTACGTTGTGTCCAACGCCGCTGCCGATGCCGTCCGTGGCTCGCTGCAGCACCAGATCGTGACCGGCGTGTGCGCACTTTTTGAGGTTTTGACGTTTCTTTATACTGCCTGGGTGTGCCTGGAACACGGTTTTCGGCAGACGGATCGGAGGTGACGGATCGTGCGGGAGATTTTCTCATCCAAGGAACGCAGTACACGGTTAGATTGCGGCGATAAACGCCTGATGTGGGCGCTGACGCTCATTTATACGGTGTTCACGCTGCTGAATCTCGGCGCGCTCTCGTTCCCGACGAGCGTATGGATATCACAGGATGCGGCGGTGCGCATCGATCTTGGCGCGGAATACGATGTTGCCGAGATCTGGACAAACGGCAACATCGCCGAAGGGACGGCTGTATTCACCGGCGACGATGGCTCCACGGCCGAGTATACGCAGAAATATGCGACGATGTTTACCTGGCGCACGCAGAGCGCGGCAATGCATACGCGCTATGTAACGCTTGAATGCGTGACAGGAACGGTCTCTCTCAATGAGATTGCTTTCTTTGATGCTGCCGGTAGCCGTATCCCGGCGGTGCTCGCCGCCGGAACAACGGAGGGCGCGGCGCTTCTCGATGAGCAGGATACGGTGCCGGACGAGCCGAGCTATCTGAATGGCATGTATTTTGACGAAATCTACCATGCCCGGACGGCGTACGAGTTTATTCACACCATGAGCGTATACGAATGGACGCACCCGCCGCTCGGCAAGATTCTCATCATGCTCGGCGTTATGATTTTCGGAATGAAGCCGTTCGGGTGGCGCGTCATTCCGGCGCTTTTCGGTGCGGCAATGCTGCCGGTGTTCTTTACGCTGGCCAAGCGCCTGTTCCGCCGGAGAGACCTGGCATTTCTTGCAGCGGCGCTTCTTGCGCTGGACACGATGCACTATACGCAGACGCGCATTGCTACAGTGGATGTTTTCATCCTCTTCTTTATCCTGCTCATGGTGCTGTTCATGACGGATTATATCCAGGTAGACTACATGAAAGCGCCGCTCAAAAAGCTCTTTCTCCCGCTCGGCGCGTGCGGCGTGAGCTTCGGTCTCGGTGTGGCATCCAAATGGACGGGACTGTATGCCGGAGCCGGACTTGCGGTAATGTTCTTTGCGCACATGATCCGCATCGGCTTTTCCTGCCGGAAGGACGTTTCCGCACGAAAGGAATTCTGGCGCAGAACCTGGGCGACGGTCGCCTTTTGCTGCGTATTCTTCCTTGCCATCCCGGCGCTCATCTATTATCTTTCGTATATCCCGTTTTTCCGGTATGAAGCGACGAAGCCGAACGGCGTCGGCAGCATTGCGCTCGTATTGCAGCAGCAGGAGTCCATGTACCGGTACCATCACGACCTGACCGCCACCCATACCTGCCAGTCGGCATGGTATGAATGGCCTTTCACGTCCCGTTCCGTATGGTTTTACTTCCGCTCGCTCGGCGAAAACCGCGTTTCCAGCATCTCCTCGACCGGCAGCCCGGCGGTGTGGTGGGTCTCCGCCATCGGAGCTATTCTGCTTGCAGTGGAAGCAGTGTTCCGGCGCACGAAGAAAGAATCTGCGCATTGGAAGCAGGCAGGGTATATCCTCCTTATCGCGATTGCGGCAAACTATCTTCCGTGGGCGCTTGTGCCGCGCTGCACATTCCAATACCACTTCTTCACAACGTTCCCGTTTGTTGTTCTGGCCGCTATCCTCTTTTTGCAGCATCTGGAAGAGAGCGGAGAACTGCCCGAAAGAGTCAAGTGGATCTGGCTCGGCGTTGCCGCTGCGTACTTTGTGCTTATGTACCCGGCGGCCTCCGGCCTGCCGATGCCGCGGCTCTATGCGCAGTTCCTGGAATACGCGCTTCCATGCGGCCAGCTCTTTTTCGGAGCGGTATAATCTTCCAATAAAATTGTAAATACGGCAGCTATCCCCGTTGGGGATAAGCTGCCGTATTTCATAGGGAATATGAAATTTAAAAAATCCTTCGGCTGGAATCGGAGCAGAAATTGTCGGTGCTATAGAGTAAGAGTACGTGATCAATGTTATTTTCCGCAATATACTCCTTGACGGATCCGGTATAATACCGGAGATCGATCAGATGGATTTCGGAAAAGGCGTCTGTCAGGAACGGCACAAGCGAGTCTGCGTAGGAATCACGCAGAATGAGCAGGGAAGGGGCATCCGCCGTCCCGGTATCGACAACGGCGCAGGGAATGTTCCCGCCAAGGAAAAACGTGTATTTGTCCTTAATGGCGAGCTTGTCGTAATTGTAAAGCGGAAGCGTCTGCTCCGTTCCGTTCGTTTCCTTCCGGGTGACGGACGCGCCCTCCGGCGCGGCAATCAGCGTTTCCATCTCGTCCGGGGCGACCCAGAAAAAACCGGAGGAAGAATAGAGTGTTCCCTGGAAGCTATCAGAGATGATTTCCGGCGAAAGCGCCGCTTTTTCGATTTCCGGCAATCCCCATGCGGCACGCAGGACATTGGCGGCATAGTACGCGCCGAGAGATGTCCAATGGTGGTCGGTGCGGTAGAAAATATATTCGCTGCCGTGCGCCGTGAGAGCGGAGGAGAGATCGAATGTTTCAAGCGCCGTCTGTGCATAGGCGCCATTAATCACCGCTTGCTGGTCATCGTTCGGCGCGCCGTCCGGCAGGAGTTCGGCATAAAACTGTGCTGATGTGGGGATCAGCGCGAGTGATACCGGAACGCCGGTATCTGCAAGAGAATCCGCCGCCTGTACCGCGGCAGAAAGCGTGTCCGGCTCCGGCGCGGTGAAGGGCTCAATCAGCCGTTCGCCGCCGCAGAGGAATACGCCGTTGTTCTGCTGCTTCCCCTGTGCAAGCTCCGCGCCCGCTTTTGTTTCAATCCAAACATCGCGGCCGGCAAACTGGTCGCTGCAATAGGATTCAAAGCGCGTGGCAAAGGTACCGGAAAAGAGGGAGGAGAAGGTGAACTTCGGCAGCGTTTGCAGCTGCCGGTTTTCCTTTTCGGAAAAGTCCTTGTCCGGCAGCAAAAGGTTCAGGACGAAAAAACCGCCGATGAATGCGGAAAAGAGGACGGTAATGATTCGGTTGGTTGTTTTGGACATCATAGAGCCTCCTTCCGTCAGAAGCGGAAGTACAAAAACGGATTATATGTAGCGTCAACGAGATACGCCGTGGAAACGACAAGGCAGAGCGCCACAAGCACCGGCGTCAATACGCTGCGCACCTTTTGCGGGATGCGCGCAAAGAGCATTTTGGGGAGGGGAGTTGCCGCGATAGCGGCGATGAGAAGAATGACGGCGTAGCTGCGGGCGTAGAAAGCGTCGGCTGCTGTGGCCGCTATGCCGCTTGCCCCGAACATCGTGCTCCAGTAGTGTATGACCTCGCCGACGGAATTGAGCTGGAAGAGCATCCAGCCCACGATGGCGACGAGCAGCGCATAGATATGCGCCAATACCGGCACTTTTTCCAGCATTTTGAGAAGGAAAATTTTTTCCAGGATCAGAAAAACCGCATAATACAGTCCCCAAAGCAGGAACGTCCAGTTTGCGCCGTGCCAGAGTCCTGTAAGTGCCCAGACGATGAGAATATTCAAAATCTGGCGGGGCAGACCGCGGCGGTTACCGCCGAGAGGAATATACAGATAATCGCGGAACCATGTGCCGAGAGACATATGCCAGCGCCGCCAGAATTCCGTGACGCTTTTTGATATGTATGGATAGTTGAAATTTTCGAGAAATTCAAAGCCGAGCATCCGCCCGAGACCGATGGCCATATCCGAATAGCCGGAAAAATCAAAGTAGAGCTGAAGGGAAAAGGCGAGAGCGCCGAGCCACGCTCCGGCAAAGCTCAGTTCCGGTGCCGCAGCATAGACATCCCAAAGTGCGCCGATGTTGTTGGCGATCAATACCTTTTTCCCGAAACCGATGGCAAAGCGCTGGACACCAGAGGAAAACTGCTCGGAGCTGAGCCGCCGCGCGCCGAGCTGGGAGGCAACGTCCTTATACCGTACAATCGGCCCGGCAATCAGCTGCGGGAAAAGCGCTACGAACGTGCCGAAGCGGATGAAATTTTTCTGCTCCTCGGTGTCCCCGCGGTATACATCGATCGGGTAGGACATCGTTTGAAATGTGTAGAACGAAATGCCGATCGGGAGCGTAAGCCCAAGTGCGGGAATGTTTATGCCGGGGATGCGGCTTAGTGTTGCCGCCAAAAGGTCAAAATACTTGAAGAAAACGAGAAGCGCAAGATTGACAACGGTGTTGACCGTCAAAACGGTTCGCGCTTTTTTATCGTCGGTCAGCCGGTACCGGGCAATGAGAAGTCCGGCGGCATAGTTCAGCGCGATGGAAAAAACCATCAGCAAAATGTATACCGGCTCGCCCCAGCCGTAAAACACGAGATTTACGATAAAAAGCCAGAGATTCCGAAACCGCGCCGGTACAAGATAATATACCGCCAGCACAACCGGCAGATAAACAAACAGGAAGAGGATACTTGAAAAGACCATATAGTTCTTCGGCTCCGTTTGAGAGTGTTTTTATTTTTCGCCCTTTTCCGGGGAGAACTTTCCGAGAGGATTTGCCTGTGCTGCAATGCGAAGTTCGGAATTGTCCACATGGGTATAAATCTGTGTAGTATTCAGGTTCTCATGTCCAAGAAGCTCCTGCAGCGTCCGCACGTCTACGCCGTTGGAGAGCATCAGCGTTGCCGCCGTGTGGCGTAGCTTGTGCGCGGAGTACTTTTCGGCGTCCAGACCGGCACGCAGCAGCGATTTTTTTACCATCGCGTGCAGCGCCTCGCGGGTAATACGCGTGCGGCGGCTGGAAAGAAAGAGTGCGTTCCGGTCAATGGCGGCAACGTCCCGGCGGACAAGGAGATAGTCGTTGATTGCCTGCGCCGTGGCGTCGTTGAGATAGACGACGCGCTCTTTATTTCCCTTACCGAGGACGCGGATATGGTCGCTTCGGATATCCGAGAGATTCATTCCGGCAATTTCCGAAATACGAAGTCCACAGTTGAGGAATATCGTTAAAATGCAGTAATCGCGCTCCTTATGCATACCGTCTACGCTGTTGAGCAGGCGTTCGCTCTCTTCCAGCGTCAGATAGCGGGGGAGAGAACGCTTGGAACGCGGGGAATCGAGATCCTGAAGAGGATTTTCGTCCAGGAGCTTGGCTTTCGTCGTAAGATACTTATAAAAGCCGCGGATGCTGGATACCTTTCGCGCGCGGGATGCAGCGTTCAGGCCGAATTCTTCGCTGCGAGCGCGCGTAAATTTGGCCTTGTCGCGGGATAGAAATGCCAGATAGTCATAAACCTCTGCCAACGTAACACGGGAGACAAATTCCAGATCAACGTCAAGGATCGATATTTCGGATAGCTCCGTCGCGCGCGGAACAAGTCCGCGTTCGATCTTTAGAAAACGAAAGAAGTTTCGCAGATCAAGAAAATACTCGTCGGCCGTGGCGCGTGAGTGACCCTTGATCGTTTCGTGATAGGTTAAATAGTCCCGCAGAATGGGAGGCGCTTCGTAGCGATAGTCCATAAATGATCCTCACAACAGAAAACCGGCGGATGGGGAGTGCGATTTCAGTTATACGCAAAATTAAACAAAATAAAGATTTTGTTTAATTTAGGGGAGCGGTTTTTTAAATGAATATAGCAGTAACGGCGTCACGGACGTTTTTCGCGGGCAAAAGTTTCATCCCGTTTGGGAGCTTGATATCATCCTTGCAATGCGCCGGAATGACACACCGCTTGAAACCGAGCCGCGCGATCTCCTGTAAACGCTGGTTGATCGACGGTACGGATCGAATCTCTCCCGTAAGCCCAACCTCACCAATGGCTGCGAGATCCTCCCCGATGGGCTTGTCCCGGAGGCTTGAAGCGATTGCAAGCGCAATGGCAAGGTCTGCCGCGGGCTCGTCCAGCTCGAGACCGCCGACAACGTTTACATAGGCGTCGCACCCCGCAACATGCACGCCGCCGCGCTTTTCGAGGACAGCAAGCAAAAGCATCAGGCGGTTGAAATCCACACCGTTTGCTGTGCGGCGTGCCTGGTTTGCGCTGCTCGGCGAAAGCAGCGCCTGTACTTCGGCAAGGATTGGGCGCGATCCCTGCATCACGCAGGAAACGCACGTGCCGGGCGCGTTGTTCGGGCGTCCGGACAGCATAACTTCGGATGGGTTCGGAACTTCACGCAGCCCGGTGTCACACATTTCAAAGACGCCAATCTCATTGGTAGAGCCAAAACGGTTTTTGGCCGCGCGCAGAATGCGGTAGTTCAGCGATCGGTCACCTTCAAAGTACAGCACGCAATCCACCATGTGCTCCAAAACCTTCGGCCCGGCGATAGCGCCTTCTTTATTCACATGGCCGATGACAAACGCGGTGATGTTCATCGTTTTAGCAAGCTGCATTACCGCCATGGTGCAATCCTTCACCTGGCCGATGCTGCCGGGCGCGGAGGCAATGTCGTTATTGTACATTGTCTGTACTGAGTCAATGATCAGAATGTCCGGCTGCAGATCCTCTACGCTCTGTGTAACAGCATTGATGTCCGTTTCCGCGAGAACGTAAAGATCATCGCTCGAAACGCCAAGGCGCTGCGAGCGCATTTTGAGCTGGCGCTGGCTTTCCTCGCCGGTCACATAGAGAATCTTTGCATCCGGGATGTTGCCGCAGATTTGCAGCAGCAGCGTAGATTTGCCAATGCCGGGTGCGCCGCCGACGAGTACCAGCGAACCGCGCACAGCGCCGCCGCCGAGAACGCGATCCATCTCCGCCATGCCGGTGGAAAACCGGATTTCTTCCTCATCGTCGAGCTGCGAAACCGGCTTGGGAACGCTCCGGCGCGTTCCGGCGATCTTCACAGCGGCGCTTTTCGCCGCGGCGTTGCCGGACGGCGCAGACGGCGCTTCCACAATCGTATTCCACGCGCCGCACGCCGGGCAGCGCCCAAACCATTTCCCGGTTTCGTTGCCGCATTCCGTGCAGAAAAACACACTTTTGGCTTTCATAAAACGCCTTTCTCTGTATACTGAAGATAGCACGCTGTCAGAACGGACGCGATTTTTTTCTGATAATCCGTATTTTGCAAAAGCGAAAGCTCCTGCGGGTTCGAAAGAAATCCGCACTCGACCAATACAGCGGTACAGCGCACATGGGACAGAATATAGATGTCCTTCCCTGCCGGCACCGGCACACGCCGGTTTTCCGGCAGGAGTGCCGCCGTAAGCTCCGATTGCAGGATCTCAGCAAAAGCGCGGCTGGACTCATTCTGAGTATACATCACCTGAGAACCGTGCGGCCCGGCGGACGGATAGATATTCTGGTGAATGCTCAGAAATACGGGAGCGTCCATACTTTCGGCGAGCTCAACACGCCGCCTGGTATCCCATTTCTTCATGGCGGCTATGGTTTTGGCCTCCGGCGGATAGGCAAGCGCTTCGGTTTCTCTGGTCATAACGGTATCGATCCCGAAAAAAGTGCAAAGATCGCGGACACGAAGCGCCACAGAGAGATTTAGCGCGCTTTCCACTGTCCCGTCCGGCGCGACAGCGCCGCCGTCCGCGCCGCCGTGGCCGGGGTCTATGATCAGCACAGGCAGGCGCTCCGCCGTCTCCGCCGATGCGGATCGAGTGTCTGCACCAGGCAAAAAAACACTATGTATTATGACACAAATCCAGAGGAATGACAAGATGAAAAGCGCGGCATCCTCCGCGCGGATGCTTTTATACAGCTTTTTAACAAACAAAATGCATCGCCTCCCTCATGCTATGCTATGAGAGCGGCGATGCGTTTTATGAGCGGAAGGATTCAGGCTTCCTTCAGGAATTTTTCCAGCCGGTCAAGGCCTTCCTTGATCGTCTCAAGCGACGTGGCATACGTCCAGCGGACAAAGTTCGGCGCGTCGAACGCGCAGCAGGATACGACCGCGACAAGACCTTTTTCCAGAAACGCCATGGCGAAATCGTCGGCGTTATGGATCACGCGCCCGCCGAGCGCGCGCCCGATGAGCTTTTCGAGATTCATCATTACGTAGAACGCGCCGTCCGGCTTCAGGCAGCTCACACCGTCGATTTTGTTCATGCGCTCTACAAGATAGTTCCGGCGCTCTTCAAATACCTTGCGCATTTCCTCCACGCTGTCCTGCGGCCCGCGCATGGCCTCTGCCATTGCCGCCTGGTTCATGGCGCCGATGTTGCCGAGCGCGTGGCTCAGGCAGTTCGTCATCACTTTGGCAATGCGTTTGTCGCCGCAGGCGGCAAAGCCGCAGCGCCAGCCGGTCATGGAATAGCTCTTCGATACGCCGTTGATGAGGATGGTGTGCTGCTTTACCTCGTCGCCGAGCGCCGCAACACTGGTGAATTTACGTCCGTCGTAGCAGAGGCGGTAGTAAATCTCGTCGGCGATGATGTAGATATCGCGGCGGACACAGACTTCTGCGAGCGCTTCCAGCTCCTCTTTCGAATAAATCATGCCGGTCGGGTTGGACGGGTTATTGAGCACGAGCGCCTTCGTTTTGTCCGTAATGGCGGCTTCCAGCTGCTCCGGCGTCATTTTGAAATGCTGCGCCTCGGTCGTCGGGACGATTACCGGAACGCCGCCGACCATGCGGATCTGCTCGGTATAGCTGACCCAGTACGGCGCGGGAACTATCACTTCGTCGCCGGGATCAAGCAGCGTGAAGAACGTAGCATACAGGCAAGCCTTGGCACCGTTCGAGATGACAATGGCGTCATAGTCAAAATCTACGCCGAGATCTTCCTTCATCCGGTAAGCAACGGCCTTGCGCGCCTCGACGGTGCCAGGCGTCGGCGTATACTTCGTCTGGCCTTCCCGGATGGCACGGATTCCGGCTTCCTTGATATGGTCGGGCGTATCAAAATCCGGCTCCCCTGCCCCAAAGCCAACAACAGGGATGCCCTCCGCCTTCATCTGCTTGAATTTCGAGTTGACCGCCAGCGTTGCAGACGGCGCAACGGCGGATCGGATTTTGGATAATTCTTTCATGGCAAAGCCCTCCATACAAGTATGGCGTCATTATATGGCATAGATAACAAAAAATCAAGAGTTAATTTGGTTAAAAATGCGCAGCCGAAGCGAATTTCTCGCCTCGGCTTGCAAGTTTGCTTATATGATTATGCAAATCAGAGAGCCGCCGCCCTCGTTAACAATGCGCGTGAGCGTTTGCTGAAGCTTTGCCTGTGCGTTAACGGGCATTTGCCGGAGCTTCGTGATAACGCCTTCGCTCGCGATGTCGTAGAGCGATTTTCCGAAGATGTTCGATTCCCAGATGCGGCTCGTATCGCCCTCGAACCCCTGCAGCAGGAAGTTGATAATCTGCTCCGAGGCCTTTTCGCCGCCGAGCGCGGGGCTGACTTCGGTTTCGATGTTTGCCATGATCATATGGATGGACGGTGCGGACGCTTTGAGCCGCACACCGTAGCGTCCTCCCTGCCGGACGATCTCCGGCTCTTCAAGCTTCAGCTCATCCGGGGAGGGTACAACGATCCCGTATCCGGTCTCCCGGACATCCTTCAGCGCGCTGCTGATGCGATCGTACTCGTTCTTGATGCCGCGCATTTCGGTCAGCAGCGCCATCAGATCGCCGTCATCCCGGATGGCGAAGCCGGACTGCTCACTGATGGTCTGGTAATAGAGCGCTCTTGGGAGCTCCACACGGATATCCGCAATGCCGCAGCCCATCTGCAGCGCCAGAACGGAGACAGAGAGAACGTTTTCCTCTTCCCGGAGCGTATCTGCCATTGGGTAAACGTCCCGGATACGCTGTACGCTCTGCGCGGATGCGCGGACGCCATTATAAAGCGACGCGCGCAGCGGGTGCTCAATCGGCAGCGCATCGACCCAGCTCGGCAGGAACACATCCAGCTCCGAGAGCGGGAATTCACACAGCGCTGACTTGAGGATCTCGCAAATATCATTTTCTGTGAGCTCCAGGCAGTTTACACAGACACAGCCGGTGCCGTATTTATCGCTGATCGAGCGGCAAAGCGCTTTGGCATTTTCCGAGTTCGGTTCGGCGCTGTTGAGGACAATGGTAAACGGCTTTCCGATCTCCTGCAGCTCGCGGATCACACGCTCCTCTGCCGGGATATAGTCCTCGCGCGGAATTTCGCAGATCGTACCGTCGCACGTGACGACAAGCCCGATCGTTGAATGCTCGGCAATGACCTTATATGTCCCCTGCTCTGCCGCCTCCGTAAGAGAAATTTCCTTATCGAACCACGGCGTTGTCACCATACGCTCCACGCCGTCCTCAAACTGCCCGGAAGCACCCTTGACCATGTAGCCGACGCAGTCGATGAGCCGGACAGAGAGATCGGTATCCTCGCCAAGACGGATCGTCACTGCCTCTTCCGGGATAAATTTCGGCTCCGCCGTCATGATGGTACGTCCGGAGCCGCTCTGCGGCAGCTCGTCGCGGGCACGTTCCTTTCGGTAGACGTTGTCAATGCGCGGAATGACGAGCGTTTCCATGAAGCGCTTGATGAAGGTGGATTTGCCCGTCCGAACCGGACCCACCACACCAAGATATATATCTCCGTCCGTGCGGAGAGCGATGTCCTCGTAAATCGTTGATTCAGACACGGTCAGACCCCCTGTACATGATTTCAATGCATCCTATGGGGATAAGCCGGTGAATATGCTTGTTTTAAAATCCGAATCCGCGCGAGAGCGGCCCCTGCAGCCGCGAGAGACAAACATCGATTTCTGGGAAGCCCTGCCGCAGCATTTCCGCAAGCGGCGGCGTGACAACGTTTTCGGTGGCAAAATGACCGCCCTCAATGAGATTCAGCCCCAACTCCGCACCGTCGATCCATTGGTGATGCCTGATTTCGCCGGTCAGCACCGTGTCGCAGCCGCGCTTCGCCGCATCATAGAGGATATCGCCGCCCGCGCCGCCGCAGAGCGCGAGATATTCCACACGCCGGTGTGCGTCATAAAAGCGCATATCCGGTGCGGAGAGCGCTGCACGCGTCTGGGCGAGAAAATCTGCAAGGGGCATTGCCTCCGGCAGCCGGCAGAAACAGCCAATATCCGGCGTGTACTCCAGCTCTTCCCCGCCGACGGCGTTTGCAAGCGCTGTGTTCACGCCGCCCTCCAGGGCATCAAGATTTGTGTGCAGACAAATGGCCGAGAGATTTCCCTGCAAAAGCGCAATGACGCGTTTCGCGTCCGGCGTATCGTCGCAGACGCGGCGCAGCGGCGTAAAGATGACCGGATGATGCGAAACAATCAGCTCTGCATGAAGCGAGATTGCTTCCTCGATCGCCTGCTGTGTAATGTCCAGTACGACAAGGATGCGGCTTACCTCGCACTCTGGAAAACCGCAGAGCAGCCCGACATTATCGAAATCCAGCTTGAGCGAGGATGGTACGTACTCTTCCAGATAATCGGCAATTTCACGAACCGTTGCCATGGTATGTCCTCCTTGTTTTCACAATGTCCGCTGCGGCCTGGCGCAGCACGGCCAGACGCTCGCGGCCGGTCTCCCGTTCGGAGCGCTCCAAGCCGCAAATAGCAGTCTCCAGACGCTTTTCCTGCTCGGAGAGAATATCCGGGAAGAGCGGATCCGAAGAGAGCAGCGAATACTTTCCACAGTACATTTCTCCCGGCGAGAGTACGTCCGGCGTCCCGGCCCGTACGGCGAGAATGGAATAGAGCCGCCCCGCATCGCGCGCAAGGCGTTCGGCACATATGGCAAGACCGAGCGACGGCAGCGCAGCGCGCAGCTCCTCCGGCCGCGACATCGGCTGCAATATAAGAAACGCTTTCTGACATGCCCACGGCGCGGCACGGAGGATACCGGCAATGTTTTCCCCGCCCATGCCGGCGATCACAACCGTGTTGGCGCTGCCCGGCGCGACGCCGGTCAGCCCGTCGCAAAGAACGCAGGTAAGGTTGGATACTCCGGCGGCGTAAGCGTTCTCCTTTGCACGGGAGAGCGGCCCCGGACGGATATCCGTGGCAATAGCACTTTGAATTTTCCCATCCAGCAAAAGACGGATGGGAAGCAGCGCATGGTCTGTTCCGACATCGGCAAGGCGTGCCCTGTCCGGCACAAGGGCAGCAATCGCCGCGAGGCGCGGCGGCAATTTAAATGTATGATCCATAGCAATTATGAAAAACGGCGAGGACGAAATATGCCCTCGCCGTTTTTACTCCTTTTTTCAGCCC
>CAKSWA010000040.1 GCA_934511165.1 uncultured Oscillospiraceae bacterium | reverse complement strand
GAAATGGATAAGGAAAAGAGAGTGCCGCCGGATCGGCAGAAAGAAGCAGAACAGCAGCTCCCGCCGGAAGTGGAGGCGAAAATGAACGAGCTCTCGCCGAAGGCTTTTACTATAGCAGACAAGACGATTGAGGCCTACGGGAAACCGGTAGAGGAATATGACGATATAGACCGCGCAACCATGGCCGGACTGATTTTCGGGGAGCTATGCGCACTTGCATATGAGAACGATTTTGCAAGCCTGGGCTGGTTCAACGGAACGATTACGGCTATCGCCTATCAGAAGTTGCATTATTCGGTACGGATGTCTGTAAAGATTGCAAATCTTTTGGTGTTTCATTCCGGCCAAAAGGAAAACCCGGATATGAATACGGTGATCCATACCGGAATTGATGCGTATTTCCTGCTGGACAAGCCGGAGGAGATGTCACGAAAAATAAAGGTCTTTTTCGCCGAAGTACACGAAGCGTTTGAAAAGGCACGAAGAGACGGATTAATTGAATAATGCATGCGCCGCCGGGGAGCCTCCCGGCGGCGTTTTGCGTACTGGAAAAGTCCGTGTTTTTTTCAGCAAAGCATGGTACAGTATGATTATGAGAAAAAGGACGAACCATTACCGGGCGTCTGCCGTATGTGCATAACACGCCGGGGAAACAACTGGACGACCATGCAGGACATCTGGCGGGCGACCGTTTCGGCGGCTCCGGGAAATTGGACAACCTTGTGTCACAGTATTGGCTGGTTAACCTGAGTTCCTATAAGAAATTGGAGAACGAATGGTACAGGGCTATACAGGCCGGAAAAGCGGTGGAGGTAGATGTCCGTGTCGAGTACGCGGGAGACGATTTGCGACCGAGTGTATTTTACATAAAATATTTTATTGATGGAGAAGAGTGCAGCCAGCGTATCACGAATGATATTTGGGGAGGACTAGGATTATGAATATTGGAGAGCTGGAAAAAAAATTGAAAGCCCGTAATAAAAAAGCTGCGGCAGAGGGGCGCCCATTTGAGGAGCTGTTTTCTTCTTACCAGAGTGAAATGATCCGCCAGAGCATTGCCCTTGCGGAAAACCGTGCGGAAAAAATTTATATCTATTCCGACCTCGAGGGTGGAGCGATGATGGCAAGACCCGCTTTCCGCATTGATGGAAAATTCTATCCGGATTACGAATGGGATAAGGCTATACGCGAGGGAAAGGAAGCGTCTTCACTTTCTAGAGAAGAAAAAACAGATATAGGTTTAACAATCCTTTGCTATTCCTATGCTGTCCGTGAACTGTGCTTGCATTATAAAAGAGCGGTACCGACCGTAATCAAGATCGTATATGACGCGAAAACCCGCCAAGTGCGAGCGCAGTACGGCTATGAGCGCCTGAAGCCCTTGAGTGATTGCGAGACCGAAATCCGCTGCCGTATGTGGTTTGACGAAATACGGGCAAACAATCTGTAAAACCAAATCACCGCACTGCGCCGCCGGGGGATACCCCGGCGGCGTTTTTGCGTTCGTCATTATCACGGAACGTGCGCATATTAGAGGCGTGAACTGTCAAATGTGATGCTTACACCGGAGAAACATTCTGAATACTCAATGGATACACGATTCGTGAAAATCGACGGAAAAGTTGATGATCACAAATCGTGTTTTTATGTTACGATATAACCACCGTAAGGGAATACGCGAGCCGGGGCGAATACCGGCGGAAAGGAGTCCGAGATGGACGAAAACGAAAGACCGGAAGAGGTCGGGGAGGTCGTAACTCCCGAGGAGGACGGCTCGGCGGAGCAGCGCGAGAGCGCTTCCGCGCCGCAGAGTCACGAGGACAATCGCCGTTTCCAGGCGGCGAGACTGGGGGGCGAGCGCGCCGGGTATGAACGGGCGATGCGCGAGCTGGCCGGACGCGAGAGCGAACGGCACTCGCAGGAGGAGGCACAGATGCGCTTCATTGCCGACGACGCACGCGAGTTTGCCCGCCGGTTCCCGGAGGCGGATCTCGCGGGGCTGGATGCCTCGGAGAGCTTCCGCCGCTTCTGCGGCAGCCGCTACGGCAGAGAACCGCTCAGCGAGCTGTATGCAGATTATCTGGAGGTTGCCGGCGGCGCGCTGCGGGCCGCGCAGGCAAGGGGGGCAAGCCGGGCGGCACGGTCTACCGGCAGCGGCGGCAGCGGTTCCTATGAGGCGCTCAACGCCCGGCAGCAGTCGGAGCTGGATGCCTGGAACCGCGCGTTTCCGCAGATGAAAATGTCGGCTCGCGAGTATCTGAGCCGAAACAAGTGAATGTGAAAGGAGACACAAAACATGAGACCCATCCAGAATGCGGGCGGCGAGGAGGTCGTCCACGAGCGAAGCTACCCGGTAGCAAGCACCACCGCGATCGCCGCCGGACAGGTAGTGCAGCTGAGCGCCGGTAAAGTTGTCCCGGCCATCGCCGCGCAGACCGGCGCGATCCTCGGCATTGCCGGGGAGAATCACCCCGGTACAGCGGACATGCTCAATCCGCGCGCGAACGGCGACGAGATCCTCGTCTGCGATAATCCGGGGCTGATCTTCGAATGCCCGGTGCCGACGCTCAAGGCCGCTTCCGGCAGCGCCACGACGATCGTGCCCGCCACGGGCGGCATTGACGCAACGGCCGCGGACGACACCTACAACGCCGCGGTGCTCGTGCTCAAAAGCAAGGCCGCGGGCAGCACGAACACCGATGTGCCCGGAGTACGCCGCGCCGTGACGGACTACACCAAGAGCGGTACGGTGCTCACCGTGGAGACCGGCGGCACGGCCGCCGCCGGGGACGAGTATGAGCTCTACCCCGCGCTCGGCAGCGCCGTATGCGCGCTGAACGCCAAGGCAACCGCGCTCGTTGTGAGCGCGGCCGGCGCTACGGCGGTGCGCTGCATCGGCCACGACTACGAGCGCCACACGATCCGCTGCATTGCTGCGGCGCACACGCTCGCCGCGAAATCTTAAAAACCAACAAATCAGAAAAGGAGAACCATGAATTATGAGCAGCAACTTTAAAAACTGGACGAGCGATAACTACGCGTTCGTCGGCAAGGCGTTCGACTTTGCTTACGCCGACCGCCTCAACAAGCTCTCGCCCGTTGTCGGCGAGGTGAACGCCAAGAGCATCGACTACGAGCTGACCGGCTCCGGCGGCTACGGCGAGGCTCCCCGCTACGACGGCGAGAATCTCAACGAGGGCAGCCTGAAGCGCGGCTTCAAGACGGTGATCACGCCGGTCGAGTACACGCTCTCCATCCCCGTCGGCTACAAGGAGGCCAAGGTGGACAAGATGGGCGAGACGAAAAAGGTCGGCACGAAGCTCGGCGACAGCATGGCGCTCACGGTGTATCTGCATGTGCTGCGTATGTTTGCCAACGCCTGGAACACCGACGGCAAGCACAACGGCGGCGACGGCGTGAGCTGGGCCAACGCTGCGCACCCGGTTGCCTCCCGCGGCTCCTCGGGGAGAACGTTCGTTGCCGACACCGACGCCGGTACCTACTCCAACATCTCCACGGACGCCTTTTCCGTTTCCGCCATCACGGCGGCACAGGCGCGCGCCAACCGCTTCCTTACGCCCGACGGTATGCCGTTCCTGTGCGATTTTGACACCGTCCTGATCGCACCCGAACTGGAGGAGAAGGCGAAGAAGATGTTCGGCGAGAACGCCCGCCTGATGCCGACTGCCGATCCCGAGAGCGCCTACAACGCCGCCAACCCCGTCTACGGCATGCGCTACATCGTCATGGGCGGCGGTGCGGACGGCTTTACGAGCAAGCAGTGGGCGGTGTGCGACCGCCGACTGATGAAGGAGCTCGTGAACATTGTTTACAACACGCGCCCGACGGTGATGCAGTCGCCGCAGGATAACCCGCTGAAGGATCTTTACACCGCGTATGCCGACTTCGGCGTCGGCTGGGGCGACGCGCGGCAGATTATTTTTGGAAATCCGGGCTGACGCCTCAAACGAGACCCGCTTCGCTGGGCTCTCGTTTGAAAAGATTGCGGCTCGCGGCAGCGCACTCACTACGTTCGCACGTTTGCGAGCCGAGCTTGCCATCGATAGACAGGAAGACATGCGGTTCGGCCGGGCGGAAATGCCCTCATACCGCGTCAAAGCCCTTGAGAATACACAAAGTATTCCCTGCAGACTTTTCCTGATCTGAGAGCATTTCTGCTCCGGCGGAACTGCTTTGCATCGGACAGCCTTGGATTTTCGAGGGATTTTTGTTCTTCTTTGGCGACGGCGGGCTGCCGCCCGCCGAGACAAAAAGGGCAAAAAGAACTGAAAAGGCTGGCTGCCCGACGCATGGCTCCCTGCCCATCGATGGCCGATTTTCCCCGACGCACATGTCGCCGGGGAAAATGATCCCAATTATTTGCTCCTGCGGGAGCAAACTCTGTGAGACAGCTGTTTTAGTAGGGGCGGGGCGCTGCTCCGCCCTGTGGAAAAAGGAAAGGAGAACAACATGAACGAAAATACGAAAGACATTCTGATCCGCGCCGGAAAGACGTTCTGGCAGGCGGCGCTGGCGTATCTGCTGGCGGACGCCGCTGTGCTGCAGCAGGCGCTGACCGACTGGAGCACGGGAAAGCAGCTTCTGCTCTCGCTCACCGTCGGCGCGGTGGCCGCGGGGTTCAGCGCCGTATATAACGGCGTTGTCCGCCCGCGGCTGGGAGGGGAGTGACCGGTTATGGATCCCAACTGCCAGAACCAGCCCTGCCACGAGCTCGCGGAGCTCCAGAAGCGCTTCACCCGCTTTCAGGACGACACGGTGAAGCGCCTTGCCGCCGGGGATGTTTCGATGGCGACGATCAACACCAAGCTCAACTGGCTCATCGGCATCCTCTCCGGCATCGGTGCGGCGGTGCTCGCCGCCGTGCTGCGCATTCTCTATAACTGAAAGGAGAAACCATGAAAAAGATCGATTCCGTCTGTGTGCTCACCCTCGGCACGAGCGCGCAGACCGTCCGCGTGAGCGGACTTGCCTGCATGGTGCAGAACAACAGCGAATCCGCCAGCGTGTACATGAAGGAGCGCCGCGCCGACGGCGAGGACGTTACCGCCGATAACGGCTGGCGTCTTGCGCCCGGCGAGCGCACCGCGGTGCCGTTTACGGCGCTCGACCTCTCGCTCGTCGCCTCCGCCGCCGGGACGGATGTGCGCGTGCTGCTGCTCGACGAGCTCTGAAAGGGGCAGCGCGCCATGACGCTGGGAGAAGCGAAAAACAAGGTATACATGCTCCTCGACGAGCACAGCGCGGGCGGCGAAGTGGAGCACGACGAGGACATCGAAAAGAAGATGACCGCCTTTTTCGACACCGCACAGAAAATGCTCGCGCAGCTCCGGCACATCGTGCGCGAGTACGCGCTGCCGCTCGAAGCGGGCAAGACCGACTACGACATGCCGGCGGACTTTTCCGCGCCGTACCGCGTGTGGGCGGACGGGCGCATCACGCGCTCGCTCCGCTGGCGTGCCGGGAAGCTCGTTGTTCCGGATGGATACGCCGCCGGTGTAACGGTGGAGTACTTTGCCGTGCCGGAAACGATCCCGGAAAACGCGCCGGACAGCTACGAATTTGCGCTCGACGCGGAGGCCTGCGAGTGCATGCCGTACTATGTGGCGGCGCAGCAGCTCCTGCCGGATCTCGTGCTGGACTACGGCTCAATGCTCCAGATGTATGACCGATTGACAGCGCAGCTTCGCACTGCGCTGCCGGGAGAGAACCGGCGCGTTGCGCAGAGCCTTTTCCGGAGGTGAGACCATGGGACGAAAACGCGGCGCGGGGATCACCCGCGCACAGTATGCCGCCTTTCGCGGCGCAGACTTTTCGACCGACCCGTCGCTTGTGGAGAGCTGCCGCAGCCCGCTGTGCACGAACATCGTGGCGGACGGCGGCGGAATACCGCAGAAGCGGCTCGGCTACCGGACGGTGCAGAGCCTGGGGGACACCGTGTACGGGCTTTTCGGCGCGGAGTTCGGCGGCGAGGCAAAGCGCCTGGTGCATGCCGGAACGAAGCTCTATCTCTGGGCGGATGACGGAACGCCCACGGAGCTGCTCTCTGGTTTGCCCCGGCACAAGAGCCGGGCGGTTTTTCTTGCCGGAAAGCTCTGGATCGTCACCGGCGGCGGGTTTTATTCCTATGATGGGACGGAGGCAAAGCGCGTATCCGCCGCTGGGGCGTATGTCCCCACAACGACGATCACGCGCGGCCCCTCCGGCGGCGGAGCTGCCTACGAAGCGGTCAACCTGCTCACGCCGTACCGGAAAAATGCCTTCCAGACCGACGGCAAGAGCGTGACATTCACGCTCGACGGCGATATTGACGCATCCGGCACGGTACGCGCGTGGATCTGGGGCGAGGAGGTCACAAACTTTACGCTCAACCGCGCGGCGGGAACGATTACGTTTTCCTCTGTTCCCGCCGCGCCGGACGCAGGCGCGTCCGACGGTCTGGTGGTGGAGTTTCCGCACACCGTGGAGGGCTATGCCGACCGGATCGACAAATGCACGGTCATCACGACCTACGGCGTCGGCTCCAACGACCGCGTGGTGCTCTCCGGCAACCCCGATTTCCCGAATTACGACTGGACGAGCGGGCTGGACGATCCGACGTATATGCCCGATCTCGGCTACGCCGCCGTCGGCGGCGAGGCGACGCCGATTTGCGGCTACTGCCGCGTCGGAAGTGCGCTCGGCATCGTCAAGGCGGACGACGGGAGCGACAGCACCGTGTTCCTCCGCTCCGCGGCGCTCTCCGAGGACGGAGAGGCCATGTTTACCTTGCAGCAGACGATCGCGGGCGTCGGCGCCCTTGCGCCGGGGAGCTTTGCTTCGCTTCTGGATGATCCGCTCTTCCTCTCGCGCTCCGGCGTTGCGGCCATAACAAGCAGCAGTCTGACCGGGGAGAAGATCATCCAGAACCGCAGTCTGTATCTCAACGCGCAGCTCACGAACGAGCCGTCTCTGCCGGAGGCGGAGGCGGCGGTGTGGCAGGGCATGTATCTGCTCGCGCTGCCGGAGGGACACGTTTATATCCTCAACGGGAAACAGACCAAGACGTTCCGCAGCGCGGCGCTCGGCGATTTCGTATACGAGGGGTTTTACTGGGAAAACGTTCCGGCGCTGTGCTGGTATGTGCAGCGCTCCGGCACGGACGAGGAGCTGTACTTCGGCACGGCGGATGGACGCATCTGCAAATTCAATACAGATGTGGAAAATATGAGCCGCTACAGCGACGACGGCGCGGCCATCGCCGCGGTGTGGGCAACGAAGTACGACGATGACGGCACGCCAGCCATCCTAAAAACGCTTTTGAAGCGCGGCTGCTGTGTGACGATCAAGCCGTACGCGCGATCGAGCGCCGAGGTGTACATCCGCGCCGACCGCACCGCCGGGCACGAAAAGAAGATCGCCGGAAAGCCGATGGACATTCTGGATTTTACGGACATCGACTTTGAGCGCATCACGTTCAACACGGACGAAAGTCCGCAGGAAATTTTTCTCAACCACAAGGTGAAAAACTACAAACGCCTGCAGATCATCGTCCGAAACAACGAGCCGAACGAGGGCTTTGGCATTTTCCAGATCACAAAGCATTATGTGACGGGCAATTACGCGAAGAGGTGAAGATATGAGCATACAGGAACAGAAGATCACGGAAGCCGCCATCGCCGCAAACGGCGTGCAGAGCCGGCCCGACAAGCTGACCGGCACGGCGGCGCAGAACAAGAAGGTTTTCGACGCGCTGGTGACGGCGGTGGTGCGGGAACGGTTTAACGCGCTTCTCGACGAGCTCACCGGCACGACGGCCGCGGAGCAGCTTGGCATCACGACGATCCCCGGCTTTTCGGCGGACAATATTCAGACAGCGCTCGAAGAGATCGTAACGGCGATGCAGGAGATCACGCAGGGCAGCGTTGCAGACCGAAGCATCACGCTTGCCAAGCTCGCCGCGGAGGTCACGGCCGCCGCCCTCGGCGGCGCGGCGGCGAGCCATACCCACGGCGCGGGGGATGTGAGCTCCGGCGTGCTGGACGAGGCACGCATCCCGTCGCTCACGGGCGATAAGCTCCCGGCCGGGGTAATCACGGCGGAAAAGATCGGCGCAGCGGCGGTTACGGGCGAAAAGATCGCGGCGCTCGCGGTGCTCGCAACGCATCTTGCGCAGGGGGCGGTGACGACGCAGAAGATCGCGGATAAGGCCGTTACTTCGGCGAAGATCGCCAACGCCGCGGTCGGCACGACGCAGCTGGCTACCGGCGCGGCGAACAGCGCCGTCATTGCCGACAAAGCTGTGACGGCGGCAAAGCTCGCGGCGGACGCGGTGAAGCTGACATTCACGAATAAAAGTGTGGCGGCCTCGGCGTTCGTCTCGAACTCGACCTATTCCGATTTCCCGTACCGTGCTGCTGTGACGCTTACCGGTGTGACGGCGGCGATGATCCCGGAGGTATTCTTCGGCCTGACAGACGCCATGAGCGGGAACTTCGCGCCGGTGGCGGAGAGCTACGCGGGCGGCATCTATATCTATGCCGCGGCGAAGCCCTCGGCGGCGGTCACGATCCCGACGATCCTCTGCTGGAGGTAAGCGTATGATCGGAAAAACCAACGTCAAGGGCGGGAAAGTGTCGATCTCGATCTACGGCGCGAAGAACGAAAAGGTGACGTATTCCGGCAAGGCGTCCGGCTCCGTGACGCTCAATGCAAACGGCGTGGGGACGGTAAAGCTCCAGACCGGCGACTATACGTTTACCGCCGGGATCTCCGGCCGGACAGCTACGGCCAAGGTCAAGATGGGCGCGGTCGTCATGCTTCGCCCGGCGAACTTCGTGTACTGGTACGGCGTGGAGGCCGTCGCGTTCGGCTCGATCACCGGCAACGACTATAGCCCAGAAGTAAAACGCAACGCCAACAGCATCACTGTTTCCACGTACCGATCCGGCGAAGGCACGAATTACCGCGCTTTTTACACCAACACAGCTGTGGCGGTAACCAATTACTCCTCGCTCAAGGGCATTCTGGAGGGAATGGCGGCGAACGCCTGGTATAAACTCGGCGCCGCCACATCGAGAACCACCTATGATGCGAGCAGCGGCGCGGCGGCGGCCGTGAACAAGCCGAGCGTCACTACGGTGAGCCTGTCCGGCATCACCGGAAACCGCTACATCGGCATCATGGGCGAAAGCTACGGCCGCGCGGGCGACATTGCAGCCACAATTCACGCGATCTGGATGGAATAAATAAGGAGGATGCATATGAACGGCATTGATATTTCCCAATGGCAGGGCGACATCAACCTCGCCCCCTATCAAAACGGCTTTGTGATCATCCGCGGCGGGTTCTGGACGAGCGTTGACCCGTGGGCGGAGCGGAACATTGCCAAGTGTGACGCTCTCGGTATCCCATGGGGGCTCTACTGGTACAGCTACGCGCTCGACGAGGCGCAGGCGCGCCGGGAGGCGGCAGCCTGCCTCAAATTTCTCGGCGGACGAAAGCCCCGGCTCGGCGTGTGGTTCGATATGGAGGACGCCGACGGGTACAAGGCAAAAAACGGCTTCCCTTCGGACGAGACGATCACCGCGATGTGCAAGACGTTCTGCGCGGTCATGGAAGAAGCCGGGAACAAGACCGGCGTGTACGCTTCCCTCAGCTGGTTTGATGAGCACATCGGCGAGATGGGGTACGACAAGTGGATCGCGGCCTGGGGCGCAAACGACGGGGTAAATTATCCCGATCTTCGCGCGAAGTGCGTTATCCACCAGTACCGCGGCTCACCGCTCGATCTCGACGTGATGTATGTGCCGATCGGTTATTTTGACGGCACTCCCTCAGTCTCGCCTCCGGCGAGCCAGCTCCCTCAGGGAGGGAGCCGGAAGTGCGTGAATATCGCGGCGATGGCGCAGGAAGTGCTCGACGGGAAGTGGAGCAACGGCGAAGAGAGAAAACAGAAGCTCGGCACGTGGTTTTATGATCTCGTGCAGGGCGAAGTGAACCGGATTCTGGGGGTGTGAAATGAAATTACGAAAGAAACAGCCGCAGCCGGAGACTGTTTCCGGCTACGATTACTCCGACCGGGAGGCGCGCGAGCGGACGGTATACGCGCTTTTCCGGCGCGCCCAAAACGCCCGTACCGCTGTGGAGATCGAGTGGGAAAAGTGCAACGACTATTATAACGGCATCCATGACGTGACGCGCTCTCTGACCGAGTTCTGCCGGGAGAACGATATCCCGTGGCTCCCGGCGAGCATTCCCGACCCGTATATCCTCGTCGAGAGCCAGATCGAGCCGACTGTGCCGCAGCCGGAATTCCGCGGGCGAGACGACGATCTCGACAGCGCCATGGCCAAGCGGCGTGAATTCGCCGTGCGGTACATTGCCGAGAACAACCGCCTCTCCGATATGAACACACGCAACGAGCGCCGCCTTTTAAAACTCGGGGACGCCTTCTGGAAGGCGTACTGGGACGAGAATATGCGCTGCGGCGAGGCGCAGGGGGATATCCGCGTGAGCGATATCCCTGTGGAGGCGGTGTTCCCCGACCCTGCGGTGCGCGGCGGCAGCGTGCAGGACGGACAGTATCTCGACTACGTTTACCGCATCCACAAGGTGCGCTTCGCGCAGGTGTTCCGCGCCGATCTCGAAGAGCTCGGCATCACGGCGGAGGAAGCGCTCGGCGAGGATTATGTGCCGCGCAGCGCAATCTTTGATATGACGAGCGCGCTGAGCGATACGGACGACACCGTGCAGGTGCTCGAGCACTGGTTCCGCCAGCCGGTCGAAACGACCGTAAACGGCGAGACGATCCCCGCCGGGGCGGTGGCGTGCTCCATTCAGGCGGGCGGACACGAGCTGCGGTATATCCCCCATTACTGGCGGCGCACGGGCGCGCAGAATACGCTCTTTCCGTTTGTGCATTACTGGCGCATTCAGGATGAAAACCAATTCTGGAACAAAAGCGAGCTCACGCCGGTGCTCGATCTCGTGGACGCGGCCGACCGCAAGCTTGCCGCGGCGCTTTTGAACGACAGCTTTCTGTCGAACGACATTCTGCTCGTGGAGGACGGCGCTCTCGCCGACGGCGAGGAACTCACGAATGAGCCGGGCGCGATCGTGCATCTCAAACAGGGACGCATGGGCGCGGTGCAGCGCCTCGGCGGATTGCAGAGCGTCAGCAAGGCGGCGATGGATATCACCTGGTTCAAAGAGCAGATCGAGCGCGCCAGCCGTAGCTACGATACCGGCACCGGCAAGGAGACGGCGCGCGTCACGACCGCTTTGGGGCTTTCCATGCTCCGCGCCGACGGACGCGAGCAGTCGGACATCAAGCGCGCCGACCGAAATGCCGGGTTTGAACGGCTCTATGAGCTGCTCGACTGGCTTTCACTGGAGTTTTTCGACGACGACCGAATGCTCTATCTCGGCGCGCCGGAGGGGACGAGAGCGCCGGGGCAGCGCATGATCTACAATAGCGCCGACTTTGCCCGCACGCTGCCGGAGGTGCGCTCTCTCACGGGCGAGGTGGTGCGTCCGCTCCGGGAGTTTTTCCCGCGGGTGGATATCACCGTGCAGGCCGCCGACGGCGCGCGGCGCGACCGGCAGACAACGCTGCAGGCGCTCGACAGCCTGACGAGATCGAACGTCACGGCGGAAAACTGGCGCATCTTTGCCGCTGAGCTTGAAATTCTCGATATTCCCGACCGGCAGGAGATCATCGGCGAGTGGGAGAAGAGATTTGAACCTTCCGCAGAGAATACAATCCCTCAGTCGCTTCCGGCGACAGCCCCACCCCCCACTCTGTCGCCTACGGCGACATCTCTCCCCGCTGGGGAGAGTCTGCCCCTTACACAAGGGAGCCTTGAGAGCGGAGAGGCGGTGACGCTTGCATGAAGTGCCCATACTGCGGCATTGAAATGCTGCGCAAGACCGCGGCACAATGGGTGTGCCGCAACCCCAAATGCATCAAATACGATAAGGAGAAGAAAAAATGAAGATCAAACGCTTTGACAACCGGAAAACAAAAACCCCTTCCGGCACGCTGCCGGACGAATCGCGCAAAAAGAAGAAGAATCCGGGTGCAACGGTGTGGACCGGAACCGGCACCGCAGCGAGCGGGGCAGACGATGGGGGAAAAAGCCCGGCGGGGGCCGGCACAACGGCGAACGGGCCGACGTACAGCGAGATTTTGCAGAAATACTACGCCGGGCAGTACACTGACGCGCTCGCCGGAAACAAACGTACGGCCGAGGCCGAGGCGGACGCTGCCGAGCACGACGCGCAGGATGCGATCGATCGCATCCGCGGCGGATACAAAAACACCGACCGCCAGCTCTACCGCGAGTATATGGAGAGTACCCGCACGCTGCCGCAGCGTCTCGCCGCGCAGGGCATCACCGGCGGGCTGACGGAGTCCTCGCAGGTGCGTCTCGCCAACTCCTACGGCGAAGGACTCGCCGAAAACGAGAGAGCGCGCCTCGCCGAAGAGGCGCAGACATACTCCGCGCGCGACGCGCGTCTCGCTGCGGCGAAGGCCGAACGGGAGCGCGCCGACGCTGAGGCGAAAAAGGCGCACGGTGAAAGTCTTGCCAAGCTCTGGCAGGAGGTGGAAAGGCAGCGCCGCGAAGAGGCCGCCAAGGCCGCCGCGCTGCTCGCTGCGGCGGGCGACTATTCCGGCTATGTCGGCATGGGGCTCACACAGGAGCAGGCGGACTATCTCGCGGAAATCTGGATGGGGCGAAACGACAGGGTGGCGCCGGTGCGCCGCGCGTGGAACGGAGGGAACGCCTCTTCTTCCGGCTCTTCGGGCTCGGCGCTTGCCGACACGCTTTCCGAAACGCTCCTTCTCAACGCCGAGCGCGGCACGGACGCCGCCGTGGAGTATATCGCCTCGCGCCTCGCCTCCGGCGATATCCAGAGCGATGAGGCGGAGGAAATCTGGAAGCTTCTCCGCGCTTCGGAAGAGAATATTTAATTTTTAAATTATTCCTTGACAGAAGAAAATAATTGCGCTAATATCATAATGGCGGGGAAGTTGGGCTTTCGATAAAAAGCCATCTCTCCGACCTTCGTCTGCCCAGCACAGCAGACGGAGAGCCAATACTTTTCTCCTCGGAGGATCGACCCCAACAGGGCGGGGGCGATCCTCCTTTCTGTTGGCCTTTCAAACGGGCGAGCTGCAAAACGGGTCTCCCGTTTGAGGGGATCGCGGCCCGCCGCGGCGCAATCGCTTCGCTCGTACGTTTGCGGGGCCAATTACCGTTTTTGATTGAAAAACAAGGAAAAATGAGAAAAATCTCTTTTCATATACGATGGACTGTGGTATAATACCGCGCTGGATTTGAATCGGATTTACATTTGGAGATGGATATTATGGAACTACGCAATATCGCAATCATTGCCCACGTTGACCACGGCAAGACGACGCTCGTGGACGAAATGCTCAAGCAGTCGGGCGTGTACCGCGAAAATCAGGAAGTCGTCGAACGCGTGATGGACTCCGGCGATCTCGAACGCGAGCGCGGCATCACCATTCTTGCGAAGAACACCGCCGTTACCTATAAGGGCGTCAAGATCAACATCGTCGACACGCCGGGTCACGCCGACTTCGGCGGCGAGGTGGAGCGCGTGCTCAAAATGGTCAACGGCGTCATCCTGCTCGTGGACGCCGCCGAAGGCCCCATGCCGCAGACGCGCTTCGTGCTTGGCCGCGCGCTGGAGCTCGGCCACCGCGTGATTGTTGTCGTCAACAAGATCGACCGCCCCGACCAGCGCGTTCACGAGGTCGTGGACGAGGTGCTGGAGCTGCTGATGGATCTGAACGCCACGGACGAGCAGCTTGACTCCCCGATGCTCTTCTGCTCGGGCCGCCAGGGTACGGCGTCCTACTCGCCGGATGTGCCGGGCACCGATCTGCAGCCCCTTTTCGACACGATTCTTGAGTATATCCCCGAACCGGCGCAGGATACCGCGGCGCCCTTCCAGATGCTCGTTTCCTCGCTCGACTATAACGAGTTCGTCGGCCGCATCGCCATCGGGCGCATTGAGCGCGGCACGATCCGCCAGAACGAGGAGATCGCCGTTTGCAACTACCATTCGCCGGATGCCGCGCCCCGCAAGGCGAAGGCTGTCTCGCTCTATGAGTTCAGCGGACTGGCCAAGGTTCCCGTGACGGAAGCCACGGCGGGCAACATCATCGCCATGAGCGGTATCGGCGATGTTACCATCGGCGACACGATCTGCGCCGTCGGCACGCCGGAGCCTCTGCCGTTTGTGAAGATCTCCGCGCCGACGATGGAAATGACGTTCTCCGTCAATAACTCCCCCTTCGCCGGACGCGAGGGCAAGTTCGTCACGAGCCGCCAGATCCGCGACCGTCTCTACCGCGAAACGCTCAAGGACGTATCGCTGCGCGTCACGGATGTCGAGGGCAGCACCGACAGCTTCAATGTTGCCGGCCGCGGTGAAATGTCGCTTTCGATCCTCATCGAGACGATGCGCCGCGAAGGCTACGAGTTCCAGGTATCGCCCCCGCGCGTGCTCATGCAGCGTGACGAGAAGGGCAACCTTCTCGAGCCGATGGAAGAGCTTGTGGCGGACGTGCCGCAGGAGTACGTCGGCTCGGTCATCGAAAAGCTCGGCACGCGCAAGGCCGAACTCAAAGAGATGACCCCCGTGGGCGCGCGCATGCGTCTCATCTTCCTCGTGCCGAGCCGCGGTCTCTTCGGCTACCGGAACGAATTTCTCACCGACACCCACGGCGAGGGTATCATGGCCTCCGTGTTCGACAGCTACGCCCCCTATAAGGGCGAGGTTACGCGCCGCTCGACCGGCTCTCTCGTCGCGTGGGAGCAGGGCGAGGCCGTCGCCTACGGCATCTGGAACGCGCAGGAGCGCGGCGTCATGTTCATCACGCCCGGCACGCCGGTCTACGGCGGCATGATCGTCGGTGTCAGCCCCAAGCAGGAGGACATCCCGGTGAACGTCTGCCGTACGAAGCACCTCACCAATACCCGCGCCTCCGGCTCGGACGAGGCGCTGCGGCTTATTCCGCCGCGCCAGATGTCGCTCGAGCAGTGCATGGAGTTCCTTGCGGACGACGAGCTTCTTGAAGTTACGCCCAAGAATCTCCGCCTGCGCAAGCGCATTCTCGACCACAGCCAGCGCATGAAGAACATCCACGGCAAGAAATAATTGAAAATGGAAAAGGCGGGCGGCTCCGTTCGGAGCCGCCCGTCGAATTTTTTATTTCATACTCCCGCCGAGACGGTCCATCCAGCTCCGGCGGCGAAACACCGCCAGAAATACGGCGAGGCGAAAGCCCTCTTCCAGCGACAAAAGGAAATACACATAGGAAACCGGCATCTTCCAGACGAAGGCGCTCAAAAGGCCGAGCGGCACGCCGAGACACCATGTGCCGGCCATGTCGATGGCCATAATATACGTTGTCCGCCCGCCGCTGCGGAGAACCCCGCCGCCGAGGATCATGTTGAGCACCTTGCACGGCGCGATAATCGCATACGCGAGCAGGATCTGCCGCGTCATCGCCTTCACCGCGCCGTCCACCCGGTAGATGTCCACATATGCGCTGCGGAGCAGCACCACCGCGGCGGAGAGCAGAAGCGCCCCCACGGCGCCGTATATGAGCAGACGCTTCCCCGAGCGGTACGCCTCTTCGCGCTCGCCGCGCCCAAGCTGCTTTCCGACAATCACGCCCGCCGCCTGCGAAAGGCCGCAGAGCGCGCCGATCACCAGCCCCTGCACGGGATTGATGAGCGTCATGGCGGCGCTCGCGCCGGTGCCCATGTGGCCGTAGATGGCGGCGTAGACATTCTCGCCGAGACTCCAGCTGCCCTCGCAGAGGAGCAGGGGCAGCAGCATGGCAAGATAGGCGCGCCAGCTCCACCGCGCCGCGCCGCCGTCGCCGCCCGTCGGAACGGGGCGGCAGCGAAAGGCCATAAGCAGCATCCCAAGGACGTTGACGCATTGGGAAACGACCGTCGCGATGGCGGCGCCCGTCACGCCCAGCGCGGGGAAGCCGAGTTTTCCGAAAATGAGAACGTAGTTCAGGCCGGTGTTGAGCAGCGCGGAGAAAATGCTTGCGTACAGCGGCAGCTGCGGCTTTTCCGCGCAGCGAAACGCGGTGGAAAGGAGCGCTGCCCCGGCCAGGGGGAGAAATGTGCCGGAAACGCACCGCAGATACTCCGCCGCGGCCTGCCGCGTTGCGGCGTCTTTGGTATAGGCGCGCATGACCGTTTCCGGGAAAAAAGCGCACACGGCGGTGAAAAGCCCGGCGATGACGGCGGCGAGCGCAAGATTCGTGAAAAAGCTTCGCCGGACTTCTGCGCTCTTCTCCTGTCCGAGATATTGCGAAATCATGATTCCGGCCACGGCGGCAACGGCGGAGACAATGACCAAATAAATCGATGTGAATTTCCCCGCCAACCCGACGCCCGCCACGGAAACTTCGCCGAGCTGCCCGATCATGATTTGATCGACCATGCCGAACGACGATTGCAGCATCGATTGCAGCGCCACGGGGATCGCAAGCGCACAGACGGTTTGAAAGAAAGTTTGCTGCCTCTTCATAACGCACCTCCCGGATTTCTCCTTTATTGTAGATTCCGGGAAGGAAAGTCGCAAAGGTTAAGCGCATAACCACAAACAAAATAAAAGTGGAGCTTTTGTGCGGTTTTACCGTTTGCGCTCAGCGGTGCTTTTTCGTATTACCAGCGAAACGGGCAGCTTGATCTCCGTCTCGACGGCGCGTCCTTCTTTGAGCTCTCGCAGCGTGTCTACGGCGAGCTTCGCGCGCAGCGCGCCGTTTTGATGCACCGTCGTGAGCGCCGGGCGGAGCATTTCGCACACGGGCGTATCGTCAAACCCTGCGACGGAAATGTCCTCCGGCGCGGAAATGCCCTGCTCCGCGAGAAAGGCCATGAGATCGACGGCGTAGGCATCGGACACGGCAAAAACCGCCGACGCACGGCGAAATGCCTCCAGTTTTTCCCAGTAAAACGCCCACCGATCGGCCTTCTGCATGGGGACGATAAGCTGCTCGGCGCGCCCGGGCGCGAAGCCGCGGCAAAACCCTGCCATGCGGTCGCGGTCGATGCCGATATCGTTATCCGAAAGGCAGAGGGCGGTTTCGTGACCCAGCGCGCGAAAATGCTGCCCGACCTGATAGCCGCCATCGAAATTATCGATGGTGAGATTCAAAAACCGCCGCGGTGAGCGGCAGATGCCGTCGTACACCGCGAACGGGATGCGCATCCGGCGGCGGAGAAGATCGTAGTCCTGCTCGCAGAAACCGATCACAACGATGCCGTCCATGTTCCACATGGAGGCAAACTGCACGATCTCTTCGGCACACGCAGCCCTCTTCACCATCATGAACTGGCCGCGGCGCTCAATCTCCGCGGAGAGGCAGTTCAGCGAGGAGGCAATGAAAAAGTCGTCGAGCGTGTGGCCTTCGTACTTCGGGTGGTCGTTGACGAAAACGCCGAGGATTCTGGAGCTGTTTGGGCGAGCAGGATGCCCGCCATGCTGGGGATATACTGCCGCTCTTCCAGAAGCTCCGTTACGCGCTCCGCCGTTTCCGCCGAGACCTTGTTTGTTTTGCCGTGGATCACGTTGGAAACGGTCGCCGCACTCAGCCCCAGCTCTTCGGCAATATCGCAGATCCGCACGCGCTCCGCCATGGCTTTTCCTCCGATCAATACATAAACGGATAATTCCATTTTATGGTTCTTCCGCCGATATGTCAAAGGTTATCCGCATAACTTCTCAAAAATCGCCGCGCTTCCGAAAAAGAACCGGTTCTTTCCGCCGTTTCGATTTTACAGGAGGGGAAGCAGCATATATACTGAAACTCAGGCGATAGTGGCCGCGCATGCCGTATCGATTGAGGAGAAAGACACATGAACCAATACGTACTCTATGCCATACTCTCCGGCTGCCTTGCGGGGACGAACGGGATGCTCGGCCGCATTCTGACCGAGGGAGGTATGAGCTCTACCGAAATCGGCGCCTGCCGTTTCGCGATCACGACAGTCCTTTATTTCGTCATATCGATCCGTGTGGGAGCTTTCGTTTTGAAGATCCGGTGGAAGAATCTCTGGATTTTTCTCGGCACCGGCGCGGTGGGACAGCTTTTGTATTCCACGCTGTTTTTCACGGCGGTGAATATAATGCCGATTTTTGTGGTGTCAACCATCAGCATTACGTGGCCCTTTTTCGTGATCCTTCTGGCGTGGATTTTTTCAGGAGAGCCTTACGGTGCGGAAACTTCTGGCCGCAGTGCTGGCATTTGGCGGCTGTGCGCTGTGCTCCGGGACTCTCAGCGGAGCGCGTCCGCCGCTGAAGGACGTTCTTCTGGCGCTGGGGAGCGGGCTGAGCTACTCCATATACAGCATTTGCAGCCGTACCGCCATGCAGAGAGGCTATACGCTCAAGACGATCAATTTTTATACATGGCTTTTCGCTTTCGCCGGCAGCCGGCTGTTCTGGCCGGCGGACCGGCCGTTCGTACATATGGCTAAAAGAAACGAGCAGCCGTTTCCATGATTGAAAACAGCTGCCCTTAATAGGTGGTTTACAATTTTAGAATGTCAGTATCTTAACTTACATCCAGTATATCTTTGCTCCAGAAATTTGAATTT
>CAKSWA010000039.1 GCA_934511165.1 uncultured Oscillospiraceae bacterium | reverse complement strand
ACTCCTTTTGGCATAGCAAAACACCCCACTTCTTAGATAGTATATCATACTGTCTAACAAATGGGGTGCAGTTCAAATCCCTGACCGGCGGGGCTTTTTCGCCTTTGCGCTTTATTTCTCTTTTTTCTTGAAGATGAAGAATTTGCTCAGAATATAATTGAGGATGACGACGATGACGTTCGAGGCGAGCTTCATAACCATGTCGTTCCAGCCAAGGAGATCGACGCACAGGTACATGATGAGCATATCCAATAGCCCCGTGCCGAGGCGGGCGCCGAGGAACGCTGCGAACTCTTTTCCGATCTCCTTCGCGCCCTTTGCCTCGCTGTGGAACACCCAGCGGCGGTTCGTCACATAGGCGAACAGCACGCTCAAAAGCCACGCGACGGCGGTGCTGAACACCGTGCCGCAGCCGAGCGGATGCGCAAACAGCCAGTAGGAGACGTAGTTTACGATCGTCGTCAGCACGCCGAAGATCACATAGGGGACGAGATCCTTATATTTTTCGTAGAGAGCCTTCAGCTTTTCGTTCACTTTCTCACCTCAAAATTCGATCACGCGCGGCTCTTCCTCCGGGTCATGCCCGAAGAGGACGGCGGCGCAGTTTTCCTCGCGGCTCGCGTCCGAAAGCCAGGCGAGCGAGCGCTTCTGAAATTCGCGGTTGAAGCCCGCGAGCGGCACGTTCTCCGTGCCGAGCACGTCCCGGCATACGGCGATCGACGACTGCACGAGCACAAACTTTCCGCTCGGCGAGTTCACGCGCAGGACGCACGCGCCCTCGGTATACCCTGGGGTGCTGATGCAGAGGATGCTCCCGTCGCCGAGGAGATCCCACGTCCGGCGAAACGGCCCGTCCGGCACGCCCGGATACGCTGCCGCCGGGGGCGTCATCGTCCCACAGCGCATTATGCGGATACGAACGCTGTTTTACATTGGTTATTTCCGTCGGAATTTTACGTTTTACTTTTTTTCGAGATGATCCTTGCCGCCCATGTACGGACGCAGCACCTCGGGGATATCGACGCTGCCGTCGGCATGCAGGTGGTTCTCCAAGAACGCGATGAGCATGCGCGGAGGCGCGACGACGGTGTTATTGAGCGTGTGCGCGAGATAGAGCTTGCCGTCCTCGCCGCGGACGCGGATCTTCAGACGGCGCGCCTGCGCGTCGCCGAGATTCGAGCAGGAGCAGACCTCAAAGTACTTCTGCTGGCGCGGGCTCCAGGCTTCGATATCGCAGCTCTTCACCTTGAGATCGGCGAGGTCGCCGGAGCAGCATTCGAGCTGACGCACCGGGATTTCAAGCGAACGGAACAGCTCCACGCTGTAGCGCCACATTTTCTCGTACCACTCCATGCTTTCTTCCGGCTTGCAGACGACGATCATCTCCTGCTTCTCGAACTGGTGGATGCGGTAAACGCCGCGCTCCTCGATGCCGTGCGCGCCCTTTTCCTTGCGGAAGCACGGAGAATAACTCGTATAGGTGATGGGGAGTTCCTTCTCCGGGACGATGCGGTCGATGAACGAGCCGATCATGGAGTGCTCGCTCGTGCCGATGAGATAGAGATCCTCGCCCTCGATCTTGTACATCATGGCGTCCATATCGGTCTGGGACATGACGCCCTGCACCACGTCGCCGTGGATCATGTACGGCGGGATATAGTAGACGAAGCCTTTGTCGATCATGAAGTCGCGCGCATATGCCAGCACCGCGGAGTGCAGGCGGGCGATATCGCCGCGCAGATAGTAAAAGCCGTTGCCGGAGACGCGGCGCGCCGCGTCCAGATCGACGCCGTTGAAGCTCTCCATGATCTCCGTGTGGTAGGGGATCTCAAAATCGGGAACGGTCGCCTCGCCGAAACGCTGTACCTCCACGTTGCAGCTGTCGTCCGGGCCGATGGGGACGCTCGGATCGATCATCTGCGGGATGACCATCATGCGCTCTTTGAGCTGCGCCTCGTATTCCGGTTCGAGCTTTTCGAGCTCCGCGAGCCGCGCGGCCTCGCGCGCGACCTCGGCCTTGACGCTCTCGGCCTCTTCGAGCTTGGAGGGGTCCTTCTTTGCCTGACCCATCAGCATGCCGATCTTCTTGGAAAGGGCGTTGCGGTTGGCGCGAAGCTCGTTGGCCTCGGTTTTCGCCGCGCGCAGCTTTTCATCCAGCTCCAGCACCTCGTCCACGAGGGGGAGCTTCTTGTCCTGGAACTTCTTGCGGATGTTTTCGCGCACGAGTTCCGGATTCTCACGAATAAAACGAATGTCCAGCATGATATATTCTCCTCAAAATTATTTCTTTTTCCAGGGCTTGTCCATATGCTTCAGCGCTTCCATCAGCGCCTCGCGGTCATCCGCGGAATAGAATTCCAGTGCAATGCGGCCTTTTTTCTGCCCGCCCTGGAACTTTACGCCGCGGCCCAGCGCGTCGCTGAGCGCCTTTTCCGCCTCGTGGACATAGTCCACGACCGGCGGCTTTTTCTCTTCCTTTTCCGGCTGCTCCGCCTGACGGAGCAGGGAAGCGACGAGCGTTTCCGTCTGCCGGACGCTCAAGCCACGCGATTCGACCTCGGCGGCCGCCTTTTCGCGCAGTGCCTCGGTCTTGAGCGGCAGAAGCGCCCGCGCGTGGCCGGCGGAGAGCTTCCCGGCGGAGACCTTCTTTTGCAGCGTTTCGCCGAGCGACAAAAGCCGCAGCGCGTTTGTGACCGCGGGGCGCGATTTCTGCACGCGCGAGGCGACCTGCTCCTGCGTGAGGCCATAATCGTCCATGAGTTTTTTATAGCCCGCGGCCTCTTCCATGGGGTTTAAGTCCTCGCGCTGAAGGTTCTCCACGAGCGCGAGCTCCATGGCGAGCTTGTCGTCCGCCTCTAAAATCCGCACCGGCACTTCCTTGAGCCCGGCGGCGCGGGAGGCGCGCCAGCGGCGCTCGCCGGCGATGATCTGGTAGTATCCCTTATCGAGCGGGCGCACCGTGATGGGCTGGATGAGTCCGTACTCACGGATGGACTCCGCCAGCTCTTCGATCGCCGCGGGATCGAATTCCCGGCGCGGCTGATCCTTGCGCGGCTCGACCCGCAAGATCGGCAGGGTCTGTACCGTTTCGTTTTCGAGGACGTTCTCCTCCTCGCCGAACAGGGCGGAAAGCCCGGTTCCGAGCCGTGATGTCTTTTCTTTTGCCATCTTCATCCCTGCCTCTGCAAAAATTCTTCGGCGGCGGCGAGATACGCCCGCGCGCCCTTCGATCCGGCGTCGTACTCCGTGATCGGGCGGCCATGGCTCGGCGCCTCGGCCAGACGGACGTTGCGCGGGATGACCGTATCATACACCCGCGCGCCGAAATAGCGCCGCAGCTCTTCCGCCACCTGCGTGGAGAAGTTCAGGCGGTTATCGTACATTGTGAGCAGAATGCCTTCAATGTAGAGATTCTTGTTCAGCCGCCGGTTTGCGATCTTCACCGAGGTCGTCAGATCGGCCACGCCCTCCATCGCGTAATACTCGCATTGCAGCGGCACGAGCAGGCTGTCCGCCGCGGTGAATGCGTTGAGCGTCAGAATGCCCAGCGACGGCGGGCAGTCGATGAATATGTAGTCGAAGTCGTCCCGGATGGTGTCGATGGCTTCGCGCAGGCGGTATTCGCGCCGCTCCACGTTCGCAAGCTCGACCTCCGCGCCGGAAAGGTCGGTGTTCGACGGCAGCACCCAGCCGTACGGCAGCCGGATGACGGCGTCCTCCGCGCTCGCGCCGCCCATCACAACGTCATACGCCGTCGGGTTGCTGCGCTTGGATACGCCCATGCCGGACGTACTGTTGCCCTGCGGATCGAAATCCACGAGCAGCGTCTTTTTGCCGAGTTTCGCCAGCGCCGCCGTGAGATTTACACTCGTTGTCGTTTTGCCGACGCCGCCCTTCTGGTTGGCGACGGCGATCACTTTGCCCATTTCTTTGTCCCCTTTTCTTCTCTAAGGGGTTAACCCCTCCGCCGGCACAAGCGCCGGCACCTCTCCTAATAGGGGAGGCAAGTTTGTTTCCGCAAAACCCGCTTGGCTCCCCTAACAGGGGAGCTGGCACGGCGCCGCCGTGACTGAGGGGTTCGCTCTCTTTTCGCATCGTTTATTATAATGATGCGTTCCCCATTTTGCAACTGTTTCACGTGAAACATTTTTGCGGCGGCTTATCGCGTCGGGCCATGTTTCACGTGAAACATCAGGCAAGGAACATGTCAATGTCCTCGATGGTCAGCGCGTCGTGCAGCGCAAGATCGATGGCGTAGCCGACAAGGCGGGCGCTGTCGCGCACGCGGCTGTCGATATCCCGCGGCGTTACGAACATCTCCGTATCCTCCGGCAGCGCCGTCTCCGTGCCGCAGAGATCGGCGCAGAGCGTGCGCGCATCCACGACCGTCGGCACACCGACGGCGACAACCGGAACGCCGAGCGTTTCCTCCGTGAGTGCGCTGCGCGCATTGCCGACGCCGGAGCCGGGGACGATGCCCGCGTTCGTCACCTGCACCGCGCGGCAGAGGCGCGCGGCCTCGCGCGCCGAAAGCGCGTCCACCGCGATGACGCGGTCGGGACGGACGAGCGGCACAACGCCGCGGACGAGCGCGGCGCTCTCGATGCCGGTCGTGCCGAGAACACCGGTGCGGAAAACGCTCACCGGGCGGAATGCGGCGAACTCCTCCGGCAGGCGCGTTTTCAAATGGCGCGTGACAAGCACGCACTCCGCGGCGAGCGGCCCAATGGCGTCCGGCGTGATATCCGGATTGCCGAGCCCGACGACGAGAACGCTCTCGTCCGGCTCCATGGCAAGCTGCGTTCGTATCTCACGCGCGAGCACGCCGCAGGCGCGGCGGAAGGCGTCCTCTTCGCGGCGAACGAGCGCGTCGAGCGAGATGGTCGTGTAGCGCCCCATCGGTTTACATAATTCTTTAGCCGCTTCTTCGTCCAATATCTCCACGGTCTCAACGCCGAGGCCGTCGCGCGTTTCGTGCCGCGCCGAGACGCCGCCGAGATCGGCGCCGCGCGTTCTTGTCCATACGTCGCGCGACTCACACGCGAGGTCGGTTCGGAAAGAATTTTTCAAGAGAATTTCCTCCTGTGCCATATCTTGTGGTCAGTATTTGAAAGAGGCACAAAAGTATGCAAAATTTTTGCAGAGAAAACGAAAAAAGTGCTTGCAAAATCAAGAATCCTCCTTTATAATATCAAAACGCGGGTTCGTCGATCCGCAGGAGTATTGAATGGAGGAGGTGGCTAAAGAATGGCCAACATCAAGTCTTCGGCCAAGAGGGTTCTCGTCTCCCGTGTTCGCGCCGAGCGCAACAAGGCGGACAAGTCTGAGCTCAAGACCACGATCAAAAAGTTTGACGCCGCTGCGACGGAAGGAAATAAGGAGAACGCCGAGGCTGCCTACAAAGCCGCTGTCAAGTCGGTTGACCGCGCGGTGTCCAAGGGTCTGCTCCACAAGAACAACGCAGCTCGCAAGAAGTCCAGCATGGCTTCCAAGATGAACGCGCTGAGCGAATAATCCTCAAACATGGACGATGCGGCAGAATCCTGCCGCATCGTTTTTCCATTCTTATAAAGAATTTGCAAATTTGCAAAAAAGACATAAATTATAAAAGAAAATACATTATAATAATTGATCGGGCGGGGCAGAGCCCCGCCCCTACAAATATCATAACAACCGCGAGGTATATGCTATGGCCAAGTCCTTAATGATGCTGGTGAATCCCGCCGCCGGGCGGTCGATGTCCGATCTCAATCTCGGCACGGCGGTCTCCACGTTCGCTGTGAACGGCTACTGCCCGACCGTATTTTATACGACTGCGCCGGGGACGGCGGCGAAGATTGTCGCGGAGAACGCCGCGAACTACGACCGTCTTGTCTGTCTCGGCGGCGACGGCACGCTCTCCGACACAATCGCGGGTCTTATGACGCTGCCGGAGGAGAAGCGCCCGAAGCTCGGCTATATCCCGATGGGCACCGCGAACGACGTGGCGAACACGCTCGGCCTTCCGATGCGCCAGCCGGGGCGCGCCGCCGAGATGATTCTCGCCGGGAAGCCGCTGCACTATGACGTTGGCGAAATGGACGGCGTCGGCTTCTTCACGTATATCGCGGCGTTCGGCGCGTTCACCGAGGTGAGCTACAAAACCGACCAGGAGCTCAAGCGCACGCTCGGCCATCTCGCCTATGTGCTCGGCGGGCTCAACGCGCTCTCCACCATCAAGAGCTATACAGCCGTCATCGAACACGAGCACGGCGTCACCGAGGGCGATTTCATCTACGGCGCGATGTCCAACTCCCTGAGCGTTGCAGGCATGGTGCGCTTAAACGACGAGCTCGTCGATCTCTCGGACGGCAAATTTGAAATACTGCTCGTGCGCCGCCCGAAGGACGTGATGGAGATCAACAGCATCCTCACGGGCGTGCTGAACAAAACCTACGACAGCCCCTGCCTTACCGTCGTCCAGTCGAGCTTCGTAAAATTCACGTTCGATGAGCCCGTGCCTTGGACGCGCGACGGCGAGGACGGCGGCGCGCATCAGACTCTTACGCTGCGCTCGCACCGCCACGCCGTGGACATTTACTGCTGAAGCACAAAATATAGTGGTTCGCCGCCGGGCTTCCGGCGGCGAATTTCCATATATGCCCCCGTGGCGCTCTCTTCCCGGAGAGCGACACGGGGGCGTTTCGCTGTTCTGCACAGTTTCCGAATTTACTCTGCTAAATTTTTTGCATAATAATTTCGCGCAAAATTCAAATTTAGTCTTGCAATCGGCGTTTTAAGTGTTTATAATGCGTCTATACGAAAGAAATTTCCTGCGGCTTGCAAATTTCGCGTTTTCCCGTGAAAGGCACCCGTCAGAATGACAAGGAGGAAAAGGAAATGAAAAAAGTATTGGCTCTGGTTTTGGCGCTGTGCATGGTGTTTGCGCTGTGCGCCTGCGGCAGCAGCTCGGGCGAATCCGCCCCGGCGGCGAGCAGCGTTTCGCTGAACGTCGGCACCGGCGGCGAGAGCGGCACGTATTACGGCTACACCGGCATTCTCGGCACCGTGATCGGCCAGAAGACCGACATCAAGCTCACGGTCGTTGCGACCGGCGGCTCCAAGGATAACCTTGTGAGCATGCAGGACGGCATGTACGATCTTGCGACCGTCCAGTCCGACGTTATGACCTACGCCTACAACGGCACGAACTCCTTTGCTGATTCCGGCAAGATCGACGGCTTCCGCGTGCTGTGCGCTCTGTATCCCGAAACGGTGCAGATCGTCACGACCGATCCCTCGCTCAAGACGGTGGAGGATCTGCGCGGTAAGCGCGTGTGCGTCGGCGATGTCGGCAGCGGCACGTACTTCAACGCCATCGACGTGTTCGCGGCTTACGACATGACCATCGACGACGTTTCCCCCGTGTACCAGTCCTTCGGCGACAGCACCGAGAGCCTCAAGGACGGCAAGATCGACGCCGCGTTCCTGTGCGCCGGTGCTCCGACCCCGGCCGTTACCGAGCTCGCCGCTTCCAAGACCGTGTACATGATCGGCTTTGACGACGCGCACATGGAAAAGCTGCTCGCCGCCTGCCCCTGGTACGCCAAGCTCGTTCTGCCCGCCGGTACCTACGCCGGGTTTGACGAGGACTGCGCCACCATCACCGTGAAGGCCACGCTCGTCTGCCGCGCCGATCTCGACGACGACACCGCTTACACCATCGTCAAGACCATCATGGAGAGCAAGGAAGACATCACCGCTCTGCACGAAAAAGGCAACAGCATTGACCTGACCTTCGCCACCGAAGGCATCGCCGTTCCGTTCGCCGCGGGCGCTGCGAAGTACTTCGCCGAAAACGGCATCACCGTCGAGACCGCCGGCTGATCCTCCCGGCTGTCTCCTCTCTTCCAGGGGTACAGACCCCGCCGGGCGGAGCATGCCCCGCCCCTACAGGACAGCTTGAATTTCTCGTAGGGGAGGGGCTCTGCTCCTCCCTTTTGCGCATACAAATTCTTTTTCGGGAGGTAAGTCCCATGTCTCACGACGCGACAAAAAATCTCAACGAGGTCATGCGGAAATATGACCGCGAATCGAATACCCGCGCCTGGGAGGGCAAGCCGAAGATTGCCGTGCAGGCGTATCTTGCGGCGTTCGCGATCTTTGAGGTGTATGTTACGCTGTTCGGCACGATGCTCGACGAGGTGCGGCTCACGTCGTTCGTCGGCGGGCTGCTGATTGCGGGCTTCCTCATTTTCCCCAGCCACAAGCACGAGTTCCGCGTGAACTTCGTCCCCTGGTACGACTGGGTGATCATGGCGCTCGGCGCGGCTTCGTTTTTCTATTTCTGCTTCAACGCCAACACCATCGTGCAGCAGCTCCCGGCGCTCAAAACGTATGAAGTCGTGCTCGGCGTGATCGGCATTGCGGCGCTCTTTGAGCTCTGCCGCCGGAGCACCGGCGTGCCCATCATGATCGTGGCGGGCATATTCATCGTGTACGCGCTCTACTATTACGGCGTCAAGCGCGGGCTCGGCGCGGGAGCGTTCAAATCGCTCGTCTGCTCGCTCTTCTATAAAAAGACGGGCATTCTCTCCACGCCGATCAACGTCTGCTCCAAGTACATCGCGGTGTTCATCATCTTCGGCGCATTTCTGGAGCGTACCGGCATTTCGGACTTCTTCATCAAGCTCGCAAACTCTCTCGCCGGATCGTCCGCGGGCGGCCCGGCGAAGGTCGCCGTTATTTCCAGCGCCCTGTGCGGCATGGTGTCCGGCTCCTCCGTCGGCAACACCGTTACGACCGGCAGCGTCACGATCCCGATGATGAAAAAGACCGGGTACAAGGGCGAGTTTGCCGGTGCGGTCGAGGCGGCGGCGTCCACCGGCGGGCAGATCATGCCACCGATCATGGGCGCAGCAGCGTTCCTGATGGTGGACTATGTCAGCCTGCCGTACTCAAACATTGTCGTCCGGGCAATCCTCCCGGCGGTGCTGTATTTTACCGGCATTTTCATCTGCGTGCATCTCGAAGCGAAGAAATCCGGCCTGCAGGGCGTGCCGCGCAGCGAGCTGCCCCCCGTAAAGCCGCTTTTGAAAAAGACGTATCTGCTGCTGCCGCTCGTGATCCTTGTGTATCTCGTCTCGTCCGGCAGCCGGACGATGGCGTTTGCCGCCGCGGTCGCCACCGTTGCGGCCATCGTTGTGAGCATGTTCGCAAAGGACACGCGCATGACGCCGAAGCGCTTCTTTGAAGCGCTCGCCGCCGGAACGCAGGGATGCATTTCTGTCGGCGTCGCGTGCTGCGTTGCGGGCATCGTTGCGGGCTGTCTCACGATGACCGGCCTTGCGAATCAGATTCTGCACGCCATCATCGGCGTCAGCGGCAACGCAAAGCTCCTCGCGCTCTTCCTCACGATGCTCTGCTGCATCGTGCTCGGCATGGGCGTTCCGACGACCGCCAACTACTGCATCATGGCCACGACCTGCGCGCCCATTCTCGTGCAGATGGGCATCCCGACGGTTGCTGCGCACTTCTTCGTGTTCTACTTTGGCATCGTCGCCGACCTCACGCCGCCGGTCGCGCTCGCGGCCTACGCCGGCGCAGCGATCGCGGGCGCCAACCCGATGAAGACCGCCTTCAACGCAACAAAGCTCGCCATTGCCGCGTTCATCATCCCGTACATTCTCGCCTACAACCCCGCGATGGTGCTCGTGGATACGACCGTCGTGGAGGTCATTACGATCGCCGCCACGTCGCTCGTCGGCATGTTCGGTCTCGGCATGGCGCTCGAGGGCTATTACCGCGGGAGCATCCCCTGGTATCTGCGTATTCTCTCCGCTGCGGGCGGGCTGTGTCTGGTAGATCCCGGCACGGTGACGGACGTCATCGGCATCGTTGTTGTCGGCGGAATCGTGGCGATGCAGGTTCTCAAGGAGAAAAAGACGCTCAAAGCGGCGTGAAACCCCTCCGTCAGCCTCACGGCTGACAGCTCCCCTATCAGGGGAGCCAAGTGGGTTCGCGGTAAACGATCTTGCCTCCCCGAAAAGGGGAGGCGGAAAAATGAAATTTTTGACGGAGTGGTTTCTCTCCAAATAAGACGCAGCTTAATCTTGCTGCGTCTTGTTTTTTCATTAAAATTCAATGAAAATTCACGCATTCGCCGGAGTGGGGTGCTATCATATATGAAATGACCGTTTTTCCGGAAAGGATCCTGCTCCATGACCTCCTTCAGTGTAAAAAAACCGTTTACCGTGTTCGTGGCGGTGGTCGCCATTTTGGTGTTCGGCGTGATGTCGTACGTCAAAATGACGCCCGATCTGATGCCGAACATGGACTACCCCTACGCCGTCATCGTGACGACGTATCCGGGCGCGGCGCCCGAGGAGGTCGAGGCCGTCGTAACCAAGCCCATGGAGCAGAGCATGGCAACACTCAACGACATCAAGACCGTAACCTCCACCTCGGCGGAGAACTACTCCATGCTCGTGCTCGAATTTGAGCAGGACACGAACATGGACAGCGCCGTGGTGGATATTCTCCAAAAAACGCAGATGCTCACCGGCAGCTGGGATGACACCATCGGCACGCCGAGCATCATCCGCATCAACCCGAACATGATCCCCGTGATGGTCGCGGCGGTCGATTCGTCCGAGATGGACCGGTATGAGCTCTCGCGCTTCGCCAAGGATACGGTGATCCCCTCGCTCGAAGGGACGACGGGCGTTGCGAGCATCACGACCGGCGGCATGATCGAGCGGACGATGACCATTGAGCTCAACGAGAAAAAGCTCGACAAAATGAACGAAAAGATCGCCGACGCGATCAACGCCGCGATGGAGGACGCGCGGCAGCAGCTCGAAGACGCGCAGAAGGAGCTGGACGAAAACCGCGGCGCGGTCGAGGCCGGGAAAAATCAGCTGCTCGGCGCATCCGCCGGCATCAACGATTCCGTCAAGCAGGGCGAGACCGATCTCGCCGATACCGTCACCGCCGCCGGGGAGAGCGCGGCCAAGCTTGCCGCGGCGCGCGCCGCTATTGATCTTTTAAATGAACAGCTCGCGCAGGCGGAGGCCGCTCTCGCCGCAGCGGAGGCGCAGCTCGCCGAGACCGACGCGCGCATTGCTTCGCTTGAAGCGGACAGCGCGCTTTATGCCAAAGCGCTCGGCGAGCCCTACGACTCCATGGACGCTTCCACGACGCTGGAGGACGCCGGGCTGGACGCGGACACCGTCGCCGCGCTCAACGCCAAGGGCTGCACCGATCTCGGCAGCGTCCGCACGATGAACAATCTCAACGATGTGAATCTCTCCGCGCAGCGCACCGCCCGCGCGGCGCAGGCCGTCGCGGTGGAGACCGCGCGCGTGCAGGTCGAGGAGCTTCGCACCCAAATCGCCGCAGCAGAGGAGAACTATGCCGCGCTCGAGGCCGACGCCAAAAAGCAGATGGAATCGCTCGAAAATCTGCAAAAGCAGCTCGAAGAGCTGCCGGGCGAGCTCATGGGCGGCATGACGCAGATTTCGCTCGCGGGCGGCCAGCTCGCCGCGGCGCAGACCGCGCTCACGAGCGCGCAGGCGCAGCTCGATGCGGCGGTGCAGACGCTCGAAGACCAGCTCGCCTCCGCGCTCGACGCCGCCGATCTCCACGGTGTTCTGTCGCTGGAAACGCTGAGCAGCCTTATCGCTGCGCAGAATCTCGACATGCCCGCGGGGTATGTATACGACGAGAACGGCAACGGCATCATCGTGACCGTCGGCGACGCCATCGCGGACGGCGACGATCTCGAAAATCTTGTGCTGCTCGATCTTGGTATCGAGGGGCTTGACCCCATCCGCGTGCGCGATGTGGCGGACGTTGTCCGCGCCGACAACGCCGGGGAGATCTATGCTTCACTCAACGGCAACAACGGGCTCCTCCTCATGTTCTCCAAGCAGTCGACCTACGCGACGGCGAAGGTATCTGACAACATCCGCGCCGCGTTTGACGAGCTCAGCGCACAGTATCCGGGTCTCACGTTCACCGCGCTCATGGATCAGGGCGATTACATTTATCTTCTGCGCGACTCCATTCTCTCCAGCCTTCTCTGGGGCGCGCTGTTCTCGGTCATCATCCTCTTCCTCTTTCTGCGCGACTGGCGGCCGACGGTCATCACGCTTTGCTCGATCCCGATCAGCCTTCTCTTCGCGTTCACGCTCATGTACTTCACCGGCGTTTCCATCAACATCATGTCGCTCTCCGGTCTATCGATATCGGTCGGCATGCTGGTGGATAACTCCGTCGTCGTCATTGAAAATACGTACCGCCTGCGCGCGCTCGGCGAATCGACGGTCAAGTCCGCCGTGTCCGGCGCACGGCAGGTCGGCGGCGCGATCGCAGCCTCCACACTCACGACGATCTGCGTCTTTATCCCCATCGCGTTCGTGGAGGGGCTTACGCGTGAGCTCTTCACCGACATGGTGCTCACGCTCAGCTACGCGCTCATCGCCAGTCTCATCGTAGCGCTCACGCTCGTCCCCGCGCTTGCAAGCAAGCTCCTTGCGCACGCGAAGCCCCAGAGCGAGACGGCGTTTACGCGCTTCATGCCGAAATACAAAAAATCCGTCCTCTGGGCGGTGAAGCATAAGGCCGCCACGCTCCTCACCGCCGTAGCGCTGCTCTTTGCGAGCGGCGCGGCGGTGCTCACGAAGGGCTTCACGTTCCTCCCTGATATGGAGATGGAGCAGATGATGGTGACGCTCACGATGCCGGAGGGCAGCTCCTTTGCCGACACGACCGCTGCGGCGGACGAAGCGGCCAACCGCATGCTCACCGTGCCGGGCGTTGAAACCGTCGGCGGCGCCATCGGCGACAGCGCCGGGGCAAGCTTTTCCATGGTGACCTCCGAGGGCGACGTTACGTTCTATGTCCTGCTCGAAAACGGCTATAAGGCGAGCCGCGTTGCGAAGGAGATCAACGAAGCCTGCGCCGATATGGACGCCGACGTGAACGCGGACGCAAACTCGCTCATGTCCTCGATGACGCAGATGCTCACGAGCAGCGGCATCACGGTGCGCGTATACTCCAACGACCTCGACGATCTGCGCGAGACCGCCGACGCCGTGGCCGAGGTGCTGCGCGGCGTGGACGGCACGGAAAATGTCGCCGCCGGGGAGGAGGCGCCGACCGCCGAGCTGCACTTCACCGTGGACAAGGAAAAGGCGGCGAAGGAGCAGCTCACCGTGGCGCAGGTGTATATGCAGGTGGCGTCGGCGCTCACCGGCTCGGCCGATCTCATTGAGCTCTCGGACGGCGGCGATACCTACGCCGTCAGCGTGCAGACTGCCGGGAAGGACACGATCACGCCGGATTACGTCCGCTCGCTCACGTTTGATGTGACGGCGAAGGACGGCACGGTGCACCCCGTCGCTTTGAAGGATATCGCCACGGTCGAGGAGACCGAGAGCCTTTCGAGCATCCACCGGCTCAACCAGCGCCGGTATATCGACGTGACCGCCGATATCTCCGATGGATACAACGTCACGCTCGTGACGAACGCCGCCGAGGAAGCGCTCGCGAGCTACACCCCGGCAGACGGCACGACCGTCGGCTTCACCGGCGAGCGCGAATCCATTGTGGAAGCGCTCAAGCAGCTCGTTTTGATGCTCGCCGTCGGCATCCTGCTCGTGTATCTCGTGATGGTCGCGCAGTTCCAGGATCTCAAATCGCCGTTCATCGTCATGTTCACGATCCCGCTCGCGTTCACCGGCGGCTTCCTCGCGCTGCTCATCGCGGGGCTGGACATCAACCTGCTCTCGATGCTCGGCATGATCATGCTCGTCGGCATCATCGTGAATAACGGCATCGTGCTTGTGGACTATATCAACCAGCTGCGCATCGGCGGCATGGAGCGGCGCGAGGCAATTGCGGACGCCGCCGTCACCCGTCTGCGCCCGATCCTCATGACGAGCATCACGACGATCCTCGGCCTCATCGTCATGGCGCTCGGCCAGAGCGAGGCAACGTCGCTCATCCAGCCGCTCGCCGTAACGTGCATCGGCGGACTTTTGTACGCCACGCTTATGACGCTCTATGTTGTGCCCGTCATGTACGACGCGCTCTCCAAAAAGGAGCTCTACCACGTGGACGAGGCCGACCTGGAGCTGAGTGAAAAATAAGCAAAAAAAAGAAAAAATCGTTTTCTCTGGGAATCCCCGCTCTTGAAAGAGCGGGGATTTTTGGGTAATATAAGAATATAAACCAAATCAAACAGGAGGTCGTTTCTATGAACGTTCTCGTAACCGGCGGCGCCGGATACATCGGCAGCCACGCCTGTGTGGAGCTTCTGAACGCCGGGCATTCGGTCGTTGTGGTGGATAATCTCGTAAACTCCAATGCGGAGTGCCTGCGGCGCGTGGAACGCATCACCGGAAAGACGCTCGAATTTCACGAAATGGATCTTTTGAACCGCGCAGCGCTCAATGAACTTTTCGATACGCACCAGTTTGACTGCGTGCTCCACTTTGCCGGGCTCAAGGCGGTGGGGGAGTCAGTGCAGCAGCCGCTGCGGTACTATAACAACAATCTCGGCACCACCATCCATCTCTGCCAGACGATGGCGGCGCACGGCGTGAAGAAAATTCTCTTCTCCTCGTCCGCGACGGTGTATTCGCCGGACAACGCCATGCCCGTGGACGAGAGCGCACGCACCGGCGGCTGCACGAACCCCTACGGCTGGACGAAGTACATGAGCGAGCAGATCCTCACCGACACGGCGAAGGCCGACGGCGAGTGGTCTGTGATGCTGCTCCGGTACTTCAACCCCGTCGGCGCGCATCCGAGCGGCCTCATCGGCGAGGACCCGCGCGGCATCCCGAACAATCTGATGCCGTATATTTCGCAGACCGCCGCCGGACGGCGCGAGAAGCTGAGCGTATTCGGCGACGACTATCCCACGCCGGACGGCACAGGCGTGCGCGACTATCTGCACGTTGTCGATCTCGCGCGCGGCCACGTTGCGGCGATGGACTATATGGCGGAGCATCCCGGCGTCCATATCTTCAATCTCGGCACCGGCCACGGCTACAGCGTGCTCGACATGGTGCACGCCTTCGAAGCAGCGACAGGGAAGCACATCCCCTATGTCATTGCGCCGCGCCGCGCCGGGGATGTCGCCGAGGTGTACTGCGATCCGGGCAAGGCCGAGCGGGAGCTTGGCTGGAAGGCGGAGTACTCGCTCGAGGATATGTGCCGCGACAGCTGGAACTGGCAGAGCAAAAACCCGAACGGGTTTGCGGCGGACTGAGCAAACAAGCAAACCCCTCAGTCAGCCTGACGGCTGCCAGCTCCCCTAACAGGGGAGCCAAGGGGATTTGCGGAATATTGGCTTGCCTCCCTTAACAGGGGAGGTGGCAAAAACGAAGTTTTTGAACGAACACTTTCAAGCCATATGTGAGTGCATTGACCGGGAGATACGCGCACAGGCATGAGGATAAACCCCTCAATCTCGCCTATGGCGAGCCAGCTCCCCTTTTAGGGGAGCCAAGAGAGTTTGCAGCAAACAATCTCGATCCCTGCGCATGCACATGTGCGGCGCGGGGGTTTTTATAAGGAGAAAAAAGCATGGAATCCAAGGTATTTGACTATATCGCCCGCGAGAAGGCGCGGCAGGACGCGACCGTGGAGCTGATCGCAAGCGAGAATTTCGTGAGCGACGCGGTTCTCCGCGCCGTCGGCTCGTGCCTTACGAACAAGTACGCCGAGGGCTACCCCGCCGAGCGCGTTTCCGGAAACCGCGGGCGCTATTACGGCGGCTGCGAGATCGTGAACGAGCTCGAGGAATACTGCTGCACGATGTGGAAAAAGGTATTTGCTACCGACTACCACGTAAACGTCCAGCCGCACAGCGGCTCGAACGCCAATCTCGCGGCGTATATGAGCGTGCTGCAGCCGGGCGACACGATCCTCGCCATGTCACTGAATAACGGCGGCCACCTGACGCACGGCTCCGCCGTCAACTTCAGCGGCAAGCTCTTCGATATGAAATTCTACGACGTGGACGATCAGGGCTTCATTGATTTCGCAGACGTGGAGCGCAAGGCCGCCGAATATAAGCCCAAGCTCATTCTCGCGGGCGCTTCGGCCTACAGCCGTGTCATTGACTTTGCGCGCTTTGCAGAGATCGCGAAGAGCGTGGGCGCGTACTTCATGGTGGACATGGCGCACATCGCGGGGCTCGTTGCGGCGGGGGATCATCCGTCGCCGTTCGCTCTGGCCGATATCATCACGACCACAACGCACAAAACGCTGCGCGGCCCGCGCGGCGGCATGATCTTCTGCCGGCCGGAGCTCGCAAAAAAGGTGGACAGCGCCGTGTTCCCCGGCACGCAGGGCGGGCCGCTCGAACACGTGATCGCGGGCAAGGCCGTCGCCGCCGAGGAGGCCTGCACGGACGAATACCGCGAATACATCCACGCCGTGGTGCGAAACTGCCGCGCGATGTGCGGGGAATTTCTCCGCATGGGCTACGACGTTGTGACCGGCGGCACGGACAACCATCTGTTCCTTCTCGATCTCACGAAAACGGGTCTCACCGGCAAGGCGGTGCAGGACGAGCTTGACCGCCACGGCATCACGCTCAACAAAAACTGCGTCCCGAACGAGACGAGAAGCCCCCAGCAGACCTCCGGCGTGCGCATCGGCACCGCCGCGATGACAACGAAGGGGTATACCGAGGCGGACTTCATCGCCGTCGCGCACCGGATCGACGAGGTGCTGCGCACCATGCAGGCAGAAACTATGTAAAGTTTTGGCGAATTGCCATAGAAGGGGTTGCGTTGGAAACGATTTTATGGTAATTTAGATACAATGACCGGATCGCTTCCGCTCTCCACCTTACGAGCGGGGCGCGGTTCGATGAAAGGAGTTTGTTTTCCCCGCAGGATCCGCGGTGCGGCAGTGTGGAGACCTGCCGTATAGCCTCCGTACATATTCGGCGGAGGTAAGGTCTGAGCAAGCGGAGGCTCTCAGATCAGGATCGGTACGCATGGCAGAAGTACGTCTGGTAGACATCAAGAAGATCTATCCCAATCAGGGCGGCACGAAAAAGAAAAAGGGCGACGCCCCCGAGAAGAAGCACAACCTGCAGATCACCGATGAGGGTGTCGTTGCGGTGCAGCAGTTCTCGCTGGATATCGCCGACCGGGAATTCATCGTGCTCGTCGGCCCGTCCGGCTGCGGCAAGTCCACGACGCTGCGCATGATCGCCGGTCTCGAGGAGATCACCTCGGGCGATCTTTTCATCGACGGCAAGCGCATGAACGACGTTGCCCCCAAGGACCGCGACATCGCCATGGTATTCCAGAACTACGCTCTTTACCCCCACATGACTGTTTACGAGAACATGGCGTTCTCGCTCAAGCTCAAAAAGCTCCCGAAGGCCGAGATCGACAAGAAGGTCCGCGAGGCCGCGGAAATTCTGGATATCACCGCCCTGCTCGACCGTAAGCCGAAGGCGCTCTCCGGCGGCCAGCGCCAGCGCGTCGCCATTGGCCGCGCCATCGTGCGCAGCCCCAAGGTGTTCCTCATGGACGAGCCGCTCTCTAACCTCGACGCCAAGCTCCGCAACCAGATGCGCGCCGAGATCATCAAGCTGCGCGACAAGATCGACACCACGTTCATCTACGTCACCCACGACCAGACCGAGGCCATGACGCTCGGCGACCGCATCGTCATCATGCGCGACGGCTTCATCCAGCAGATCGGCACGCCGCAGGAAGTGTTCGATAAGCCCGCCAACCTGTTCGTCGCCGGGTTCATCGGCACGCCGCAGATGAACTTCTTCGACGCCGAGCTCAAACGCGACGGCGACAAGTACTCCGTGGAGGTCTGCGGCGAGCAGGTCAGCCTCACCGAGGATAAGCAGGCCGCGCTTCTGCGCAACGATGTGAAGTCCGGCCCCGTGACGCTCGGCATCCGCCCGGAGCACATCGTGCTCGCGAAGACCGGCGGCATCCCCGCGCGCGTGGACGTGTCCGAAATGATGGGCTCCAGCGTGCATCTGCACCTCACCGCCGCCGGCCACGACGCTGTTGTCATCGTGCCGACGCTCGAACTGGACGCCATCCCGTCCTACGGCCAGCAGGTCGCTCTTGAACTGCACGAGGACAGCATCCATCTCTTTGACCGCGAGACCGAGAAGTCCCTGCTTCTCTGATAACCCCCTTGACAAAACCCGACCCGCCGGGGAATCCCGGCGGGTCTTGTAATGTGAAAAACTTCGGAGGAAATCTCTATGGAAAACCCTGCGCTTATCATTATGGCCGCCGGTATGGGCAGCCGCTTCGGCGGACTCAAGCAGATCACGCCCGTGGGCGACAACGGCGAGATCATCATGGACTTCTCGCTGTACGACGCTTACCAGGCGGGCTTCCGCAAGGTCGTGTTCGTCATTAAAAAAGAACGCGAGGCGGACTTCCGCGCCATCGTCGGCAGCCACGTGGAAAGCCGGATGGACGTGCAGTATGTGTTCCAGTCGCCGGACGACGTGCCGGAATGGTTCACCGTTCCCGAAGGGCGCGAGAAGCCGTGGGGCACGGCGCACGCCGTGCGCGCGTGCCGGAATGTGATCGACGGCCCGTTCGCCGTCATCAATGCCGACGACTTCTACGGCGCGGGGGCATTCCGCGCGCTGTACGCTTTCCTCGCCGAGCCGATGGCAGAGAGCGAGAACGCCATGGTCGGCTACCGCATGCGCAACACCGTAACCGAAAACGGTTACGTTGCGCGCGGCGTGTGTGAAACGGAGAACGGCTTCCTCACCTCGATCACCGAGCGGACGCACATCGAAAAGCGCGGCGACCACGCCGCCTACACGACCGACGGCGAGACGTACATCGATCTCCCCGGCGACACGCTCGTATCCATGAACTTCTGGGGCTTCCGGAAGCGGATGATGCGCGCGTTTGACGAGCGGTTTGAAGACTTTGTGCGCGAGATTCTGCCGAAAAATCCGCTCAAGGCCGAATACTTCCTGCCGTGGGTCGCGGATAAGGAGATGCACGCCGGGTTCGCGCGCGTGCAGGTGCTGCCGTGCGAGGAGACGTGGTACGGCGTAACATACCGCGAAGACCTCCCGCGTGTTCAGGCCGCCGTGGCAGAGATGAAGGCGAAGGGCGTGTACCCGAAGAAGCTTTGGGAATGACGGGGGAGAAGAACCCCTCAGTCTCGCCTGCGGCGAGCCAGCCCCCCTGTTCGGGGGGCCAAGATAGTTTGCCGCAAATCCGCTTGCCTCCCCTATTAGGGGAGGTGGACAGGTTATCATGTGAAGTGCAACACCCCCGGAGAAAAGGGGCGGTAGTGCGAAAAAAAGAAAGACAACACGAC
>CAKSWA010000038.1 GCA_934511165.1 uncultured Oscillospiraceae bacterium | reverse complement strand
GGAGAAAATACCGCTCGGCTCGCAAACGTGCGAGCGGAGCGAGTGCGCTGCGGCGAGCCGCAGCCTTTTCAACCGAGAGCCCAACGCAGTGGGTCTCGTTTGAGAGCGTGTCAAAAATACTTTTTTGACACGCTCAAACCCTCTGTATGCGCTGCATACAGAGGGTTGACCGTTTAACCCGCCCGCGGTACCACTGCGGGCAGCTTTTCTATCTCAAAGCGCGAAGCTTTCGAGCTGCGCCTTCGGCACGAAGCCGACAGAGGTTTTGACGACTTCGCCGTTCTTGAAGAGGATGAGCGTCGGGATGCTCGATACGCCGAAACGCATGGCAAGATCCATTTCCTCATCCACATTGACCTTGCCGACCTTCAGTTCGGCGTGCTCGGCCGCAAACTCATGCAGCACCGGAGCGAGCATCTTGCAGGGGCCGCACCAACTCGCCCAGAAGTCCACAAGGACCGGCTTTTCGGAGTGAAGAACTTCTTCTTCAAAATTTGCTTTTGTGATCGTAATTTCCGACATGGTACTTATTTCCTTTCGATGGAATTTTAATAGTTTTCGGCGTGGATTTCAAAATAGCTCTGCGGGTGGGCACACGTCGGGCAAATCTCCGGCGCGCTCGTACCGACAACGATATGCCCACAGTTACGGCATTCCCAGACCTTGATTTCACTCTTGGCGAACACCTCGGCAGCTTCCACATTGTGCAGCAGCGCACGGTAGCGCTCCTCGTGGTACTTTTCAATCGCGCCGACAAGGCGGAACTTCTGCGCAAGCTCATGGAAGCCCTCTTCCTCGGCGGTCTTGGCAAAGCCCTCATACATGTCCGTCCACTCGTAATTCTCGCCCTCGGCGGCGTTCAGAAGGTTTTCTGCCGTATCGCCAATGCCGTTGAGCTCCTTGAACCAGAGCTTTGCATGCTCCTTTTCGTTGTCCGCGGTTTTCAGAAAAAGCGCGGCGATCTGCTCATAGCCTTCCTTCTTTGCCTTACTAGCAAAAAAAGTATACTTGTTGCGGGCTTCCGATTCGCCGGAGAATGCGGCGCGGAGATTCTGCTCGGTTTTCGTTCCGGAATACTTGTTCTGTTCAGACATTTTTCGGCTCCTTTATAAAGCGTATTTTACGTAGTATGCCCAGATATGGCCAAAGAACTGCCGAAAGGCAGTTCTTTGGTATATTTTTTATTCCGCTTTCTTCAGCTCGCAGAGCGCCGCGGCAATGCGGGTGGCGCAGCGGGCGTTGTTCAGCGCAAGCTGCACATTCGTTTCAAAGCTCTCGCCGCCGGTCAGCTCCTTGACCTTGGCCAGGAGGAACGGCGTGATGTTCTTGCCGTGGACATCCGCTTCATCCGCAGCCTGCAGCGCCACGGTGATGATGCGCTCCATATACTCATGGTCGAGCGCATACTCTTCCGGAACCGGATTGCCAACGAGAATGCCGCCGGTGAAGCCGATGCCGCGCTGCGCATGGATAATGGAAGCGATCTCCGCCTCGCTCTGCGCCGCATAGTCCACGCCGAAGCCGCTCTTGCGGCAGAAGAACGCCGGGAAATCGGCGGTCTGGTTGCCGATGACGGGAACGCCCATCGTTTCAAGATACTCCAGCGTGCGGCCGATATCAAGAATCTGCTTCGCGCCGGCGCAGACGACCGTGACGGGCGTGTGTGCAAGCTCCTGCAGGTCAGCAGAAATGTCCATGGAGTCCTGACCGCCGCGGTGCACACCGCCGATGCCGCCGGTGGCAAACACGGGAATACCGGCCATCGCAGCGATGATCATCGTGGAAGCGACTGTCGTTGCGCCGGTGCGGCCGAGAGCGACATACACCGCCACATCGCGGCGGCTCACCTTGCCGATGTTCTCGGCGCGGCACATGATTTCCAACTCTTCCGCCGTGAGACCGACCTTCAGGCGGCCCTTGACGATCGCGCAGGTCGCCGGAACGCCGCCGAGCGAACGGATGACTTCTTCCACGCGGTGCGCAAAATCCAGATTTTCCGGATACGGCATGCCGTGGCTGAGGATCGTGCTCTCCAGCGCGACGACGGGCTTATTCTCGTCCAGCGCCTGCTGAATTTCGGGCAGAACGTCCAGATACTTTTCAAAGCTGTTCATAATTCATTTTCCTCCAGAATCTTATTGACGAGCTCCGCGCTCATCCCCGGGCTGACGGTTCCGGCGCTGGTGACGGCGATAATCCCCGCCGCCAGAGCCCAGCGTGCCGCCCGTTCGGGGGTGAAGCGGTGCAGGTAAGCATATAAAAGTCCGGCCATAAAGGCGTCTCCCGCGCCGGTGGCATCCACCATCTGGCTCACGGGACGAAGCGCGGCATAAAATCTCGCGCCGTCACGGTCGGCCCAGTAGCAGCCGTGCTGCCCCATACTGACGACAACACGATGCGTGCCGCGTTCCAGAAGCACATCCACGGCGCGTTCCATGTCGGAGTTGTCCGCAATCTCACAGCCGGTCATAGCCGCAAGCTCCAGCACGTTGGGCTTGAGACAGTAAAGCTTTCCGGCAAACGGAGCAAGACGCCGGGCATACGTTGTGGAGACCGGATCCGAAAAGACCGGAACGCCCGCAAGCGCATCAGAGGTGATCCACTCGAGCGCCTCCGGCGTCAGGCAGGGATCGCAGACAACGGCATCCGCTTTTCGAAGCGCGTCGCGCTGCCCTTCCAGCCATTCGGGAGTGATATGTTCCAGAATGCGCATATCAGACATACCGATGAACATGTCGCCTTCGGGGTCGATAAGCGCCATATAGCTGGAGCTGCCGCAGTCCGGGCAGCACAGCATATGCGACATATCCATACCGACCGCCTCGCCGGAGGCGAGGATTTCCCGGCCGTAAAGATCGTTGCCGACAGCGGAAAAGAGGGCGGTTTTCTCGCCCATGCGGGAGAGGTTTTCGAGAATATTTCGCGTGACACCGCCGGGCGATGTGTGGAGAAAGCCGGGATTGGAATCACGCAGAATGAGCGCGGCACGGCTGCGCCCGTGCAGATCCATGTTGGCCGCGCCAATTCCTGCGATAAAACGTTTTTCTGTCATTATTTCAAAACTACGCGCTTGAAGCTCTTCTTTCCGCGGCGCAGGACAACGCCCTTGCGCAGCTCTTCCGCATCGAACGACTTAGAAAGATCGGTGACCTTCTCTTCCCCGCACAGGACGCCGCCCTGCTGGATGTTGCGCCGCGCGTCGCTGCGGGAGGCGCAGAGACCGCTCAGCATGAGAAGGCTCATAATATCCGCCTTGCCATCCACGAGGTCGCTCTCGGAAATGACAGACTCCGGCACATGCTCCGTGCTGCCGCCGCCGAAAATGGCTCTCGCCTTTTCCTGCGCGGCACCGGCTTCGTCCTCGCCGTGCACCATTTTGGTGAGTTCGTAGGCCAGGATCTCCTTGGCGGTGTTGAGCTGCGCATCCTTCCAGGTTGCCATCTCGTCGATCTGCTCAAGCGGGAGGAACGTGAGCATGCGGATGCACTTCATAACGTCCGCATCGTCCACATTGCGCCAGTACTGGTAGAAATCGAACGGAGAGGTCTTGTTCGCGTCGAGCCAGACGGCGTTGCCTGCCGTTTTGCCCATCTTTTTGCCCTGCGAATCGGTCAGGAGCGTGATGGTCATGGCATAGGCATCCTTGCCGAGCTTTTTGCGGATGAGCTCCGTACCGCCGAGCATGTTGCTCCACTGGTCGTCGCCGCCGAACTGCATGTTGCAGCCGTACTCCTTGAAGAGATGGTAAAAGTCGTAGCTCTGCATGATCATGTAGTTGAATTCAAAGAAGCTCAGACCCTTTTCCATGCGCTGCTTGTAGCACTCGGCACGGAGCATGTTGTTCACGCTGAAGCATGTGCCGACTTCACGAAGAAGTTCAATGTAATTCAGATCGAGGAGCCAGTCGGCGTTGTTCACCATGATGGCCTTGTCCTCACCGAATTCGATGAAGCGCTCCATCTGGCGGCGGAAGCACTCGGCATTGTGGTCGATGTCTGCCTTGGTGAGCATTTTGCGCATATCCGTGCGGCCGGAGGGGTCGCCGATCATGGTTGTGCCTCCGCCGATAAGCGCAACCGGCTGGTTGCCCGCCATCTGCAGACGCTTCATGAGCGTGAGCGCCATGAAGTGACCGGCGGTAAGGCTGTCCGCTGTACAGTCAAAGCCGATATAGAAGCGAGCCTTTCCGTTGTTGATCAGGTCATGGATTTCCTGTTCATCGGTGACCTGCGCAATAAGACCACGCCGGACAAGCTCTTCGTAAATTTGCATCAATCTTACTCCTTTTTTATTCTTTTCCCGCGCAATACGGGTAAATCGCTTAGGAAAGGGACGCGCGGAATTCCTCATCACGCGTCAAAAGCTCTTCCGCGCCCGCGAGCTGCGTATCGGTGATCCGGTCGCCGCCGCTCAGCCGCGCCAGTTCATACCGGCGGCCTTCGCGGTCAAGCAGGCGGATGTTCGTATATGTCCGCCCGTCGCGTTCGGACTTTTCCACCAGATACTGCTGCTGCGCCATCGCTGCAATCTGCGGAAGATGGGTCACACAGAGCACCTGCTTTGTCCGTCCGAGAGAGGCAAGTTTTTCCGCCACACGCTGCGCCGCAACGCCCGATACGCCGGTATCGATCTCGTCAAAGATCAGCGCATCTACGCCGTCCTTTTCGGCAAAGACGTTCTTGAGCGCCAACATGATGCGCGAAAGCTCACCGCCGGAAGCAATGCGGCTGATCGGCCCGAGCGCTTCTCCGGCGTTAGCGGACATAACAAAGCTTACCTCGTCCGCGCCGGAGGAGGTGAGAGCGTTCTTCCCGGTTTGAAACTCGATCCGCACTTCAAAACGGACCGACGGCATGCTGAGATCGCGAAGTTCACCGACAACGCGTTCCTGTAGCCGCGCCGCTGCCGCTTTTCGGACATCGGAAAGCATGCGTGCTTTTTGTTCGGCGAGTGCATATGCTTTCGCCGTTTCTTTTTCCAGCTGTTGGAGCCGGTCGCCGGCGTATTCCAGCTCGTCGAGCCGGTGCTGGGAATCCGAAAGCAGCGCGGCGAGACCTTCCTCATCCGTCGCATACTTCTTTTCCAGACGGCGAAGCTGGGAAAGACGCTCTTCCAGCCGGTCATACTCCTCCGGGGAGAAGTCCAGAAGCTGCTGCTTTTCGCGCAGCCGTTCGGAGGCGTCCTCCAGCGCGAGACGCGCACCGCGGATGATCTCCTCCGTTTCCGAGAGATCCACGCTCCACGCGCTGGCGCGGGAGACATTATACTCCGCCTCGCCGCATTGCGCAACGGCACTGCCGTCGGAATCGTAAAGCGCGTCAAGAGCGGCAGATATGTGCTCCGTCAGCTTTTCGCTGTTACGAAGAAGATCACGGCGCTCCGCGAGCTCCGCTTCCTCACCGGGGCGGATCTCCGCCTTCGTAAGCTCAGCGATCCGGTAGCGCAGGCTCTCTTCCAAGCGCTGTTTTTCCGCTTCGTCCATGGAGAGACGTTCGGTCTCGCGGACGAGCGCACGATAGGCGTCATACGCTTCGCGGTATGACGCAAGTGCCGCGCCGCACTCGCCGAAAGCGTCCAGATAGTCCAGATGACGCCGCTCGTCCAGAAGCTGGCGGCCGTCGTTCTGCCCGTGGATATCCAGCAGAAGCGCCCCCAGCTCGCGAAGCTGCGAGGCCGTTACCGGCACACCGTTAACGCGTCCGGTCGTCTTTCCCTCCGCAGTTATCCGGCGCTGCAAAATGATCTCGCCGTCATCCACGTCGATCTCGTTATCCGTACACCAGCGCTCCGCGGCCGCTGATTCAAAAGACGCCGTGACGGATGCGCGCTCCGCGCCGGAGCGGACAAGCTCCCGGCTGACGCGGTTGCCGAGAACAGCATTGAGCGAATCGATGATGATCGATTTGCCAGCGCCCGTTTCGCCGGTCAATACGCTCAGCCCGGCAGAAAATTCCACATCCGCGCATTCAATGACGGCGATATTTTCAATGTGGAGTGTTTTGAGCATTACAGCATAGCCTCAATTTCCCGGCAGAAGTCCAGCGCCGTCTGCACATCGCGCATAGCGAGAAACGCGGTATCGTCCCCGGCCAGCGTTCCCACAAGATTGGGAACCTCAATATTGTCGAGCATGGACGCCGCCGCGTTGGCAAGCCCCGGAAGCGTGTGGATGACAACGATGTTCTGCGCCGTATCAAAGCTTACAACACACTCGCGGAAGATTTTCCGCAGGCGGTCAATCTGATCGCCGGAATCCTCTCTCGCGGGAACGGCATAGCGGTAGCCGCCGTCTGGACAAAGCTCTTTGACAAGACGGAGCTCACGGATATCGCGCGAGAGCGTCGCCTGTGTGCTTTTCACGCCGCGCTCGCGCAGCGCTTCAATCAACTGGTTCTGCGTTTCAATGTTCTGCTCCTGAATCAACGCAAGGATTTCTTCCTGCCGCTTTGATTTCACGGGGCAATCACCTCTTTCATTTATCGACTAATTTTTCAAAAACTATATCAAAGAAGCTGCGATCCTTGACGCGCGCCATCAAAAGCGTTTTGTCCGACCGCGCCACAACGAGCTCATCTCCATCAAGGAAAGGAACGGCGACGCCGTCCACGGAGAGAAAGACTTCCTTGTCCCCCTGCTCCACGGTGCGGATGAATACTTCGCGATCCGCTTTCAGCACATAGGAGCGCGCCGCGAGGCGGAACGTGCAGATCGGCGTGAAGATAATGCAGTCGGCGCACGGCTCGACGATTGGCCCGCCCGCCGCCATGGAATACGCAGTGGAACCGGTCGGCGTGGAGGCGATCATTCCGTCGCCGGAAAACGCTGTGATCTCACGCCCGTCACTGAATGCCTCCAGCTTTACCACGCTTACCGAGGCACGGACAACCGCTTCGTTGAGCGCGCTGCCGGAATAGACTAGCTCGCCCTTGCGAAAAAGCTTCAGATCAAGCATCATACGCGTCTGCACGGAGTAATGTCCGTCGGCGACTTCGAGTATGGAATCCGTCTCCGTTTGTTCCAGCTCAGCAAGAAATCCCTTGTTTCCAAGGTTTACGCCGAGAATCGGAACGCCGGAACCGGCAAGATACCGGGAAAGCTGCAAAATGGTGCCGTCGCCGCCGAGGGAAACAACAAGCCGCGCGCCGGGCAGCGCCATCGGAAGAGTGACGGTCGGAATATCCGGCGACCAGGTGTTCTCCAGCCCATCGCTGAGAAACGGCGCAATGCGCACCTCGTGTCCATGCTCGCGCAGCGCGGCGGCGATCGCAAGCGTAGACTCCAGACCGTGATCGCGGTGCGCGTTCGGGCAGAGAAGAATATATCCGTCTTTCATTGATCCGAATCCTTTCCGTGTGCCGCGTGGGACGCGGCGACGAGCGCCTCGATGTCCGGCTCAGGAATGCTGTCCGCACCCTTCTTAAGCCATGCAAGGTACTCAATGTTCCCTTCCGGTCCGCGGATGGGCGAAAAGTCCAATCCACGCACGCCGAAACCGCACTCCGGCGCATAGCGCAGGAATTCACGCAGTACGTCCGCATGAACAGCAGGATCGCGCACAACGCCCTTCTTCCCTACCTTGTCTTTCCCCGCTTCAAACTGCGGCTTAACAAGGCAGACCATTTCACCATCCGGCTTCAGGAGCGCGCACACAGCGCCCAAAACGAGCCGGAGCGAAATGAAGCTCAGATCGGCCACGGCAACATCCATCTCTTCGGGGATTTGCTCGTGCGTAACATAGCGGATGTTCGTCCGCTCCATGCAGACGACGCGCGGATCGGTGCGGAGGCTCCAGGCGAGCTGACCATAGCCGACATCCACGGCATAGACCTTCGCCGCGCCGTTTTTCAGCAGGACATCCGTAAACCCGCCAGTGGACGCGCCGCAGTCGATACATACGGCGCTGCTCACATCGATGGAAAACACACGCAGCGCCTTTTCCAGCTTCCAGCCGCCGCGGCTGACGTACGGAAGCGTTTCGCCGCGCATTTCCACGGCGGCGTCTTCCGCCATAGAGGTACCGGGCTTCGTCTCCTTCTGCCCGTTTACATATACGCTGCCCGCCATGATATACGCCTTGGCGCGCTCACGGCTTTCGGCAAGTCCTTTATCAAACACAAGCTGATCAAGCCGGATCTTTTTCATGCATTATCTCCTTTGCCGCATTGGCAATGCCCTCCGCATCAAGATGCAGGCGGTGCTGAAGCTCGCTGACCGAACCGTGCTTAATGACGCCGCTCCCGAGATCGAGCAGCCGTGCGCCGCGAAGCAAAATGCCGTTTGCCGCGGCATCCGCCAGAAGAAGCGTACCCATGCCGCCGGAACGGCAGGATTCTTCCGCCATAATAAAGCGGCCGGTTTTTTGAAGCGATTCGCGGACGAGTTCCGGGGCAAGCGGGAGCAGGCGGTTGAGCTTGATGACCTCAGCGCAGATGCCATCCTTCGCGAGATTTTCCGCCGCGGCGAGCGCCGCATTGACCGAAATGCCATACGAGACGATCGTAACATCGCCGCCGCTGCAAAGAACGGTTGTATCCTCGCGGGAGTGATCGTCGGTATAGGCTCCCTCTCCGCCGCGGGGGTATCGCAGCGCCACCGGCCCGGATTTTTCCCGAACCGCGATGGAGAGCATGGAGTCCATTTCACGAAAGCTTGCCGGTGCATAAACGGTCATGTTCGGTACGGTGCTGAGAAATGACACATCAAACGCCCCCTGGTGTGTGACGCCGTCGTGACCGACAAGACCGGCGCGGTCTACCGCCAAAACGACATGCAGCCCCATGAGCCCGATATTCTCGATCAGCATATCGTAGGAGCGCTGGAGAAACGTGGAATAAACGGCAAAAATGGGGGTAAGCCCCTGCTTTGCCATGCCCGCACACATGGCTGCAGCGTGCTCTTCGGCAATGCCGAGCTCAAAATACCGCTGCGGAAACCGCCGGGCAAAGTCGGAAAGTCCCGTTCCCTGCTCCATCGCCGCAGTAACGGCACAGACGGTCGGATCCTTTTCCGCCAGTGCAATCGCCGAAGCACCAAAAGCAGCGGAAAAATCGTTGGCCTCTTCAGCTTTTACTCCGGTTTCGGGATCGAACGGGTTGACGCCGTGGTAGATCTGCGGATTTTCCTCCGCAGGGGCATAGCCCTTTCCTTTCACCGTCACCACATGGACGACAACCGGGCGGCGAAGATCCTTAGCCCAGCGCAGCGTCATTTCAAGCGCCTTTTCATCGTGGCCGTCTACCGGCCCGATATAGTAAAAGCCCAGATCATCAAAAATGCCGGACGGCAGGAGATGCGCTTTGATCCGCTCCTTGAGCCGGTGCAGCTCCTCATAGGCGTGCGGATGCTTTTTCATCACGCGGCGGTACGTCCGTTTGAAGCGCAGATATCCAGGACGGGTACGTGCGCGGCGGAGCAGCCGGGCAACGCCGCCGACATTCTCGTTGATGGACATGCCGTTGTCGTTAAGAACGACCACGGCAGCCTCGCGGCTCGCGCCGAGATCGCTCAGCCCCTCGTAGCATAAGCCGCCGGTCATCGCGCCGTCGCCCACGACGGCGACAACGTCGTAATTTCCGTGCATGAGCGTCCGCGCGCGCGCCATGCCTGCGGCCAGCGACACGGAATCGGAGGCGTGCCCGGCAAGAAACGGATCGGCATTGCTCTCGCACGGCTTGGGAAAACCGGAGATGCCATCGAGCTGACGAAGCGTATCAAAAGAGTCACGGCGTCCGGTCAGGATTTTGTGGACATAGGACTGATGCCCGACATCAAACAAAATCCGATCCTTCATCGGGTCATAGACACGGTGCAGAGCAACCGTGAGCTCCACGCCGCCGAGGTTTGAGGCAAGATGCCCGCCAGTGCGCGAAACATTCTCCACAAGAAATTCGCGGATCTCCCGGCAAAGCTCCGGAATGTCCCGTTCCGGCACGGCACGGAGGTCGGCGTTGCTGTTTATATTATATAAAAGATGTTTTTCTTTCTGGTTCAACACAAATGCTTCCCCTCATACTGTTAACTTAAATATAATAACAAAAACAAACACCCTTTACAAGTGCAAAGGGTGTTTTGACAAAAAATATTCACAGTTTTTCCGGGAAATATTCATTTTCTGCGGTCTGCCAGAAGATCGGCCAGCCAGCAGAGGAACTCTGTATCGGCAAAATGTCCGGCAATGGCTTTTTTTGCCTTTTCGGTGTGGAGATGCACAAGGCGGTCGCATTCTTCAATGCCGAGAAGAGACACGAACGTCATCTTTTTCTCTGCGGCGTCCGACCCGATCGGCTTACCCAGTTCATCTTCTGTGGAAATCGTGTCGAGCACATCGTCGCGGATCTGGAAGGCAAGGCCGAGATTCATTGCAAACGCCTCCGCCGCCGATACCTGCTCCGGCGTGCCGCCGGCACATTGAACGCCCATAACGCACGCGGCACGAAGCAGCGCCCCGGTTTTCAGACGGTGGATCTCATAAAGCTCTTCCTCCGTAACCGGGAGTCCTTCCTTACTCGTATCCAGATACTGACCGCCGCACATGCCCTGCTCGGCAGCGGCATAGGCGAGCGTTTTCGCCATGGCCGCAGTTCGCTCCGGCGTGACCGGCGCAGACAGAACGGAGAAATACGCCGCCGACTGCAGCGCGTCTCCGGCGAGAACGGCGTTGGTCTCTCCGAACGCCTTGTGGCACGTGGGCTTTCCGCGGCGGAGATCGTCGTTATCCATGCACGGGAGATCGTCGTGGATGAGCGAGTAGGTATGCAGCATTTCGATGCCGCAGGCGGCGGGGAGTGCCGCAGCGCGGTCTCCGCCGGAGATCTCGCAGAATTTCATAAGGAGCAGCGGGCGGATGCGTTTCCCTCCGGCAAGAAGAGAATAGCGCATGGCATCCAGAAGTTCTTTCTGCGGGCAATCCTCCGAAAAGCACGCTTCCAGCGCGGCGTTGATCTCATTTTGAATGGCTTTATATTCGCTGAAATGATCCATGCTCATTCCTTCTCCGATGCAAACGTTGTTTCAACCGGCACGCCGTCCGCGCCCTTTTGCAGACGCACAACGGTCTGCTCCGCCTCATCGAGCTGCTTCGTGCAGGTGCGGATCAGCTCCGCGCCTTCGGTATAAAGCGAAAGCGACTCTTCCAGCGGAGCATCACCCTTTTCGAGGGCACGGACAATCTCGTCCAGGCGGGCAAGCATCTGCTCAAAGGTTTTCGGTTTTGTGCTCTTGCGTTCTGCCATGGTGTTTCCCCTGTTCTCAGCTCTTCTTATCGGTCACGCGGACGATGGTCTCGCATTTCACGTCGCCGACGGCGCAGACCACCTTGGTCGTGCCTTCCTTCACGCCGGTAACAACGCCGTCCTCATTGACCGTGGCAATAGCGGTATCGGCAATGGTCCAGGTTTCCTTGTTCGTGCTGGGATCGATGTTGTACATCGTGCAGTTGAGATCGACCGACTGCCCGACGGAGATCGTAAAGTCGGAATTCGGCAGACCGAAGCACGTGATCACAACGCACGGCGTTTTATCGTTCGGATCGGGCGTCGCCTGCGCCGCTGCGGCAGCGGCTGCGGGCGGGTTATCCGTCACACGGACGATGCAGACGGCTTTGGCGGTACCGGACTTGCAGACAATGTTCGTATATCCCATTTTTTTGCCGGTGACGAGACCGGTCTCGGAAACCGTTGCGATGGCGGGATCTTCCGATGACCAGGTGACCTCGCTGCCCTCCGGCGTAACCACAGCGGTGAGCTGAATTTCGTACCCCCATTGGCCGCTGAGGCTGATATCGTTTTTCTCCACGCCGCCGAAGCAGATCTTGATCGTCGGCTCTGTCACGGTGAGCGCAAGGGATGCGGAGGCGTCGCCGATCGTATAGGTGATTTTGGGGTTGCCGACCTTCCAGCAGGTGACAATACCGTTTTCATCCACGCTGGCAGAGGATGCGTCGCTGGAAGTCCAGATGCCCCCGGTCGAACCGTCACTCGTGACCGCCTGGAGACGAATCACGGTGGAGGTCTGGAAGCTTAAAGCCGTTACAACTTCGTTTTCATAATGAATCTCTACCTTTACCGGCTCCTTCGTCACCTCCGGCGTAGCAGATACCTCCGGCACGGGAGTGGGCTCTTCCTGTGATGGCGTCGCTGCCGCCGATGGCGAAGCGCTCGCACCGTCCGGCGTTTTGTTGTCTCGATTTGTGAAAAAATCGGAGATGCCGCAGCCCGTCAGAGAAAAGCAAAGAGCCGCTGCCGCCAGAGCAAACGCCATCGCGCGATATAGCTTTTTCATCCTTGTACCTCCGATTGACGCTCAACACGGCAGTCCAGTGCGCCGTGTTCGAGCCGTATATGGACGCTGTCGCCGGGCGCGACAGCCTTGGCATTTCTGAGAATGGTGCCGTTTTGATCGGTCGTAACGGAAAAACCGCGCGAGAGAACTTTCAGCGGGCTCATCGCTTCGAGCGAGGAAACGAGCCGGATATATTCCTGCCGCTTTGCAAGCAGCAGATGCTTTTCCGCCGCGTTCAGGCGCTCGGAAAGGCGGTCAACATCCAGCCGCCGGTTTTGAAGGAATCCCGTTGGGCTCTGCATAACCGGGCGCATGGAGAGCTCGTTCAATCGAGCGGAAAGCGCGTCGAGCTGCTTCTTCCCTGCCTGACCAAGCCGGTTTTCAAGCGAGAGCAAAAGCGCGCGGACATCCGACTTCTCCGGCACCGCAATCTCCGCGCCGTTCGAAGGCGTTGCCGCGCGCACATCAGCGACAAAATCGGCGATGGTCACATCCGGCTCATGTCCAACGGCGGAAATGACCGGGATCTCGGAAGCGAATATCGCGCGGGCAACGCGCTCATCGTTGAATGCCCAGAGATCCTCGATGGAGCCGCCGCCGCGGCCAGTGATGATAAGGTCGGCCACGTTCCAGCGGTTCGCGTATCGGATCGCTCCCGCAATTTCCGCCGGGGCTTCCGTTCCCTGCACACGTACCGGCATCACGATCACTTTCGTAAGCGGCCAGCGTTTTCCAAGAATGCGGATCATATCCTGCACAGCGGCACCGGCGCCGGAGGTAATGAGTGCGATCTTCTCCGGCATGGCGGGAAGCGGCTTTTTATGCTCCTGCGCGAACAGCCCCTCGGCAAGAAGCTTTGCCTTGAGCTGCTCATACGCCGCGTGGAGATCGCCCAGGCCTTCCGGCTGTACGGCAGAGACATAGAGCTGATACGCTCCGTCCCGCGGATAGACGGCAACACGCCCGGCACAGATCACGGCCATGCCGTTTTCCGGCCGGAAACGCAGCCGGGAAGCATCGGCACGAAACATGACGCAGCGCATCGAGGCGCCGGCGTCCTTGAGCGTAAAGTAGTGATGGCCGGAGGGATAAATCTTATAGTTGGAAAGCTCACCGCGGACATAAACGCGGCGCAGCGCGCCGTCACTTTCTACGATAGCACGGATGTGTTCCGTAATCTCCGATACGGAGAGCGGGGAAATCTCCGTCATTCTTCCGACGCGGGTTCCGCCTCGTCCGCAGCCGTCTCCGGTTCCGCCGGCATATCCTCCACGGCTTCGCCGCGGGAGCGCATGAAGCTTCCGAGAATGCCGTTGATAAAACGGACGGTCTCCGGTTCATCGTACCCCTTGGCAAGCTCCACGGCTTCGTTGATGGACGCCGCCGCCGGGATATCCGGCATATAGAGAATTTCATAAAGCGCAACGCGGAGCACGGCGAGCGCGGTGCGCGATATACGCGAAAGCTTCCAGCCGTGGGAAAACTGCTCGATGAGAGCGTCAAGCTCCTCGCGGTGATTGCACACGCCGGTCACAAGATCGCTGATGTACGTGCGCTCCCTCTCACCGGGGATCTCCGTGAAAAGGGCATCCTCCGCCGGAAGAGCGCGGAAATAGTCTTCGTCGAAAAAGGCCTCCGGTCCAACGTCGCTGCCGGCGTTAACGGCAAAACTGAGCTGAAGCGCCAGCTGCCGTGCATTCGTTCTCGTCATAGAGAGAATTACCCCTTCATATCGGTCTTATCAAAGGCAATGCCCGTGATATGCACGTTGACAACGGTCTTGAGGCCGGTCATGTCCTCCACGCTCGCGGCGACCTGATCCTGCACCTTCTTGGCGACGACAGTGACGCCGTAGCCGTAGCGAACCATGATAAGAATATCGATGACCGCCTGGCCGTTCTCCGCAGAGATCTTCACGCTGGGCGGCGTGGTCGCGCTCTTGATGCCGAGGAACTCGGCGATGTCCGCGCCGGGCACGGACGAGAGCCCCGCAACGCCTTCGATCTCCGATACGGCGGCGTTGACCATTACCTGGATAACGTCCTCCGAAATGCTGATATTTCCTTTTTCCGTCTGGCTGGTAATATAATTTTCAGGCATAGCTGCTAACCTCCCAATGTATTCACGTTATTGTAACACATCGATTACAAAAAATAAAGAGGCGTCCCAAAAAACTTTTGGAACGCCTCGCTGTAAATTTGGTCGAAAATTGCTGAAATCAGGCTCTGGGATGCGATTTCTGGTACACGTCCTTGAGCTGCTTTTTGACGAGCTGAGAATAGATCTGCGTGGAGCTGATGTCTGCATGACCAAGCATTTCCTGGATCGCCCGGATATCCGCGCCGTTTTCCAGCAGGTGCGCAGCAAAGGAATGGCGCAGCGTGTGCGGCGTGATGTCCTTTTCGATGTGCGCCTTCGCCTGATAGGACTTGATGATTTTCCAGAAGCCCTGCCGGGACATGCGCTCGCCGCTGACGTTCACGAAGAGAGACGTTTCGTCCTTCCGCGCCAGCATCTGCGGACGGACAAACTCCATATACTCGCTCAGCGCACGGATCGCCGCCGGATAGAGCGGGATGAAGCGTTCCTTGTCGTGGCTTACGCAGCGGATCGCGCCGGCTGAGAGATTCACATCCGTCACATTGAGCGAAATGAGCTCGCTCACGCGGATGCCGGTGGCATACAGCAGTTCGAGCATGGCCTTATCGCGGTAACCCTTGAAGTCCGTACACTCCGGCTGTTCGAGCAGGAGTTCAACCTCGCTGCTCGTAAGGATCTGCGGGAGCTTCTGCTCACACTTGTCCGGAACCAGCTTGCCGGTCGGGTTTTCGCTCACGATACGCTGCAAAATGAGGAAGGTATAAAAACATTTCAGCGATGCAATGGAGCGGGAAACGGTCGCTACCGACTTCCCCATCCCGCGCAGCCAGGAAATGTATCCGTTCAGGACCTCCTCGTCCGCCTCGGTATATCCGACAGTTTCGTGTGAGTCAAGGTATTCTCCGAACTGACGGATATCGCGGAGATACGAACTCAGGGTGTTGCTGGAAGCTTTTTTAACATTTGTAAGGTAGTCCTTGAACTTTTCGAAGCAAACGGAATTATCCATAGCAACGCCCTCCTTCCTCTTTTTCTTTCTTTTTACAGTAGCCGTGGGATCAGAAGCTGCCGAACGAATGCCGCAGCAGACAGAAGCAGCGCGGCGAACAGGAGCCGGTCCGTCGAAACAAACGAAAACCGGATGCGCGGATAGCCTCGGCAGGTTCGGTATATGTCAAGGGAGGAGCAGAACGCTTCCTCGGCAAGCAAAAACAAAGCGGAAAGAGAGAACAGCGCAGGGATCCCAATGGTCAGACAGGCTTTCCCGGCGGAAACGCCGCTCGCAAGCAGCGCCGCGGCGCTATACGAAAGGAGAAAGCCGCGAAAAAAGAAAAGGATCGGAAGAAGAACAAAGCCGAAGAGAACGGCGGAAAGAAAAACCGTGATAAGGCACGGCACGGAATATGTCCAAAGAAGCCGGAGATACCCGGTCGAATTCGAAAACGCGGCGTCCGCAAGAGAGGCGGCGTGCTCCGGCAAAGGATGGGGAAAAAAGAAAACATTGAGTGTTCCCAGCACCGCGCCGAGACAGACTGCCAGAGGCAAGATCCAGCGAGCCGGTTTGGAAAAACGAAAAATGAGCGGCGCAGAAATCGCCGCGTCAACCCCCATATCGTTCATGCTGCCTCCGCGCCTCGCAGCAAAAGAAACAACATAAAACAATAATTTACATAATCTGTTGTACGCACACTATACCGCAGAATCATAAAGTTATCAATCCTTTTTTCTTAGATTTTCGAACTTTGTGAATTATGTCTATATATTATGTAAACAATATTATGTTATCCCATGTAACCGATCATCGAAAAACCATTGAAAATCAAGGGTTTTCTCCTACATCTTGCGATTACGTTTTGTAATAATCCCAAGATATTGGTCATTTCTTTTCGCTTATGTCAACCCTGTTTTCTGATTCCTATTTGTAATACCGCGCTTGTTTCTTTTGCATCTTTTTGTTATTTTTGTTCATTTTTATGAAATACACAATTGTCATTGAAGCCGTCATAACGCACAGCACTTTTAAAATGCAACCGAAATCCCAGTCATTCATCGGAATGCACGCCCCAACCAAAAGGAGGACAAGCGCCGAAATAAGCGCCGAGAGAGGAATATACGCATACCCTGCCCTTCTCTTTCCAAAGAGCATGCACTCCGACACAAGCGCGGCAAGCCCCGCACACCCCAGTGCGGCAGCCTGTACGGATGTTTCCGGCAGTACCCCCTCCCGAATCAGCAGAGCCGCCGGAAGAGCAAGCAGGAGGGATAATCCTGCCATAAGGCTTCCCGACCGGACGGCATCGACGGTCTGTCCCCTTCGGCCCGATTGTTGTTTGACCATAAAAACACCCCCGCAGATAAGTACATTCATACTTATTCCTGCGGGGGTATCTTTATGTGTCTGCTGCGGACGTTATCAGTTGCCCAAAGACTCCTCAGAATCGGTGGTTTCCTTGTTGGCACCCTTGCCTTCGTTGGTGGAGACTGCCCACTTGGTGATCTCGATGCGGACGCGGTCCTCGCCGGTCTCGAAGGTGAGCTTGTCGCTGGTGACGTGGACGACCTTGCCGACCATGCCGCCGATGGTGACGATCTTATCGCCGACTTCGATGCTGTCACGCATCTCCTGCGCTTTCTTCTTGCGCTTCTTTTCGGGGACGATCATCAGGAAATAGAACACAGCGATGATAACGACCATCATAATGAGGCTCATATAACCGCTGGCGCCGGTGGCGGTGCCGTCCGCCGCAGCCGTGTTGCAGCCGGCAAACGCGAACATGGCAAAAATCACGCCAAGAACAGTTGCAAGGATTTTTTTCATGGGTTAACCCTCCAATGTAAATTACATTTACTGATTATACCGATATTTTCCGATAAAAGCAAGAGAATTTATATCCTCTTATCCAACTTTTCGACATACCGGTCGTGGAACGCCTTATACTCCCCTGCATCGAGCGCTGTGCGGATCTTTTTCATCAGGGAATTATAGAAATAAAGATTATGCATAACGCAGAAGCGGAGCGCCAGAATCTCCTCCGCTTTCATGAGATGACGGAGATACGCGCGGCTGTACTTCCGGCAGACCGGGCAATGACACTCCGGGTCGATCGGGCGCTCGTCGCGGGCGTACTTTTCGTTTTTGATGTTGATGACGCCTTCCCAGGTATAGAGATGACCGTGGCGGCCGTTTCGCGCGGGCATCACGCAGTCAAAGAAATCCACGCCGCGGTATACTGCCTCGATGATATTTCCCGGTGTTCCGACGCCCATGAGATAGCGGGGCTTATCCTGCGGCATATATTCCTCGACCGCGGAGATTGTATCGTACATTTCCGCAGCGGTCTCCCCCACCGCGAGCCCGCCGATGGCATACCCCGGCAGATCGAGCTCGGCAATCTGCTGCATATGCCGGATGCGAAGATCGTGGTACACCGCGCCCTGGTTGATACCCCAGAGCACCTGTCCGGGATTGACGGCTCCATCCTCCGAGGTATAACGCGCGAGTGCTTCCTTGCACCGGGCCAGCCAGCGTACCGTCCGGTCGCACGAGGCCTCGCAGTACTCCCGCGGCGCCGGGATGCCGACGCACTCATCAAACGCCATAGCGATGTCCGAGCCGAGATTGGCCTGAATGCGCATGCTTTCCTCGGGTCCCATAAAGATATGGCGGCCATCCACATGGGAGTTAAAGTACACGCCCTCTTCCTTGATTTTGCGAAGCTGTGCGAGCGAAAAGATCTGGAATCCGCCGGAGTCGGTCAGGATCGGGCCGTCCCAACGCATGAACTTGTGCAGCCCGCCCATATCGCGGATCAGCTCATCGCCCGGACGGACGTGCAGATGATAGGTGTTGGAAAGCTCAACCTGACAGCCGATCTCCCGGAGATCGTCCGCCGAAAGGCCGCCTTTGATTGCCGCCTGCGTGCCGACATTCATGAATACCGGCGTCTGCACGGTGCCGTGCGGCGTGGTATATTCGCCCCGGCGGGCGCGGCCTTCGAGCTTGATTCGTTTATACATAGCGTGTTTACCCCATTCTCACAGTACCTTATTCGGTAGCTATTCTACAGAATCGAGGCGCGGCAGTCAAGTCTGCCGCGCCCGGTTTGTTCACCTGTCGATATAGGCGTGCGCTGTCATCTCGACCTTGCAGCCCTCGGCAAGTGCATTGACGCCGACGCACAGGCGTGACGGCATCCGCTCCTTATCAAAATGCCGGATGTAGACCGCGTTCATTCTGTCGCGCTCGGAAAAGTCCGTAAGGAATATCTCCACGCGGATCAGCTTGTCCATATCGGAGCCGTAGCGCATGAGCATCTTCTTCATGTTGCTCAGAACGCGATCCGTCTCCTCCTCGATGGTGCCGGGGCAGAGTTCTCCGGTTTCCCAGTCTTCCGAGACCAGACCGGAAAGATAAATTTCATCGCCTGCGATCACCGCGTCGGAATATACGCTTCCTATACCGTTATACGTTGCTTTCATGGATGCATCCTGTTTTTATTTTTTGATCGGGTCGCTCTTCGTTGACCCGAAACATCGTCCGTCGAATTTTAGTGAATGAACATCGCGTCGCCGAAAGAGAAAAAGCGATAGCGCTCTCTCACAGCTTCCTCATAGGCACACAGGATGTTTTCCCGTCCGGCAAGCGCAGAGACGAGCATGATGAGTGTGCTCTCCGGCAGATGGAAATTGGTCACAAGCGCGTCAATGGCCTTGAAGCGGTAGCCAGGATGGATGAAAATGTCTGTCCAGCCGCTTTTCGGCTGCAATATGCCGTCCTCACCGGTGAAGCTTTCGAGCGTCCGGCAGGACGTTGTGCCAACGGAGACAACGCGCCCTCCGTTAGCATGCGTGCGGTTCACAATATCCGCCGTCTCCTGGCTCACCATGCAGAACTCGGCGTGCATCGGGTGATCCTCGATGTTATCCTCCTTGACCGGGCGGAATGTGCCGAGACCGACGTGCAGCGTGACATACGCAAGGGACACGCCCTTGTCGGCGATGCGCTGCAAAAGCTCCGGGGTGAAATGCAGCCCCGCCGTCGGCGCAGCCGCAGAGCCGGGGTCACGGGAATATACCGTCTGGTAGCGCTCCTTGTCTGCAAGCTCCTCCTTGATATAGGGCGGCAGCGGCATTTTTCCAAGCATGTCCAGAAGCTCAAGGAAAATGCCTTCATAATGGAAGTGCAGCACCTTGTTCCCGTCCGCTTCGGCGCGGACGACCTCCGCCGTCAGTTCTCCGCTGCCGAAGGAAATATGCGTCCCCGGCTGCGTTTTGCGCCCCGGACGGGTAAGGCATTCCCAGTCCCCGCCGCCGAGATCGCGCAGCAGAACAACTTCCACGCTGCCGCCCGTCGGCCGCGTGCCGAAAAGCCGCGCGGGGATCACGCGGGAATCATTCATCACAAGGCAGTCGCCCTCGTTGAGAAAATCCGGGAGCTCGTGAAAAATATGGTGCTCCATGGCGCCGGTGCGCTTATCCAGCGTCAAAAGGCGGGAGGAATCGCGCCGCTCCAGCGGCGTCTGGGCAATAAGCTCCGGGGGAAGATCATAATAAAAGTCCGATTTTTTCAAGGTTACTCCATCTGCCGGGATTCTCCGGCCACAGCGTTTTGCCGCCGTGCTCGCCTTGACGGGAGTACGGCGGAGTGATATTATACTTAAAAATATTATATACATGTTCCGCATGCTTTGCAACCGCAAAAGCGCCGAACTTCCGCGCACCGCAGCGTGTCCCGCTGCATACAATGACGCGGGAGTATTTTTTGCCGTTCCCTTCCCTGCCGTGCGATGTGCGGTACGGATCGGCAGAAAGGACGGAACATGAAAAAACCTGTTTTCACCGGCAGCGCAACCGCGCTTGTCACGCCGTTTACCGACCGCGGCGTCGACTATGACCGTCTCGCCGCGGCGATCGACCGTCAGGCCGAGGGCGGTACTGCCGCTATCGCCGTGTGCGGCACAACCGGAGAGGCGGCAACACTTTCCGAGGCGGAGCGCGCTTCCGTTATCGAGTTTGCCTCGGTTTACACCCGTTCCCGTATGAAGGTGATCGCCGGGATCGGCGGCAATGATACGCTCGCCGCGGCGAACGCAGCGCGGCGAGCCGAGAGGCTTGGCGCGGACGCGCTGCTGCTTACGACGCCCTATTATAACAAAGCGAGCTCCGCCGGGATCGTCCGGCACTTTACGTATGTCGCAGAGCATTCCGAGCTGCCGCTCATCGTATACAACGTCCCCGGGCGCACCGGTGTATCCTGCACACCGGAGCACTACGCGCGGCTCGCGGAGTTTCCCCGCATCAACGGTATAAAGGAAGCCTCCGGCGACATTTCCCTTGTTTCGCGCACCCGGCATCTCTGCGGCGATGCGCTGAACATATGGAGCGGAAACGATGACCAGACGCTTCCCATGCTCGCGCTCGGCGCCAAGGGCGTGATCTCGGTGGCGTCGAACATCGTGCCGCAGGTCATGGCGACACTCTGCGGTGCGGCACTCAGCGGCGATTTCTTCACCGCCCGTGCCATCCACGAAGCCTATGCCGGACTTTTCGATGCACTCTTCTTCGAGGTCAATCCCATCCCGGTAAAAACCGCCATGCAGATGCTCGGCTGGGATTCCGGCCGGCTGCGTCTGCCGCTCTGCCCGATGGCGGAAGAAAATGCCGCAAAACTGCAAAAATGCATGGAGAGCTTGCAGCTCCTCTGATTTTATAGATTACGAAAGCGAGTGTACTCATGAAGCGAGTTTTATCCCTGCTGCTATGCAGCACTTTGTTCTTTGCGCTTGCCGTGCCGGTCTATGCCGCCGAGCCGGAGAGCCAGAGCCGGCGCACATCCGAATACTGCGAAGCCGCCTCCATGTCGGATTATCGCGAGCTTTTTCGCGAAGCCGAAGGCGACGGAGCCGGTGTTTCGATGACACGCGCCATGCTCGCCGGGATATTGTACCGCGTTTACGGAAGCGCGGAGGATGCCGAAACGATCCCGTCTGATGTAGACGCTTCCCAATGGTACGCTGCCGGAGCCGCGTGGGCGGTAAAAAAGAATATCATTCCGCACGACGGAAACGGCACCTTCCGCCCCGACGAGCCGCTCACGCGCGAAGCACTTCTCGTCTCGCTCTATCGCTGCGCCAACGTCTGCGGCATATCGCTTGAAGCGATCAATCCGTGGTATTCCTTCCTGGATGGCGGGCTGATGACCCCAGAAGCGCAGACCGCCGCTTTCACCATCCAGCGCGCCGGAGTGATGATCGAAGATACGGATGGCTTCTTTCATTATAAGGACACCGTTCCGCTCGCCGAGGGCGAAGAAATTCTCCTTCGCTTCATCGGGACGCAGCAGGATATTCTGACCGCACTCCCGGTTTCCACTGTAGCGGAAACCGATCCGGTGTCAGACGACTGGTTTAACGACGCCTGCTTCATCGGTCATTCGCAGATCGTTGGCATGCAGCGGTACTCCGGGCTTTACGCTCCCGACTACTACGCCGTTGTCGGTCACAAGGCACAGGACGTTGTGGACTACGAATTCTATCAACTGCCGGATGGCCGGTATGGCACGCTCAGCGACGTACTGCACAGCAAATCCTACGGTAAGGTTTACATAATGCTAGGCATCAATGACAGCTCGCTTGACAAAAACCGCGTGGAAAAGTTTATGACACCCATGCGGACGATCCTCGATCTCGTAAAGGAGACGCAGCCGGACGCCAGGATTTATCTTCTCTCCCTCGTCCCCGTTGGGCGCAGCACGCCGATGAATGAGCTCTACAATCCCGACAGCACGATATTCTACTCACAGCTTCTCAAAACGCTCTCCCGCGAATACGATACGGAATACATTGATCTTTTCCGCATGATGTGCGACAAAGCCGGATATTTTCTGGATAGCTTCAACTCCGGCGACGGCATCCACATCCAATCGGATCGGTACCCGGAGATCGTGGAATATCTCAAACGGCATACATAATATGACGCCAAAACCCCCGGCTGTCCGTGTGAACAGGACCAGTAAAAACGGACAATAGACAAAACACCCCCTGATGTAGGAAAATAGAACTACATCAGGGGGTG
>CAKSWA010000037.1 GCA_934511165.1 uncultured Oscillospiraceae bacterium | reverse complement strand
GCTCTAACCAGCTGAGCTATGCTCCCGTTTTTCGCGGCTTTGTCATTGTAGCAAACGTTATAGCATTCTGTCAAGAAGAAAATTAAATTTTTTCCAAAAACTTCTGTAAAATGTAAAATCGCTGCCAAGCCGGACGGGAAGCGGTTGCTATCGACGCTGTCGGATGCTATACTGCGCTTACCACATAAACGCCTGAATAAGCATCCGAAGCGTTTTTTTATTAAAAGAAGGAGCTTTCTATGAAAATTGTGATTGTCGGCGGCGGGAAGGTCAGCTTCGCCATCGCCCGCGAGATATCTGCCGAGGGACACGACGTAACAATCATCGACAGCAGCCGCGCCGTATGCGACCGGCTTTCTCTTGCGCTCGACGGCATGACCGTACAGGGGAACGGCGCCGCGCTTGATGTGCAGCGCGCCGCGCTCGTGCCGGAGAGCGATCTTCTGATTGCCGCCTCGCCGAACGACGAGGCGAACATCCTCGCGTGCATGCTTGCGCGCAAGCTCGGCTGCGCCAATACGATCGCCCGCATCCGCAGCCGCAACTATCTCGACGGCGTGCAGCTTCTGCGCGAGGAGCTGGGGCTTTCCATGGCGGTCACGCCGGATCTTTATGCCGCACGCGAGATATTCCGCCAGCTCCAGCTGCCGGCGTTTCTCCGGCGGGAATCGTTTGCCAAGTCCCGCGCCGAGATCGTGGCGATGGAGGTCGGCGCAAACGATAAGCTCTGCGGCAAAAAGCTCATGGAGCTGCCGCGCATTCTGCGCCACCGCGTGCTTGTGTGTGCCGTGCGCCGCGGAGAAGAGGCGATCATTCCGGATGGCTCCTTTGAGATCCGCGCCGGGGACGAGGTTTATCTGACCGCGCCGGCGGCGAGCCTTTCGCGCACCGTGGACGAGCTGGGGCTGCGGAAAAAGCACGCGAAAAACGTGATGATCATCGGCGGCGGACGGCTGGGCGAAGCGCTCGCAGAGCTTCTCTGCGAAGCGGGCGTGCGCGTCAAGCTCATCGAGCAAAACCCTGAGCGCTGCCGGGAACTCGCGGAACGTCTGCCGGATGTTTCCGTTCTCTGCGCCGACGGCACGCGGCAGGACTTCCTCTTCAGCGAGAACATTTCGCAAATGGACGCTGTAGTGGCGCTCACGAATCTTGACGAGGAAAACGTCTTTATCTGTATGTACGCCCGGATGCAGGGCGTGCCGCAGGCAATCCCCAAGGTGAACCGGACGGAGTACGCCGCCGTGTGCCAGAACTGCGGCATCCGCAGCACCGTCAGCCCGAAGGACATCTGCGCGCAGGAGATCTCGCGCTATGTCCGCGCCATGGAGAGCACCGATGCCGAGAGCGTCCTTTCCGTATACAGTCTGCTGAGCGGGCGCGTTGAGGCACTCGAATTTCTCGTCACGGCGGACGTGCCGCACCTCGGCGAGAGCCTTGCCTCTGTCACGCTTCAGCCGGGAATTCTGCTCGCGTGCATTTCGCGCGGGGCAAAGGTGATCTTCCCCGGCGGCGGCGACAGCTTGCAGGCGGGCGATACCGTCATCGTGGTCGCGCCGCGCGAGCGGCACATCGCGGAGCTGCGGCAGATTTTTGCCGAGCGTGGGTGATCGGATATGAACATTGCCATGATCTGCCGCATTCTCGGCCTGACGCTGGGAGTGGAAGCGGCATTTATGATACCGCCGCTCGCAATCGCGCTCGCACGGCACGAGCACAGCGCCGCTGTCGGCTTTGCCGTCGCTGTGACGGCGATCCTCGTGTTCGCGGCGCTGCTGCGGCGCATAAAGGCCCGGCGGCGGGAGTATTACGCCCGCGAGGGCTTTGTAACGGTCGGTCTTTCGTGGGTGCTTCTTTCGGTGTTCGGCGCGCTGCCGTTTTGTCTGAGCGGCGCGGTGCCGTCGTTTGTGGACGCCTTTTTTGAGACCGTTTCCGGCTTTACCACGACCGGCGCGAGCGTGATCGCCGATGTGGAGGCGCTGCCGGTGAGCCTTTTGTACTGGCGCAGCTTTACGGTATGGCTCGGCGGTATGGGCGTGCTCGTGTTCGTGCTGGCCGTGAGCCCGATGGCGAACGGTGACAGCGGTGACGCGCTGCATCTTCTGCGCGCGGAATCGCCGGGCGTGAACGTGGGAAAACTCGTGCCGCGGATGCGCCGCAGCACGACGATCCTCTATCTTATCTATATCGGCCTCACGGTTTTGATGTTCGTGCTGCTCATTTTTGATATGCCGTTCTTCGATGCGCTCACCACGGCGTTCGCCACGGCGGGCACGGGCGGCTTTTCAATCCGCAACGCCGGAATGAGCGTGTACAGCCCCTATTCGCAGACGGTCATCACCGTTTTTATGATCCTCTTTTCCATAAACTTCACGCTCTACTATCTCTTGCTGATCGGCAAGCTCCGGCAGGCGCTGCGCAGCGAGGAGATGTGGGTATTCCTCGGCATTCTCGCCGCCGTTTCGCTCGCCGTTGCTGTGAACATTCTGCCGCTCTTCAGCGGCTTTGGCGAGGCATTCCGCCACGCCATATTCACCGCCGCGTCCGTGATGAGCACATCGGGCTTTGCTATCTCGGATTTCAACCTTTGGCCGTGGCTTTCCAAAACGCTGCTTGTTGTGCTGATGTTCGTCGGCGCGTGCGCCGGTTCGACCGGCGGCGGCATCAAGATCGTGCGCATCGTGATCGGCGCGAAGCTTGCCCGCCGGGGCGTGCAGCGCGCGATCCACCCGCAGCAGGTCAAATGCATCCACATCGACGGCGAGCCGCTCGACGAGGACACCTGCAGCTCCGTTTCCGCGTTTCTGCTCGTGTACGCGCTGCTCTTTGTGCTGCTTCTGGTCCTGCTCGCGCTGGAAGGGCTGGATTTCATCACAACATTTTCCGCCGCGGCGAGCTGCTTTAACAACGTCGGCCCCGGTATGGAACTCGTCGGACCGATGTCCAACTATACATGCTTCTCGTCTTTCGGCAAGGTGCTGCTCGCTTTCTCCATGCTCTTCGGCCGCCTGGAGCTCTATCCGATGCTTCTGCTGTTCATCCCCGCCGCGTGGCGAAAATAAAGAAACACCGGCTGCCGTTATGTTCGAAACGGCAGCCGGTTCTTGCATTCTGTATTCAGGAGCGGGGATCGTCTGCTGCGGCTTCGCTTTCGCGGAGAGCGGCTTCGGTATATTCCTGTGTCTGCTGCGCGTAATACTCGTCGGAAGCGGCGGTATAGATGGGCAGCGCGTTCTTTGCCGGATCGACGGAGACGGTGTCAAGCTGCGCTGCGGCACGCTGCTGTTCCTTTTCGCTGAGCGAGTCGAGCGCGTCGTCGAGCGTGAGCGTATACTCTGCAAAGAGCTCGGCCAGATCGCCGAGAACGACTTCCGCGCCGCCGACGTTCGTGGTGAGCACGGCGAGCAGGAACGGGCGCGGCGTATCGACGATGGCGGCGGCGTTGAGCGCCGGGGCGCGCGAGCCGTATTTCTGTGCTACGTCGTATTTCCCTTCAAGAGTCAGGCGGAAAAAGTGCCCGGGACTGGCGCGCAGCATATAGTCGATCATGTCGGGGTATTCCCCGCTGCGGCGATAGAGCTCCAGCAGCAGCCCGAGCATGAAGCGGGACGAATACTGATTCGTTCTCTCATAGGCCGGCGGGCAGCTCTCTTCGGAAAGCCCGGCCAGCTGCGCGCCGAGCGCGCGAAGCTCTGCATAGTCGTACATGCTGAGGAGATTTTCCGCGACGGTGTTGTCGGAGTAGACGAGCATCCGTTCAAGAGCGCACATCACGTTCATGCCGCAGACCTTGCTCTCGGGTGTGAGCTCGCCGCGCGCGAGCGAACTGTCGATCAGCATGGAGAGCGGCAGCTTGTAAAAGCTTGCGCCCTCGGAAAAATTGTCGCCGTTGTAAAGCCAGATCTCGCCGGTGCCGGTGTAGCAGTAGGAAATGGCAACGCCGTTCCCGCTGCGGTCGTTTTTGCGGAAGTAGTTTTCCACAATTTCGGTCAGCGCATTGCCGTCGAGTACGGTGACCGGCGCGTCAGCGTCCGTGCCCTCGTCTGTGGACATCGCTTCCGGGACGGGCGAAGGGGAAGAAGCTGTGCCGGCGTCCGCCGTTTGCGCGGCGGGGGAGGCAGAGAGCGCTGGGGATGCGGCGGCGCTGGGAGACGCTTCCGGCTTCGCCGTTCGTTTGGCAGAGAAGAGCAGCGCCGTGAGACCGGCTATGAGCCCCACAACCAGGACGATGCAGAGTATTTTTTTCCCGAAGCTCACAATAAAGACCCCCTTGTGCGCCGGATTCTGGCGCAAACACTCTATAAGAATAGCCGAACGGGCGCAAAATGGCAAGAAAAACCGGGCAGAGAACAAAGCATCTGCCCGGTTTTTATGAAAAAACTTATACGGCCTGTCCCGTCAAAAACTCCTCCGTATACCGGCAGAATTCCTCAGGATACATCATTACCAGCTCCGCGTGCGCCATTTTCGGAAATTCGCGGAGCTGTATCTGCGGGAAATAGCGCCGGATGATGAGGATGTTGCTCCGGCGATCGCTCTTTTCTTCGGCACCGTACCAAATAGTAGCCAATATCCCTTTTCCCGTCAATGCGGTGCAAAGGTTTTTTCTTTAAAGCCGGGACAGAATTTCGCCGATGTCCCCGTCGATGCAGATGGACTGCTCCCGCATATCCGAGGGCGCGTCCGCCTCGCCGAGATTGACGCAGGCATATGCGGCGTTGGGATTTGCTGCCGTCATGCGCCAGAAGGGATACTTGATGATCGCTGGGGTGTTGTAGCCGACGCCAAGCTCCCAGAACAGAAGCTTCTGCCCGGCGCGGGTGCGGAGAAAGGCTTCGTACTGCTCTGCCGCGGCGTGCCAGCCCTCATCCTCGGCGAAGCGGTCGTCGCAGCGGAGATTCATCGTCATGGGGCGGCCGCAATGGGGGCAGCGGGGGAGAAGCTCCGAGGGTACGCGCATATCCTTCTGCCGCTCCACCATCTCGCGGACGACCGCCTCATTGTCGTAGGTCTCCGGACGGCACGGCTCGCTGCATTGAAAGAGACCGTAGTCCCCCTGTGTGTAAAAGAGCCGCTTTTTGTCAAAGCCCGCCTTCTGGAAGCAATAATCCACGTTGGTCGTGATGACGAAGTAGTCCTTCCCGCGTATCTGACGGAGAAGCGTATCGTATACCGGCTTCGGCGCGTCCTGATACCGGTTAATAAAGATGTACCGGCTCCAGTACGCCCAGAACTCTTCGCTTGTCGGGAACGGGTAAAACCCGCCGGAGTACATATCCCGGATGCCGTATTTTGCGGCAAAATCGGAAAAATACCGCTCGAATCGCTCGCCGGAATAAGTAAAGCCCGCGGCGGTGGAAAGCCCCGCCCCGGCGCCGATCACAACGGCGTCCGCTTCTGCGATCGCCGTTTTCAGCCGCTCAATCTGCGCCAAGAAGTCTGGCGCAGATGTCTTTGTCCAAATCTTTGAAAACATTGAATATCACTTTCTTTATGCTGGTTTGCTTTGTCAGAAATTCTTTGACGGTCGCTACAGCGATCTCCGCCGCCGCTTCGTTGGGGAAATGAAATACCCCGGTGGAGATGCAGCAGAACGCGATGCTCTCCAGACCGTTTTCCGCCGCAAGCTCCAGACACGAGCGGTAGCAGGAGGCGAGAAGCTCTTCATCCCGCTTCGTGACCGCGCCTTCCACGATGGGGCCAACCGTGTGCAGCACGTACCGGCAGGGAAGATTGAAGGCGGGGGTGATCTTCGCTTTCCCGGTGGGTTCGGGGTACCACTGCTTTTCCATCAGCTCCGCGCAGGCGAGCCGCAGCTCCACGCCCGCGTAGGTGTGGATGACATTGTCGATGCATCGGTGATTGGGGATATAGCAGCCGGTCATGCCGGAGTTCGCGGCGTTGACGATGGCATCGCAGCGGAGCGTTGTGATATCTCCCTGCCAGAGATAGAGCCCCGGCTGCACGGGAACAAGATCGTCCACGTCCGTAATGCCCTTCGTTGCGGTCTCGCCTTGCAGGTATTCATCCTGCACGCGCAGAAACTCCGTCCCGGCGCGGCGCGCCCGGCGGACGTTCATCAGACCGCGCAGAAGCTGCCGCTGGTGCTCGGCGTTGGCCGGAATATCTTCGGCATACCCGCCTTCTGCCAGCAGCGTCCGGAGAAGATACATTCTTTTTTCACTCTGGTTCATGCTCACAGCCTCTTTTCAATGGCTTGCCGGGGGCAGACCTCCGCGCAGCGCCCACAATGGAGACAATGGTGCCGGTCAATGACCGCCGTTTCCCCGGAGATGTCAATGCATTTCTGCGGGCAGACGGGGACGCATGTCCCGCAGCCGGTACAGCGGCTACTTAATAGCCCGGCGCTTCCTGCGTTGCCTTTCCGATGGTGATGCTGTCCCGGACGATGTGCGCCGGGTCGCGGATGTCGAAAAACTCGCCAGCTGCTTCATACAGGCGGAAAACCTCCAAAGCGCTGCGGGTATCGCCGGGGTAAATGTACTGCATATACGGATTCTTTTCAAAAGTCACGCGGCGCTTGGAGATATCGATAAAATCCATTTCAAAATCTTCCTTTCAGAATCGGCGTCAGACGTTTGTAGATCAGCATTGTGAAGCCGCCGATGACGAGCCCTTTCAAAATATTGAAGGGCAGAACGTTGAACAGCACAATGTCCAGCTTCGTGTGGATGAACGGTAAAAATGCGCCGAAAGAAGCGATGAGCGCTTCGAGCGGCATAAAATTTTCAAACAGCGGCAGCAGAATAAAGTAATTTGCCAGCGCCGCTGTGCCGCCCATCACGAAACTCGCGGCAATATACGCGGCGCGCGCCGTGGTTTTCGTTTTGCGGCGCTTATAGATCAAGCCCGCAGAAGCCACGTAGGACGCGCCCATCAGAAAGTTTGCGATCTCACCGATGCCTCCTGTGGAGGTTGTGAGAAGCTGCAGGGAGTTTTTGATCAGTTCGACGAGCACCCCGGAGGCCGGGCCGAAGGCAAAGGCTCCGATGAGCGCCGGGAAATCGGATAAGTCCATTTTTGCGAAGGACGGAGAGAGCGGAACGAGGAATTCCACAAAGGCCAGCACATAGGCCACAGCGGAGAGAAGCGCGGTCATGGTGAGCGCACGGGGACTCAAAACGGCAGTTCTTTTTGGCGGATGAATGGAAAGGGATATCATGGTTTCCTCCTCGGGGATGGTGATCCGGCGGCTTCACGGAAATTTCGTAAAGCCGCCGGAAGGTGCTGCGCCTAAATGCGGCAATCAGAACTCATACGGCGGATTGCCGGAGAAATCGGTGATGACGCCATGGGCGTCCGCGAGATAGAACACCTCGAAAATGGGGTTCGCCGCCTCGCCGTACTGCCCCTTTACGATGGGGTTCTGGATGCACATCTCCTTGGTGGCCATGTTGTTTTCAAAAACGGCCTTGCCGTGCAGCCGGATCCAGGCAAACTCCGGGCTGGAAACGGAGAGCTCCACATAGGGATTTGCCTGCATCTCCCAGCCGTAAAGTAAGCACAATATTGTGCTGTAGTTACCAGAAGGATACTATTTGAATACACTGTGATATCAGGTGTTTTTTGTTTCCGTTTCTTTATCTTGCGTCGCCGGATATGCGCGCTTTTCCACATACGCCATCATGCGGTTATACAGTACCACGTAGAAAAGAACGGCGAGCATACCGCCGATGGCACCCAAAAGCGTATATGCGCGTATCTTCAGCGCTGTCCATAGGATAATACCCACCCACGCCACAACACACAGAACGATCGTTGCAATGTGTTCATGCAGCCATTTTTTCTTGAAAAATGTGACCTTTTCCTTTAGCGTAAATGTGCTGTTGTTGAGCGCCGCAACAAGGTTGCTGTCGGCGGCTTTTTTAAAGTCTTCCGCCCAAAGCCGTTCTCCACTTATAAGCTCGTTGATGCTTACACCGAATTCTTCGGTCAGCAGCAACAGCATTTCTACATCGGGCATATAGTTGCCGTTCTCCCAGCGGGAAACGGTCTTGTTGGTCACGCCGAGCTTTTCTCCGAGCTGCTCCTGCGTCAAGCCTTTCTCTTTCCGCAGAGCGGCGATAAATTTTCCTATCTTCCTTTGATCCATTTTTCTATCCCTCCGAGGAGAAGTATAACAAGGTTTCCGTAAAATGTCCTCCCCACAAACAGCGAATGTGCTGTCTGAAAAACGAAAACTACCGCGGAGCACCGGTCAATATAAGAAAATTGCAATCGGTACACAAATGGTGTAAAATACGAAACAAAGCGCAAAAAAGAAACCATTGGAGGACATCATGGACAATACGGTCAAAACAGAGCTTCCGGCCTGCCCGGTGGAGACAACGCTGACGCTGATCGGCGATAAGTGGAAGGTGCTGATACTGCGCGATCTTTTGCCCGGCACAAAGCGGTTCGGCGAGCTCAAAAAGTCGCTCGGCGGCGTTTCGCAGAAGGTGCTGACGGCGCAGCTGCGTGCCATGGAGGAGAGCGGGCTTGTCCACCGCGAGGTCTATGCCGAGGTGCCGCCGAAAGTGAAGTATTCTCTCACGCCGCTCGGGCTCAGTCTCAAGCCCATTCTGGACGCCATGCTCGCCTGGGGCGAGGACTACAAAAAGCAATGCGGTGAGGGCGAAACGCATTAAGTCTTGCGCGGCGGGCGAGGAACGTGTATAATGTTCTCTGTGAAAATAGGAGCCTTCTCTTCACCGAGCGGTGAAGAAAGCGCCGCGACACAGGAGTTCACTATGAAAGTTACCTTTTTGGGCGCGACCCACGAGGTCACGGGCAGCTGCACATTGATCGAATGCGGCCATAACCGCGGTCTTGTCGACTGCGGCATGGAGCAGGGAAAAGACATCTTTGAAAACCAGAAGCTGCCGGTGGCGGCGGGGGAGATCGACTTTGTTCTTCTGACCCACGCGCACATCGACCATTCCGGCAATTTGCCGCTGCTATTTAAAAACGGGTTTGACGGCCCCATTTACGCCACGCGCGAGACGTGCGATCTCTGCCGGATCATGCTGCGCGACTGCGCACATATCCAGGAAAGCGAGGCCGAATGGCGCAACCGCAAGAGCCGCCGGAGCGGCGGGCCGGAGTATGAGCCGGTCTACACGCTCGACGACGCCGAAGCCGCCATTGCGCACCTGCGCCCGGTGAGCTATCATGAGCTTGTGCAGGTCGGCGAGCACTTCACCGTCCGGTTCAGCGATGTGTGCCATCTGCTTGGCAGCGCCTGCATCGAGGTTTTCATGACTGAGGACGGCGTAGAGCGCAAAATGGTGTTCAGCGGCGATATCGGCAATCTCAACCAGCCCATCATCCGCAACGTGCCGGAAACGGTCGCGGAGGCGGACTATGTCATGATCGAGTCGACCTATGGCGACCGCCTGCACGACCGCCATGTCCCGCCGGTCAACCTGCTTGCAGACTATATCCAGCGCACCCTTGACCGCGGCGGCAATCTCGTCATCCCGTCGTTCGCCGTCGGGCGCACGCAGGAGATGCTTTATTACATCCGCGAGATCAAGGAGAAAAAGCTCGTCACCGGCCACGACGGCTTTCCCGTCTATGTGGACAGCCCCATGGCCAACGAGGCGACGGCGATTTATCTCCAATGCGGGCGCGAATGTCTCGATGAGGAGACGCGCGCTCTCGTGGATGCGGGGATCAACCCCATCTGGTCGGACGGCATCCGCATTTCCGTCTCGAGTGAGGATTCCAAGGCCATCAACGAAAACCCGGAGCCGAAGGTCATCCTCTCGGCGAGCGGCATGTGCGAGGCGGGACGCATCCGCCACCATCTCAAGCACAATCTCTGGCGTAAGGAGAGCACGGTGCTCTTCGTCGGTTATCAGGCGGAGGGGACGCTTGGCCGCAAGCTCTACGACGGCGAAAAGCACGTCAAGCTCTTCGGCGAGGACATCGAGGTCAACTGCGAAGTTGGCTTCCTGCCCGGCAAGAGCGGCCACGCCGACCGCGACGGTCTCACCGCGTGGCTCGCGGGCTTTGAGAAGAAGCCGAAGCTTGTATTCGTAAACCACGGCGAGGACGCCGTGACGGACGCATTTGCCAACTATCTTGAAACCGAGCACGGCTATAAGGCATTTGCGCCCTACAGCGGCACGGTGTTTGATCTCGCCGAGGTAAAATTCCTCGCCTGTCCGAAGGGCGTACCGGTCAAAAAGGCGGAGACCGCCTCCGGCGCTGTGGCGAGCGGGCTTTACCAGAAACTGGTCGCCGCCGGGGAATCGCTGCTTTCTCTCATCCGCGCGAGCCGCGGCAAGCCGAACAAAACGCTCAAACACTTCCTTTCGGATGTGGAAGAGCTTCTCAAAAAATATCGCTGATCCGCGAAAAGGGAGGAGAAACCCATGGACGAAAAGAAGATCGCGTACAAGCGCGTGCTGCTCAAGCTCTCCGGCGAGGCGCTTTCCGGCGACGCCGGAACGGGGCTGGATTTCAAAGTCATGGCCGAGGTCTGCGGCGTTGTCGCAAAGTGCGCCAGGCAAGGCGTCGAGGTCGGCATCGTTGTCGGCGGCGGCAATTTCTGGCGCGGCGTGAAAAACGGCGAAGGGCGCATGGATCGCTGGAGAGCAGACTATATGGGCATGCTCGCCACGGTCATGAACTGTCTTGCTCTGCAGGACGTTTTGCAGCAGCAGGGCGTTGAGGCCAAGGTGCTCACCGCCATGGAAATCCAGCACATCGGCGAGCCGTTCTCGGTGGAGAAGGCGGACGAATATCTCCGCTCCGGCAAGGTCGTCGTGTTCGGCGGCGGCGTCGGCAGCCCGTTCTTCACGACCGACACGGGCGCAGTGCTGCGCGCGGCGCTCATCGGCGCGGACGCGGTGCTGCTTGCGAAGAATGTCGACGGCGTATACAGCGCCGACCCGAAGAAGGATCCCGCCGCCGTGCGCTACGATTCTCTCACGTATGAGGAAGTGCTCGAAAAGCGTCTCGCAGTTATGGACAGCACGGCAACGTGCATCGCCATGGACAACCGCATCCCCATCAAGGTGTTCGCGCTGCGCGAACCGGAAAACATCCTGCGCGCTGCCCGCGGCGAAGCCGTCGGCACGCTGGTTCATTAAGAAGAAAAACGGAAAAATAACACCGGGAGGATATATAAGATGGCAGAAATCAAAGAATTCAAAAACCGCATGATCAAAACGGCAGAGGTTCTCTCCACCCAGTTCGACACCGTCCGCGCCGGCCGCGCCAACGCCGCCGTGCTCGATCAGATTGAGGTCGATTACTACGGCTCTCCCACCCCCATCCGCCAGATCGCGTCCATTTCCAGCCCCGATCCCCGCACGCTGCTCATCCAACCGTGGGACGGCAGCACGCTCAAGCTCATCGAGAAGGCGATCCTCACCTCCGAGCTCGGCATCAACCCGCAGAACGACGGGCGTGTCATCCGCCTCGTGTTCCCGCAGCTCACCGAGGAGCGCCGCAAGGAGCTTGCCAAGCAGGTGCGCAAGTACGGCGAGGAAGCCAAGGTCGCCGTGCGCAACATCCGCCGCGACGCGATGGACAAGTTCAAGAAGGAACAGAAAAAGGGCGAGATCACCGAGGACGATCTGAAGGATCTCGAAAAGGACATGCAGAAGCTGACCGACGACTACACCAAGGAAGTCGATAAGCTCACCGCCGCCAAGGAAAAGGAACTCTTCGAAATCTGATGGCGGGCGCAACAGGAAAAAACGGCGCGGCGGGGGAGAAGCTCCCCCGCCACATCGCCATTATCATGGACGGCAACGGCCGCTGGGCGAAGAAGCGCGGGCTGCCGCGCAAGGCGGGCCACGCCGTCGGCGCAGAGACATTCCGGCGCATTGCAACGTACTGCAAAAACCTCGGCATGGACTATCTCACGGTGTATGCATTCTCCACGGAAAACTGGAAGCGCTCGGATGAGGAAGTCGGCGCGATCATGGGCCTTTTGGAAAACTACCTGCACGAATCCATTGAAAAGATGGAAAAGGACCGGATCCGCCTGAAAATTCTCGGCGATACGACGGCCCTTTCGCCCGCCATTCAGGGCTTGATCGATAAAACCGACACAATCGCCGCGCGTCTGCCCGGCTGCTTTCAGGCGAACGTATGCCTGAACTACGGCGGACGCGATGAGATCGTCCGCGCCGTGAACCGCTTTGCCGCGGAGCATCCCGGCGAGACGATCACCGAGGCGGCGATGGCGGAGTATCTCGACACCGCCGGTATTCCCGACCCCGATCTCATAATCCGCACGGGCGGGGAATATCGTATATCGAATTTCCTCATGTGGGAGAGCGCTTACTCGGAGCTTTACTTCACCGATGTGCTCTGGCCGGATTTCTCAGAGAAAGACATTGACGAAGCCGTTGCGGAGTACCGGCACCGCGACCGTCGGTTCGGAGGAGTTAAAGCGTGAAAAAAAGAGTACTGACTGCGCTCGTGGGCATCCCTGTTCTTATCTTGGGCGTGTTTTTTGCGCCCATCTGGCTGTTTGGCGTGATCATTGCGGTCATCTGCGGCTTTGTGGCGTTTGAGCTTATGCGCTGCGCCATCGGACAGGCGCCGAAGCGGCTGTATATTTCCTCCATCCTCTCCGCCGTGGCGATTGCCATTTTCGGCGGGCTCGATCTGCGCATGGCGGCGATCATTCTTTTGTTCCTCTTCTTTGTGCTCTCGTGCGAGATGATGGCGTGCTTTTCCACGCCGCGCAAGATCAGCATGGAAATGGTTGCCATCTCGATGCTCGCGGGCGGCGTGCTGCCGATGATGCTCTCCACGCTCCTTCGCATTGCGCAGTTTGAAACGACGATCTCCATCCCGGCGCTGCTGAAGGGCAACTCCACGCTCGTGCGCATCGCGCACGACGGACTTGTCGGCCGCGTGCGTGCGTTTCTGCCGTTTGTCGTCGCCTTTGGGAGCGACGCGGGCGCCTATTTCTGCGGCCGTGCGTTCGGGAAAAAGCAGCTCGCTCCGGCCATCTCCCCGCACAAGACTGTCGCCGGCGGTATCGGCGGCGCGGTGTGCGGCGCGCTGCTGGCGCTTTTGTACGGCATTGTTGTCCGCGCATGCGGCATGAGCGCGAATCTCGTATCGCTTGCGGCGTTCGGCCTTGTCGGCAGCGTTGTGGCGCAGCTCGGTGATCTGACGTTCTCGGCGTTCAAGCGCCAGTACGGCATCAAGGACTACGGCAACATCCTCCCCGGCCACGGCGGTATGCTCGACCGGTTTGACAGTATGTACTATCTCGCGCCGCTCACGGAGCTGTGGATGCTGCTCCTGCCCGCGATTTCAGCATAAGGACGGATCATTTTATGGTGAAAGCAATTTCCATTTTAGGCTCCACCGGCTCCATCGGACGGCAGACTGCTCAGGCAGCCGGCCGTCTTGGTATTCCCGTGCTCGCGCTTGCGGCGCGGCGGGATGTGGACCGGCTCGAGGAGCAGGCGCGGCAGTTCCGCCCGAAGTATATCTCCGTTATGGACCCCGCCGCGGCAAAGGAGCTCCGGGGGCGCCTTTCGGACACGGATATCGAGATCGGCGAAGGGGAGGAGTCCCTTATCGCCGCCGCCACGGTCGATGGGGCGGACTGCGTCGTGACCGGCATTTCCGGCAGCGTGGGTCTTCGCCCGACGCTCGCCGCCATTCATCAGAAACGCCGCATCGCGCTCGCAAACAAGGAAACGCTCGTGTGCGCGGGCGAGATCGTCATGGCGGAGGCGGCGCGCTGCGGCGCGGAGATCCTCCCGGTCGATTCCGAGCACTCGGCGATCTTCCAGTCCATGGCGGGACGCGATAAGAGCGAGCTCCGGCGCATTCTTCTCACCGGCTCCGGCGGGCCGTTCCGCGGCTGGACGAGAGAGCAGACGCGCGACGTCACGCCCGAGCGCGCCGTGCGCCATCCGAACTGGAGCATGGGCGCGAAGATCAGCATCGACAGCGCCACGATGATGAATAAGGGTCTGGAATTTATCGAGGCCATGCATCTTTTTGCCGTGACGCCCGATCAGATCAAAGTCATCATCCACCCGGAGAGCGCCATTCACTCCATGGTGGAGCTGCTCGACGGCACAGTCATCGCGCAGCTCGGCGTGGCGGATATGGGTCTTCCCATCCAGTACGCGCTCACGTATCCCGAGCGGCGCGAGTCGGCGGCGAAGCCGATGGATTTCGCCGCGCTCGGCTCCATGCATTTTGAAGATCCCGATCTGGAGAAGCTGCCGTGCCTCCGTCTTGCGATGGAGTGCGCGAGAGCGCGTGGCACGGCGCCGTGCGTCATGTCGGCGGCCAATGAGATCGCGGTAGGGGCGTTTTTGGGACACCGGATCGGGTATAATGATATCTACCGTCTGGTGGCTTCGGCTGTGGAGCGCGCGGAGTTTATCGCGCAGCCCACGCTCGAGGAAATTCTGGCATCGGATGCGGAGGCTCGTGAGCTTGTCCGCAGGGAGATCGGCTGAGTATGTACATTGTTCTTGCAATCCTCGCATTTGGCATTCTGATATTTGTCCACGAGCTGGGTCACTTCCTCGTGGCGAAGGCGTGCGGCGTGAAGGTGACGGAGTTCGCCATGGGCATGGGCCCGCAGCTTCTGCATAAGAAGAAGGGCGAGACGGTCTACTCCCTCCGCGCCTTCCCTATCGGCGGCTTCTGCGCAATGGAAGGGGAGGAGGAAGCCTCGGACGATCCGAGAGCGTTCAATAACCAGAGCGTCTGGCACCGGCTTCTCATTTTGGTTGCAGGCGCGGGAATGAACTTTCTCCTTGGTCTCGTGCTCGTGATCATTCTCTATGCCGGGGCGGGCGGCTTCAATAGCCCCGTGATCGCTGGCTTTGCCGACGGCTGCCCCTACGAGGGAACCTTGCAGGCCGGGGACGAGATCCGCCGCGTAAACGGCGAGCGGATTTTCTTCACCGGAAACTTCCTCCAATACGCCTCCGCCGACGAGGACGGGAATCTCGATCTCGTCATTATTCGCGACGGAAAGCGGATCGAACTGGATAACTACCACATGGTGCCCGTGGAGTATGAGGTCAACGGGCAGGCCGTGAAAAAATACGGCGTCAACTTCACGGTTGCCCCGCCCACGGTCGGAAATGTGCTGAAATACTCCTTCTACAACTGCCTGGACTTCGTGCGCATGGTGCGCACGGGGCTGGTGCAGCTCTTCACCGGGCAGGCGTCCATGTCGGATATGACGGGCGTTGTCGGCATGGTGGACATCATCAACGAGACCGGGCAGAGCGCACAGTCCACGTCCGAGGGCATTGCGAACGTCGTATTCCTCGTGGCGTTCATCGCGGTGAACCTTGCGGTGATGAATCTTCTGCCGCTCCCGGCGCTCGACGGCGGCCATATTCTGACGCTCCTTCTGAGCGCGCTCTTTGAGAAAATCACCGGCAAAAAGCCCGACCCGCGCATTGAGGGATATATTCATTACATCGGTCTGCTGCTTCTGCTCGGACTGATGGTGCTTTTGATGTACAACGATATTGTGAGGATCATTCGGCGATGAACAGAAAGATAACAAAAACCATCCATGTCCGCGACGTACCCATCGGCGGCGGGAACCCCATTCCCGTGCAGTCGATGACAAACACGCACACGGACGATGTTCCCGCCACGCTCGCGCAGCTCCGGCGGCTGGAAAGCGCGGGCTGCCAGATCGTGCGTCTTGCTGTACCTAACCAGCTCGCCGCGCGCGCTCTGCCGGACATTCGGCGCGGCACCGACCTGCCGCTCGTGGCGGACATTCACTTTGATTACCGGCTTGCCCTCGCCGCGGTGGAGGCGGGCTTTGATAAAATTCGCATCAACCCCGGCAACATCGGCTCCCCAGAGCGCGTGCGCATGGTGGCGGATGCCTGCCGCGACCATGGCGTCCCCATCCGCGTCGGCGTAAATTCCGGCTCGGTCGAAAAAGGGCTGCTCGAAAAATACGGCCTTTGCGCCAAATCCCTCTGCGAGAGTGCGCTCGGCCACGTGAAGCTTCTTGAGGACTGCGGCTTTGAGGATATCTGCATCAGCGTCAAGGCGAGCGACGTTGCCATGACCGTGGAGGCCAACCGCCTGCTCTCGACGCTGTGCGACTATCCGCTGCACATCGGCGTCACGGAGGCCGGGACGAAGGAGCGCGGCATTCTGAAATCCGCCGCGGGCATCGGCTCTCTGCTGCTCGACGGCATCGGCGACACGATCCGCATCTCACTCACCGATGCGCCCGAGGAAGAGGCGCACGCGGGCGCAGAGCTTCTGCGCGCGTTGGGACTGCGCTCTGGTGTGCAGTTCGTGTCCTGCCCCTCGTGCGGCCGGACGGAGTACGATCTCATCGGCACGGCAAAGGCGGTCGAAGCGCGGCTGCGCGATAAGCCGTGGAACATTACGGTCGCCGTGATGGGCTGCGTTGTGAACGGCCCGGGCGAGGCGTCCCACGCCGATTACGGCATCGCCGGCGGCAAGAGCGAGGGCGTCATCTTCAAGCACGGCGAGCCGGTGGCGCGCGTCGCCTCGGACAAGCTCGCAGACGCGCTCGTGGAACTTATTGAAAGAGAGAACAAGTAATTCATGGCACAGGAAGTAAAATTTCTGGATATGTTCGGCTGCTGCGCCTCCCTGCGGGACAAGTGCGGCGGGCTGGAGCTGGCAAAGGTGCAGAATGTCCTTGTCTCGCGCGAAAAGCGCACGATGGACATTGCCGTCACGTTTGCCGCACCCGGCACGCCCTCCGATATCGCCATGCTCGAATGGCGCATTGCGGCGGAATACGGGTTTACAAAGGTGAAGATCACCGGGAACAAGCCCGCCGCAGCTCCGGCGGAGAAAAAGGCTGCGCCGCCGAAAAAGGAAGCGAAGCCCGCCCCGAAAAAAGCGGAGAGCGGCGAGGTGCTCTTCGGCAAGCTGCCGAAGGACAACCATAAAACGGATATCTCCGAGCTGACGCTCCAATCCGGCACGGTGAGCGTGACGGGCAAGGTTTTTGCCATGGACAGCCGGAAAATACAGAAAACAAACGCTGCGGTGCTGAGCTTCGACATGACCGACTATACCGGCAGCATCCACGTTTCCAAGTACATCCGCCAGGGCGACGACCAGACGCTTCTCGACAAAATCCGCGTCGGAGACTGGCTCACGGTGCGTGGCGAGGTGATCTTCAACCGCTACGATAACGACATGGCGATCGACCCCGTGGCCATCGCGAAGGAGCAGGCGCCCCAGCGGCAGGACACCGCCGAGGGCGATAAGCGCGTGGAGCTTCACCTCCACACGCGCTACTCCACGCTCGACGCGCTCACCGACCCGACCGCCGCGGTGAAAACGGCGGCACGCTGGGGGCACCGCGCTATCGCTGTGACCGACCACGGCGTTGCGCAGGCGTTCCCGGAATTCTGGCACGCGGGCGCCAAGTGCGGCATCAAAGTTATTTACGGCGTGGAGGGGTACTATATCAACGACGTGGACGATCTTCTCGCCGTCCACGGGGAGAGCGATCTTCCGCTTGATACCGATTTTGTCGGCTTTGATATTGAAACGACGGGACTCGACAGCCACATCCACCGCATCACCGAAATCGGCGCGGTGCGCGTGGAGGGAGGCGTCGTGACGAAGAGCTTTCAGACGTTCGTCGATCCCGGCATGCCCATCCCGCCGGAGATCGTGCAGCTCACCGGCATCACCGACCGGGACGTGTACGGCGCGCCGGGCGAGGCGGAGGCCGTGCGCGCGTTTCTGGACTTCGTGGGTGATCTCCCGCTTGTGGCGCACAACGCCGCCTTTGATATCGGCTTTATCACTGCCGCGGCAAAGCGCAGCGGCCTTGCCTTCGACCCCGTGTACATCGATACGCTTCCCATCGCGCAGGCGCTGATGAAGCAGCTCAAAAAATTCAAGCTCGATATCATCTCCAACGCGCTGGGACTGCCGGACTTCAACCACCACCGCGCGAGCGACGATGCCGCCGTGTGCGCGCGCATTTTCACAACGCTCCGTCCGCGCCTCGCGGACAAGGGCGCGAAAACGCTTTCCGATGCCGGAGAACTCGTAGCGGAGCTGCGGAAAAACGATGCCCGCCGTCCGCGCCACATCACGCTGCTCGTGCAGAACAAGGTCGGCCTCAAGAATCTCTATGAGCTCATCTCCAAATCGCATTTGGAGCATTTCAAAAAGAGCCCGATCATCCCGAAGAGCCTTTTGATGCAGTACCGCGAAGGCATCCTTATCGGCTCGGCGTGCGAGGCGGGCGAAATCTTCGACGCCGTCGTGCGCAACCGGAGCGACGCCGAACTCGACCGGCTCGCCGCGTTCTACGATTATTTTGAAATTCAGCCGCTTTGCAACAACCACTTTCTCATCAACGACGGAAAAGCGCGCGACGAGGAGGATCTGCGCGAATTCAACCGCCGCGTCCTCACGCTCGGCCGGCGGCTCGGCAAGCTCGTCGTTGCGACCGGCGACGTGCATTTCCTGGAGCCGGAGGACGAAATTTACCGCCATATCCTCATGGCGTCGCGCAAGTTCCCGGACGCGGACAAGCCCCTGCCGCTCTATTTCAAAACGACCGACGAAATGCTCAAAGAGTTTTCGTATCTCGGCGAGGCGGACTGCCGCGATGTTGTTGTCACCGCGCCAAACGCCATTGCCGACAGCGTCGAGAACTTTGAACTGCTGCCGAAGGATCTTTTCCCGCCGTCCATCCCGCACGCGGCGGAGGATCTGGAGCGCATGGTATGGGATAAGACCCACGAGCTCTATGGCGAAAACCCGCCGGAGCTCGTAACAACGCGCATCAAGGAAGAACTGGACGCCATTCTTGGCCGGCACTACGAGGTCATTTACATGTCGGCGCAGAAGCTCGTGCAGAACTCCCTCGAGCACGGCTACCTTGTCGGCAGCCGAGGGAGCGTCGGCTCCTCGATGGTGGCGTACATGTCCGGCATCACGGAGGTCAACTCCCTCCCGCCGCACTACCGCTGCCCGAAATGCAAATTCACCGACTTTGATAATGTGTTCATGCCGAACGGCGACAAATACGGCTGCGGCGCGGACATGCCTGACCGTACCTGCCCCGTGTGCGGCGCAAAGCTCGCCAAGGACGGATTCGATATCCCGTTTGAAACGTTCCTCGGCTTCGGCGGCGACAAGGTCCCCGATATCGATCTGAACTTCTCCGGCGAATACCAGGCAAACGCCCACAAATACACCGAAGAACTCTTCGGCCGTGACCACGTGTTCCGCGCCGGTACGATCGGCACGCTGGCGGAAAAGACCGCTTACGGCTATGTGAAAAAGTACCTCGAAGAGCGCGGCATCACCGTCTCCAAGGCGGAGGAAAACCGTCTCGCAGCGGGCTGCGTCGGCGTAAAGCGCACGACCGGCCAGCACCCCGGCGGCCTCGTCATCATCCCGCAGGACAAGGACGTTACGGACTTCTGCCCCGTGCAGCACCCGGCGGACGACGCGACCGGCGGCATCATCACGACGCACTTCGAATACCACAGCATGGAGGCAAACCTCCTGAAGCTCGACGAGCTCGGCCACGATGACCCGACGATGATCCGCATGCTCGAGGACGCCACTGGCGTCAACGCCCGCGAAATCCCGCTCGACGACCCGGAGACCATGCGCATCTTCACCTCGCCGGAGCCGCTCGGCATCCCGGACGGCGACCCGATCGTCGGCCACACCGGCACGATCGGCGTGCCGGAGTTCGGCACGGCGTTTACGCGCCAGATGCTCGTGGATACACAGCCGCACGAGTTTGCTACGCTCGTCCGCCTTTCCGGCTTCTCCCACGGCACCGACGTGTGGGCGGGCAACATCCACGATATCGTCGTCAACGGCATTGCGCCGACCGACAAGTGCGTCGGCTGCCGAGACGACATCATGCTCTATCTTATCGATATGGGCATGGAACCGAAGCGCGCTTTCAAATTCATGGAGGCTGTGCGTAAGGGCGCGATCCACAAGGGCAAGCCGTGGCCGGACGGCATCGTGGAAGAGATGCAGCAGCTCGGCGTGCCGGAATGGTGGATCGAGTCCTGCCGAAAGATCCAGTACCTGTTCCCGAAGGCGCACGCGGTCGCGTATGTCACGATGGCGTTCCGCATTGCGTGGTTCAAGGTGCATGAGCCGCTCGCATACTACAGCGCGTATTTCTACCGCCGCAGCCAGAAGGACGGCTTTGACGCCGAAAGTATGCTGCAGGGCATCGACAAGTGCCTTGCAAAGATTAACGCCATCCGTCGCAACCCGAACGCAACGGCCAAGGAAGAGGACCTTCTCACAACGCTCGAAGCGGTGTACGAATTCTACCGCCGCGGCTTTACGTTTGCGCCCATCGATATTTACAAGTCCGATTCCTACAAGTTCCTTATCGAGGACGACTGCCTGCGCCCGCCGTTCGTGGCCATTTCCGGTCTCGGCGGCTCGGCGGCGGAGGATTTGAAGCGCGCGCAGGACAGCGGCGCGCAGTTCGTCTCCATCGACGATATTTCCGACGCCTGCCCCAAGGTGAGCACCGCCCACCTGGACATGCTGCGAAAGCTCGGCGCGCTCGGCGATCTGCCGGAGAGCCGGCAGGTGAGCCTCTTTGACGCCTTCGGCGAAATGTAAAAGGAGTGATCCAAAAATGAAACTCATGATTGCGTCCGACCTGCATGGCTCGGCGTATTATACGGAAGCGCTGCTGCGCCGCCTTTCCGAAGAGAAACCCGGAAAGCTTGTGCTGCTTGGCGACATTCTCTACCACGGCCCGCGCAACGCTCTCCCGCGCGACTATGATACGAAGAAATGCGCTGCCATGCTCAACGAGCTCGAAAAAGCGCCGCTCTGCATCCGCGGCAACTGCGACGGGGAAGTGGATCAGATGGTACTGAATTTCCCTGTGCTCGCGGATTTTGCCGCCGTGTTCGCGGATGGCTATACCCTGTATCTCACGCACGGCCACCATCTCGACGAGGCCGGAAAAGCCCTTGCCCCCGGCGATATTCTGCTCTACGGGCATACCCATGTCCCGGCGTTCGAGCAGAAGAACGAAAATTATTATGTAAACCCCGGATCAGTGTCCATTCCGAAGGAGAACAGCCGCCACAGCTATATGCTCTTTGAAAACGGCGTTTTCACCTGGAAGGATGTGGAGACCGGCGAGGTCTGGTGCACGGAGCGCGTGGAGAAGTGAGCGGCGCGCCGCAGGCGGTGCGCGCCCGCCTTCTCGCACTGCGGGATGAGAAAAATGCGCCCTTTATGGCAAAGCTCGTTCCAACGCTCCCGCCGGAGAACGTCCTTGGCGTTCGCATGCCGGATTGCCGCTCGCTTGCCAGAGAGCTTTGCAAGGAGCCGGACATTGGGCTTTTTCTCGCCGACCTGCCGCACCGGTATCTGGACGAGAACAATCTCCATGCGCTGCTCCTGAACGAGGAAAAGGACTATACCGCCGCGGTCGCGGCACTCGATGCGTTTCTGCCGTATGTGGACAACTGGGCGACGTGCGATGCGCTGCGTCCGAAGGCATTCAAAAAGCACCCTCCGGCTCTGCCGGACGACTGCCGCCGCTGGATGCAAAGCGGGAAGACCTATACCGTGCGCTTCGGCATCGAAATGCTTATGACGCATTTTCTCGATGCAGATTTTCGCCCGGAATATCTCGAAGAAGTTTCCATAATTAAAAGCAATGAATATTATGTAAACATGATGATCGCCTGGTATTTCGCTACGGCGCTCGCCAAGCAGTACGAGGCGGCGATTCCGTACCTTGAGCAGCGCCGCCTTGAACCATGGACGCACAACAAAACCATCCGCAAGGCCATCGAAAGCTACCGCATTACCGACGTGCAGAAGGCCTATCTCCGCACGCTGACAATACATCCGAAAACGCTTTAAAAGATACTTCGCGTCTGCCTTTACCGGCAGACGCGATTTTTGTATATCCGAAAACCACGCGTTAGACGCGTGGTTCAAAAGAGCCTAAGGCGATGAGGCAGACAAAAAACTCCTTTTGCTTTAGAATAAGCGTGCGGTCTGCCAACTGCACCCGAAAAGCAAAAGGAGGACATTCAGAATGAGCCTGAATGACATAAACAGTTTATCTCATACGAAGTGGAATTGCAAATATCACATAGTGTTTGCGCCGAAATACCGAAGAAAAGTGTTCTACAAAGAGAAGCGCGCGGCAATAGGAAAAATACTCCGGCAGCTATGTGAATGGAAGAGTGTAAAAAATATAGAAGCAGAAGCATGCCCGGATCACATTCACCTGTTTGTGGAAATACCGCCCAAGTTGTCAGTATCAGGGGTTATGGGATACCTGAAAGGGAAGAGCAGCACTATGCTGTATGAGCAATTCGGGAATCTGAAGTACAAATACCGCAACAGAGAATTCTGGTGCAGGGGGTACTATGTGGATACGGTAGGAAAGAACGAGACCCGAATTGCGGAGTATATAAGGAACCAACTGAAAGAGGACGAATTAGGTGAACAGATGACGATAGCCTCTATTGGCCCGTTTACGGGCGGCAAGTAACAATCCCTGCGCAGCTGGCAGACCGTATTACACGTTTACGCGTTACGCGAGGAGCAGAGGGCTTCGCCCGCATAGGAAGAACCCCCAGTTTTACTGGGGGGTTACTTTTACACTTCTGCGCGGATAAACGAGAGCGCTGTTGTGCAATATAAACAGTAAACAACTCGAAAACTGTAATCTACAATAAAAAATTATTATACAGTTGACAATGCGAGAATTTTATTACATAATCAAGCTACAGTTGTGGCCACATCTGTAAGAGCAAATATGACATCC
>CAKSWA010000036.1 GCA_934511165.1 uncultured Oscillospiraceae bacterium | reverse complement strand
GCCTTTTCAAACGAGAGCCCAACGCAGTGGGTCTCGTTTGAGAGCGTGTCAAAAATACTTTTTTGACACGCTCAAAGCGCCATCCATGCGGATGGCGCTTTTGCTATACCCTGCATCGCGAAGGAAAACGCTTTCGCTTTTTTTCGTTGACCGATTTTTGGCAGGTATATATACTGAACACAACAAAAGGCGAGGCCCTTTTGTGACAAAACAATAAAGGAGCAGAAAAGATGAAGAAGATTCTTGCGCTGCTGATGGCAGTATGCCTGATCGTTGGGATGCTGGCCGGCTGCGGCAGCGCCCCGGCAGAACCCACGCAGGGTGCGGCGGAGCAGCCCGCGGCAGAACAGCCCGCTGCGGAAACACCGGCGGAAAAGGAAACCGTCACGCTGAAGGTGTGGGCGGATCAGGTCGAGCTGGAGCTGACGGAAAAGCTCTGCAGCGATTTTGCCGCCGCGCACCCGGAAAAGGAATACGTTTTTGAGTTCGGCGCCGTCGGCGCGGTGGACGGCAAGTCCCGCTATCTCGAAGATCCCGCTGCGGCGGCGGACGTGTTCGTCTTTGCCGACGATCAGCTTATCGACCTCGTGAAGGCGGATGCGCTCTACGAAGTGACCCGCAACACCGACGCAATCATCGCGGCGAACAACGCCGGCTCGATCAACGCCGCGTCCTACGACGGCGTCCTTTACGGCTACCCCATGACCTCCGATAACGGCTACTTCCTGTACTACGATAAGTCGGTGTTCACCGAGGAAGACCTCGCCACGCTCGACGGCATTCTTGCCGCTGCCAACGCTGCCGGCAAGCAGGTACATATGGACGTTTCCAACGGCTGGTATCTTGCCTCCTTCTTCCTCGGCAACGGCTGCACGCTGACCGTGGAGGACGGCAAGCAGATCATGGACTTCAACAACGAAAAGGGTCTCGAAGCTGCGGAAGCCATCCGCGAATTCTGCAACAACCCCGCGTTTGTGACAGGCGACGACTCCGTCCTTTCCGGCGGCATCGGCGACTCCATCGCCTGCGGCGTTTCCGGCACGTGGGTCGCTACCGCGATCCAGGAAAAGCTCGGCGAAAATTACGGCTGCTGTAAGCTTCCGACCTTTACGTGCGCCGGCAAGCAGGTGCAGATGGGTTCCTTCCTCGGCTGCAAGATCTACGGCGTCAACTCCCAAACGGCGTATCCGGTGGACGCCATGGAACTCGCGGAGTTCCTGACTTCGGAGCAGTCGCAGCTCGAACGCTATGAAGTGCTCAACTATGGCCCGTCCAATGTGAACGCTCTGGCGAGCGATGAGGTCTCCTCGAACCTCGCTCTCCACGCTCTCGGCGAGCAGAGCAACTACGCCGTGACGCAGCTGGTGCTCGGCGGATTCTGGGTCCCGGCGGAGGCGTTCGGCGCCGAGCTGGAAGCCCACACCACCGCCGATCTGCAGACGCTGCTCGACCAGCTGGTGGAGCAGGCGACCGCGGGCTGATGTAACTTTTACGGAATTAAGGGGCTGGCAACAGCCCCTTTTCCGGGTTTCTTCCAAAGCAAACCGAGAAATAGCGGAGGTGCGCCATGCACAGAGAAACAAAACGTCACATACTTCTGGATGCCGCGGCGAGAGGCAGTCTTTGGACGCGCCTGTCGTTTCTCGTCATGGGCGCAGGCTGCATCCGGTATCAGCAGTTTGTCCGCGGCGCGGCGTACCTGCTCAGCGAGATCGGATTCATTTTCTTCTTCCGGGATTTTGCGATGCAGTATCTCTCCAAGTTCGCCACGCTCGGCACAGAGACGCAGCGAAAGGTCTGGAACGAGGAATTGCAGATCTTCCAGCGCTTTCCCGGCGATAACTCCATGCTGATCCTGCTCTTCAGCGTGCTTTCCATCGCTGTGTGCGCCGTGTTTCTCTATCTCTGGTATGCCAACGTCCGGGACGCCTGGCGCGCGCAGGAAAATACCGAGCACGGCTGCGCGATCGCGTCTTTCCGGGACAATGTGCGCGCCATGCGGCACGAGAAATTCCATGTGACGCTGCTCGCCCTGCCGATGCTCACCATGGTGCTCTTCACGGTGCTGCCGATCATTTTTATGATCCTCATCGCCTTTACGAACTTCGATGCCGACCACCAGCCGCCCGGGAACCTGTTTACCTGGGTCGGCATGTCGAACGTGACGGACATCTTCCTCGGCAACGCGATCAAGACGCGCACGTTTTTCGGCCTGCTCGGCTGGACGATCGTGTGGGCGATCCTCGCCACGTTCACGAACTACTTTTTCGGCATGCTGCTGGCTGTGGCCATCAACAGCAAGCTCGTAAAGCTCAAAAAGGTCTGGCGTACGTGCTTTGTCATCGCCATTGCCATACCGCAGTTTGTAAGTCTCCTGCTCATCTCCCGCGCGCTGGAGCCGGCAGGCGCGATCAATGTGCTGCTCATGAAGCTCGGCATCATCCAATCGCCGCTGCCGTTCCTTCTTGATCCGACGCTTGCGCGGATCGTCGCGGTCGTGGTCAATATGTGGATCGGCATCCCGTATTCCATGATCACGTTCTCCGGCGTTTTGATGAACATCCCCGCGGAGCTCTACGAAAGCGCCGAGATCGACGGCGCGGGCCCCATGCGGAAATTCATCTCCATCACGCTGCCGTACATGTTCTTTGTCACCGCCCCGGCGACGATCACAACGTTTGTTACAAACTTCAATAACTTCAACGTCATTTATCTTCTCACCGCCGGCGGGCCGTTCTCGCTCGATTACTATCAGGCGGGCAAGACCGACCTTCTCGTCACGTGGCTTTATAAGCTCACCGTGAACCGCAACGACTATTCTCTTGCCTCCACCATCGGCATTTTCATCTTCCTGCTGGTGGGCACCTGCTCGCTTCTTGTCTATAACCGTACCGGAGCCGTAACGAAGGAGGATCAGTTCCAATGAAAAATGCACGCATCCGCCGCCGCATTTCGGCTGTGGCGCTGAACGCTCTGATCGCCGTCCTTGCCGTTTTGTGGCTCGTGCCGGTATTCTGGCTGGTCGTTTCATCCTTCCGCGCCGAGCAGGGCGCGTATACGCCTTATCTCTGGCCGAAGGCGTTCACCTTTGATAATTATATCCGCCTGTTCACCGACCGGCGGCTGTTCGATTTCCCGCGCTGGCTCGGCAATACGCTCTTCGTCGCCGGGTGCAGCTGCGTCCTCACGACAATGCTCACGCTGATGGTGGCGTATGTCTATTCCCGTCTGCGCTTCCCGAAGCGCCGCTTTCTCATGAACGCTTCGCTCGTGCTGGGTATGTTCCCCGGCTTTATGAGCATCATCGCCATTTACCACTTCATGAAGGCCATCGGGCTGGATCAGACGCTTTTAGCGCTGATCCTCGTCTATTCCGGCGGCGCGGCGCTCAATTACTATATTGCCAAGGGCTATTTCGATACCATCCCCAAATCGCTGGACGAGGCCGCGATCCTGGACGGCGCATCAAACAGCACGGTGTTCTGGAAAATCATTCTGCCGAACGCCAAGCCCGTCATCGCCACGACGGCCATTAACGCCTTTATAAACCCTATCGTTGACTACATTTTCGTCTCGGTCATCATGAAGGATAACTACAATAACTTCACCGTAGCCAAGGGGCTTTACACCATGGTGGACAAGACGAACATCTATGAATACTACACCGTTTTCTGCGCCGGGGCGGTCATCGTGGCGATCCCGGTCGTGCTGCTGTTCCTCCGCGTGCAGAAATACTATGTTGCCGGCGTTGTCGGCGGCTCCGTGAAAGGATAAGCTATGAATCCAGCAGCGATATTCCACCGGCCGATGAGCGAATACGCCTTCGCGCTGGACGATACGCACTATGTGTTCCGCCTGCGTACCGGAAAGGGTGAGGCGGAGGGTGTCCGGTTTTACTATGCCGACCGCGCCGTGATGACCCCCGAACTGCAATTTTTTTCCCGGCCAATGATGAAATTCCGGGAGGACAAATACTTCGACTGGTACGAGATCCGGCTCGAAACGCCGTTTGCGCGCATTGCCTACTATTTTGAACTCCAAAACGGTGTGGAAACGCTCTGCTATTACGGCGACTGCTACGAAATGGCCGGCACGCCTACGCGCGCGGACTATTTCCAGCTCCCGTTCAACCACCGCGCCGACCGGTATTCCGCTCCGGCGTGGACGCGCGACGCCGTGGTATACAACATCTTCCCCGACAGCTTCGCTGCGGGGAAGCGCCTGGCGCCCAACGGCGCGCCACCCTGCCGGGGCGGGACGGTGCGCGGCATTGCGGAAAATCTCGATTACATTGCCTCCCTGGGCTTTAACTGCATCTACCTGAACCCGATCTTTGAAGCAAAGTCCTACCACCGGTACGATACGCTGAACTATTACCGCATTGATCCGCACATGGGCGCCGAGGACGATCTGCGCGATCTCGTGCAGCGAGCGCACGCGCTCGGAATTCGCGTCATGCTCGACGGCGTATTCAACCACATGAGCAGCGCCCATCCCTTTTTCCGCGATGTGCTGGAAAAGGGGAGAGACTCGCAGTACTACTCCTGCTTTTACGCGCTGCCCGAAGAACCGCGTCTGCCCGCCACCGGGGAACTGCCCGAATACACCTGCTTTTCGTATGTCGCCGATATGCCGAAAACCAATACCGCCGATCCCTTCCTCCGGCAGTACTTCTGCGATGCCGGCGCGTATTGGATCCGTGAATTTGACGTGGACGGCTGGCGGCTGGATGTGGCAAACGAGCTGGACGACGGCTTCCTGCGCGCCTTCCGCGCCGCGGTCAAGGCAGCGAAGAGCGATGCGCTCATCGTCGGCGAGGTTTGGGAAAACGCCGCGCATTATCTCGGCGGCGACATGCTCGATTCCGCAATGAACTACGATTTCCGCCGCTACGCCCGCCGGTTCTTCGCCGAGCAGACGGTGGACGCGGAGACCTTTGACGCAAACGTATCCACGCTCCTGCTGCGGTATAACGAAAACGCCCTCTTCGCGCAGCTCAATCTGCTTGACAGCCACGACGTGAGCCGGTTCCTCTCGCTCTGCGACGGGAAAACCGAGCGGCTGGAGCTTGCGGTGCTGCTGCAAATGACGTTTCCGGGCATGCCGTGTGTGTTCTACGGCGACGAGAAGGGGCTTCTTGGAGAGAGCGAGCCGGAGTACCGCCGCCCCATGGCATGGGACGCTTCCTCTCCGCTGGAAGAGGTCTACCGCCGCATGATCGCACTTCGAAAGGCGCATCCAGCGCTGCGGTACGGAAGCTTCGCAACGGAGCTCGCCCGCGGCGGGGTCTACCGCTACAGCCGGACCTGGAACGGTACGAAAATCACGGTTACGATGAATCTCGGCACGGAGCCGGTCAAGTCCGAAAAGCGCGGGACGCTTCTCTTGAAAAAGGGGGAAAACCGTGACATAATCGGTGCATGGGAATACGAGGTATGGGAGGAACAGAGCAACGGCGGTAACGATCTATGATGTGGCGAAGGAAGCGAATGTCTCCATCGCCACGGTCTCCAAGGCGCTGAACGACAGCAGCACCATTTCGGAGCGGACAAAGGAACATATCCGGGAGATCGCCGACCGTCTCGGCTACCGCCCCAACGCCAGAGCGCAGAGCTTTGCGCGCCAGGCGAGCGGGACGGTGCTGTTCATTGCGGACTTTTACCGGAACATAGCGTTCGAAAATCCGCATATGTTCGAGATCATCTCCGGTGCTGCCGCGTACCTGAAGAAGAAAGGGTATTCGCTCCTTTTCAAGCCGCTCACGCGGCAGGAAGCGCCCGTCGTCATCCGCGACATCATTCAGGAGCGGCAGGCGGACGCGCTGCTTCTCCACGCGCACATCCTTACGGCGGAGCTTGCGGCAATCCTCTCTCGCGTTGACTTTCCGTATCTCGTGATCGGCAAGCCAAACCAGCGCAGCAGCATCTGCTGGATGGATGTGAACCATGAGCAGGCCGGACAGATCGCTGCAAACTACCTGCTCGACAAGGGCTACCGGCAGATGGCGTTCATCATGGGCCGGGAGGACGACGCCATTGCCCAAAACCGCCTGACCGGTATCCGGCAGGCGATGGACGAGGAGGAGCTCACACTTGAGGTCGTTTGCAGCCAGTCGCCCTGGTCGCTGGACGACGCGGCGCTTGACGAGCTGCTCTCGCGCACAGCGCGCCCGGAGGTGCTGCTCTGCGCCAACAACCATCTGGCGCTCCATTGCTTACAGCACATCCGCCGGCTGGGGCTGAAGATTCCGGAGGGCGTGGCGCTTTTGACCTTTGATAACTATCCCTTTTCCATGCTTACCGACCCGACGATCACCGCTGTCGAAGTTGATATGCACGATATGGGCGTCAACGCTGCGCGGTTCGTCCTCCAGCGCATCCGCAAGCCGAATCTGCGCACGCAGTCGTATGTTACATCCCCCTGCATCCTTGAGCGGGAATCCACCTGAAAAAGCCTCCCTTGTGTAAAGAAAGCTGGCAGCCGAAGGCTGACTGAGGGATTGACACGCACAAAAACGGCTCTCCGCCGTATGGACGGAGAGCCGTTTTTGTGGTTTAATTAAATTAGATGTATCCGCGCACGAGCGATACGCTCAGCGTGAAAAATTCGCGCATGGCGTAGTGAATAAAGCCGAACACGGTGGAGCGCGCCGGGACACCGTAAAAGGTAAATCCGCCGTTTTTCCGTGCCAGACACAGCGCGCGGAACACGTGAAAATCGTTCGTGACGATGCCGACGGTTTCCGCATCCTCCTCCAGCGCATGCAGCATGGGGAGACTGTAGCGCATGTTTTCCTCCGTGCTTGTGGAGCGATCCTCCAGGAAAATGCGCTCGGGGTCGATGCCGTCCGCAAGGAGATAGTCGCGGATGCATTCCGCCTCGCTCATCGGCTCGTCCTCGCCCTGCCCGCCGGAGGCGATGCAGATCGTGTCCGGGTTTTCTTCGAGATAGACGCGCGCGGCGTTGATGCGCTGTCGCAGCGAACCGCTCGCGCCGTTTTCATCGACTCGCGCGCCGAGAACGATGATGGCGTCCAGCCCCTCCGGAGGCTTCTGGAATGCACCGGAGAACACGAGACACTCTACGGCGAGAAATATGGCGATGGCCGCGATCACGACGATATTTACCGCGCGGAGCCAGGGACGGGGGATGGGCGCGCTTTTCCCGTGCTTCCATGCCCATTTCCAGAGAAAGAAGCGGCCAAAGCACACGAGAGAGAGCATCAGCCAGAGATAGAGCAGCGACTGCCCGAACCGCACGGTGATGCCCTGGCCGAGATAGTATAAAAGCGTCAGTATTCCGGCATACAGGAATAGCCGGTTGATGCGTTGTTCTTTTTTTGTCATAGCGTACCTCCGGAAAAGATTCCCTGCCGAAAAGACGGGAGAAAGGCGCCGGAAGTTCATTATACATATATTGGGGAGAAAAACCAATGGGAAACGGAAAATTTGAAGGATATCTGCTCGTTGCGGATTTTGACGACACATTCTGCCCGGAGCACGGCGCTCCCGTGCCGGAGGAAAACCGGCGCGCAGCGCAGTATTTTATGGACGAAGGCGGCCTTTTCACGATCGCCACAGGGAGGGATGTGCGCTCGTACTATTCCATTCGCGAGAAATTCACCGTCAACGCGCCGCTCGTGCTCAGCAACGGCGCGGTGATTTTCGACGGCGAGTCCGGCGAGAGCTGGTATGAGAGCTTCCTGCCGTTTTCCTGCCGGAACGATCTTCTCGCCGCGCGCGACGCCTTCCCCGGCACAGGCATGGAAGTCCACCGCGGCGCAGACGTGCGTGTCTGCGGCCGGAACGCAACGCTGGAAGAACACCTCTCGCGCATGGGTGTGCCGGTGTCGGAGGCCGATCCGGGGCATATCCTGTATCCCTGGACGAAGGTGGTGCTCGTAGCGCCGGGCGATATCCGCGCCGAGAGTCAAACGGCGCACGCGCTCTGCGCGTGGATCGCCGGGCAGTTCCCCGGCCGGTACGAGGCCGTGCCCTCCGGCGCGCTTGTGGACGTGGTCGCTGCCGGGAGCGACAAGGGGAGCGGCGTGCGCCGCCTTGCCGATTTTCTGGATATTCATCCGGAAAACATTATCTGCATCGGCGACGGCTGGAACGATATCCCGATGCTCCGCGCGGCGGGGCATGCTTTCGCGCCGGAAACGGCGCTGCCGGAGGTTTTGGCGACCGAAAACGTAACAAAGCTCGGCGCGCCCGGACGCTGCATCCGCGACGTGATAGACAGGCTGGAAGCCAATCAAAAATAAATTTTTATACAAAATTTCACCGAAATATTTGTTGACAATTCCAAAAGAAAAAATTATACTGAAACCAACTTCCACAGATCGGAGCAAGATCGACACATGAACGCATCCATTCGTATGTTTCGACGTTTTTTTACCCGTACTATTTCATAGTATGGTAATTTGTGATGCGGAAAATGACCTTGAAAGCGAAGGTTTCGGGCGGCACAGATTACACTGTGCCGCTTTTTGTTTTTGCAGGAATATCCGGGGATCGCCGTTTGGCAAAACGGCGGCCGCGGCTGTACTATAATTTGACACCGCGTGACATACTTTGTTTGGAAAGAAGGAGAAAGCTATGGACATGACCGAACTGCGAGGACGAATCGACGCGGCAGACGAGGCGCTGATCAATGCCTTTGTCGAGCGCATGAACGTCTCCGGAGAAATTGCCCAGTATAAGGCCGCGCACGGTCTTCCGGTGCTCGACAAGAAGCGGGAGCGGGAAAAGCTCTACGCTGTGAGCGGGAAAGTGCCGGAGGATATGCAGAGCTACGCCGTGGAGCTCTATTCGCTGCTCTTTGAGCTGAGCCGCAGCCGCCAGAACCGCCTGCTGCACAAGCAGAGCCCGCTCGCGGAAAGCGTTCAGAGCGCCATTGAGAACACGCCGCCGCTTTTCCCGGAGAAGGCTGCCGTCGCCTGTCAGGGCGTGGAGGGGTCCAACTCCCAGATCGCGTGCGAGCGGCTGTTCCGCCTGCCGAGAGAGCACTATTTTTCAAGCTTCGACGAGGTATTCAACGCCATCGAAAACGGCCTCTGCCGCTACGGTGTGCTCCCCATTGAAAACAGCACCGCCGGTTCTGTGAACGCCGTATACGATCTCATGATGCGCCACCATTTCCACATCGTCCGTTCGGTGCGCGTGAAGGTCGACCACAACCTGCTTGCCCTGCCGGGCGCAAAGCTTTCCGGCATCCGTGAAATCTATTCGCACGAGCAGGCGCTGAGCCAGTGCGCTAAATTCCTCGCGTCTCTTCCGAACGTGAATGTCATCCCCTGCGAGAATACGGCGATGGCGGCGAAGCTCGTTGCGGATTCCGGGCGGGACGACGTGGCGGCGCTCTCCACGCATGCGTGCGAGCGGCTGTATCACCTTGCCTGCCTTGCCCCCTCCGTGCAGGATACGGCGGACAACTATACGCGCTTCATCTGCATCACACGTGATCTGGAAATTTATCCCGGCGCGGATCGGACAAGCCTTATGATGACGCTGCCCCACGAGCCCGGCGCGCTCTACAAGGTGCTCTCGCGTCTCTATGCGCTCGGCATCAACCTGAACAAGCTCGAAAGCCGTCCGATCCCGGAGCGCAGCTTTGAGTTCATGTTCTATTTTGATCTGGAAAACCCGGTGTATGACCCCGCCTTCCTCCAGCTTTTGAGCGAGCTTGGAGACATCAGCGAGGAATATACCTATCTTGGAAGCTATAGTGAGGTAATCTGATATGCTGCATTGCGGACTTCTTGGACAAAAACTCAGCCACAGCTATTCCCCGGCCATCCACTCCATGCTCGGCGATTATGAGTATAAGCTCTACGAGATCGGGCTGGAGGATGTGGAAGCCTTCCTTCGGAAAGGCGATTTTGACGCGCTGAACGTTGGAATCCCCTACAAAAAACGCGCCGCGGCGCTCTGCGACGAGCTCTCCGAAACGGCGCGCGCCATCGGCAGCGTCAACATCATCGTCCGCCGCGCCGACGGCAAGCTCTACGGCGATAATACGGACGTTTCCGGCTTTGAAGAGCTGCTGCGCCGCGCGGTGTTTTCCCCGCGCGCGAAAAAGGTGCTCGTGCTCGGCAGCGGCGGTGCGTCCGCCGCGGTGGTGTATGCGCTCAAAAAGCAGCAGGCAAGCGAGATCGTTGTCATTTCCCGCGAGGGGAAGGACAATTACTCCAACCTCTCCCGCCACACCGATGCCGAGCTCATCGTGAACACCACGCCGGTCGGCATGTACCCGCACAACGGCGAGGCCGCCATCGATCTGCTGCGCTTCCCCAACTGCCGCGCCGTCGTCGATCTCATCTACAACCCCGTGCGCACGGAGCTTCTGCTGCAGGCGGAAAAGCTCGGCATTCCCTATGCGAACGGCATGGTGATGCTCGCCGCGCAGGCCATCCGCGCAAGCGAGATTTTCACCGGCAAAAAGGCTGCGGACGGCGCGCTGGAGCACGCCATCGATCTCGTGAAGAGCAAGACGATGAACATCGTCCTCGTCGGCATGCCCGGCTGCGGCAAGTCTGCCGTGGCGGAGGCGCTCGGCAAGGCCCTCGGCCGCGAGGTGCTTGATACGAGCGCCTATATCAAAGAGCACACCGGCTATACGCCCGAACAGATCACCACGATGCAGGGCGAATCGGCTCTCCGCAAGCACGAGAGCGAGGCCGTGCGCGAGCTCGGCAGCGCCTTCGGCGCGGTCATTGCCGCGGGCGGCGGCTCGGTGCTCCACGAGGAGAACTATGCTCCGCTCCACCAGAACGGCGTCATTTTCTGGCTGCGCCGTGATCTGGACAAGCTCGAACTCAAGGGGTGGCCCCTCTCCCGCGCGGGAAATCTCAACGCCATGTACGAAATGTGCGAGAAGCGCTATCTCCGCTTTGCGGACTATATCATCGACAACAACCGCGCACTGGAGGACACCGTGGAGGACATCCGCAAGGTGATCCTGTGAAAACCGCAGGGCGGTCGGATATCTTATAAACCGGGGGAAAAACGCATGATCCCATCCGAAGTATACGCGCTCGGTGCGTCCGGCAACCCCATCCGGGAGATCGCCGATTACGCCATGCGCCGTGCCGAAGAGGTCGGCGCGGAAAATGTCTACGATTTCAGCCTCGGCTCGCCGAGCATCGCGCCGCCTCCGGCAGTGCAGGAAACGACGCTGCGCCTTATGCGGGAAATGTCTCCCACGCAGCTGCACGCCTACAGCCCCGATCAGGGGCTGCCGGAGGTGCGCAAAGCCGTGGCGGGCTATTTGAACGGCGCGTTCTCCATGACCTACGCTCCGGAGGATATCTATATGACAAGCGGCGCGACTGCGGGGCTGGCTATCGTATGCCGCGCACTGCTCTCGCCGGGCGACGAATGCATAACCCTCACGCCGTATTTTTCCGAATACCGCACCTTCACCGAGGCGGTCGGCGGCGTCATGCGCGAGGTGCCCTCCGAGCCGGAGACATTCCAGCTTGACTATGAGGCCTTCGCTGCGGCCGTGAACGAGAAAACGTGGCTCGTGATATTGAACTCTCCGAATAACCCCTCCGGCGTCGTGCTGGGGGAGGAGAGCGTAAAGAAAATCGCGTCGCTGCTCACCGAGCGCTCCGCAAAGTACGGCCATCCGATCTATATCCTTGCCGACGAGCCGTACCGCGAGCTTGTTTACGATGGCGACGCTGTGCCGTATATCCCCCAATTCTATACCGACACGATCTACTGCTACTCGTTCAGCAAATCCATCTCGCTGCCCGGCGAGCGCGTCGGTTATCTCGCCGTGCCGCCAAAGAGCGAGGCGCGCGAGGCGCTTCGCGCCGCCGTTTCGGGCGCGGGACGGATGCTGGGATATGTCTGCGCGCCGGTTTTGTTCCAGCGCGTGTGCGCCGCGTGCCTCGGCCAGACGGGGGAGCTGCGCGAGTATAAGAAAAACCGCGATCTCATCTATGACGGCCTCACCGCGCTCGGCTTTTCCTGCGCCAAGCCGCAGGGAGCGTTCTATCTCTTCGTGAAATCACCGGAGAATGACGCGCGCGCTTTCTGCAAAAAAGCGATGGCGCACGACCTCCTGCTCGTCCCGGGCGACGATTTTGCCTGTCCGGGCTATGCCCGCCTTGCCTACTGCGTGCCGGAGGAGCGCCTGCGCCGCTCGCTGCCCGCCTTCGCCGCCCTCGCCGCGGAATACGGCCTGAAAGCCCAATAAATTTTAACCGCGCCGCCCAAAATCGGGAGGCGCGGTCACTTTTTTTACCACCGTTTGGTACGGTGGAAGGCGTCGATCTTGCGGTAGCAGTCTTTGCAGAGCCGCCCGCTCTGGTGGAGCGGGAGCGCTGCGCCGCAGCGCGCACAGAAGCGGATGTTGTTTTTGAGATTATAAAGCAGTATCTGGTTGATGCTCTCGGCGGCGTCCTCGCGCTTTTCGTAGAGCGCGTCGCGGTCCACCGGGCAGCCGAAGGCTTTGGAAAACGAGAAATAAAGATCGAGCATCCGGCAATAGTGCTCCAGCTGCGGGAGAGTGGGCGAATGCCCCTCGGGAAGCTCCGGACAGGAGAGCGGCTGGCCTTCCTTGAATGCCCGCAGAAACGAGAAGAACAGCTCCAGCAGCTCTTCCTCCGTCTCGTCAAACGGAATGTTCGCGCACCGCAGCTCCTGCTCGCGCGTGAGCGAAAAGCCCTCCTGCCGCACCTTGCCGATGAGCGTGATATACCGGCTGACATCGAGCTTCACATACGGCGCAGCGGTCGGCATCTTGTTCCATTCGGTCAGCACCTCCAAAAGATCGTGCTCCACCTGCAATACGAGCTCGGAAAAACCGGCCACGGCGGTCTCAAGCGGCGGAACGACCGCTTCCAGCCCCTCGCGGATGAAGTCCAGATTTTCCGTAGCGCCGACGTAGCCCTTGTCATACATGCCGTAGCGCCCGGCGCGCCCGGCGATCTGCTGAATCTCGGCGGGCTTTAAATCCCGCCGCTCCACGCCGTCAAACTTGCGCGTATCGAGAAAAATCACGCGCCGGATGGGGAGGTTGAGCCCCATGCCGATGGCGTCGGTCGAGACGACGTACTGCATCCGCCCTTCGAGAAAGCCCTCCATCTGCCGCCGCCGCGTAGAATAGGGGAGGGCGCCATAGATGATGGCGGGCTCTTTTCCGTGCGCGCGAAGATCCTCGGCCACGGAGAGCACGCCGAGCTTCGAGAACGTGATGAGCGCGTCGCCGGGCTTTACGTCGTCAAAATCGATCTCCCGACGCATGCAGACAAGCGGCGTTTTGCGAAGATGCCGGACTTCCTCCCACGTGTCGCCGGTGCTCTCGATGATGCGGATGAGAAGATCGCGCGCCTCCGGCGCGGCGCAGAGATGCACCTCCGGCGCGAGCACGCCGAGAATGGCACGCGTCCACGCAAAGCCGCGCTCCCTATCGGCAATCATCTGGCACTCGTCGATCACCGCCACGTCGTACCGCGCGGAGAGATCGAGCTTTTCCGCCGTGGCGGCAACGTGGGTGTCCCCCTCGCGGCGATCCTCTTCCTCGCCGGTCGTGAGCGAACAGGCCACGCCGAAATCGAGCAGCCGCTCCTGCGCTTCGAGCGCGAGCAGACGGAGCGGGGCAAGATATACGCCCGTTTTCGCCCGGCGGAGCTTTTCGAACCCGGCGTAGGTCTTGCCGGTGTTCGTGCCGCCGATGTGGAGAATAAAGCGGCGCTGCATGGCGCGCGCTTCCGGATACTCGTCCTTGGGATTGAGCGCAACGAGAAGCTTCAGGCTGGATCGGATGGCGCGCGGGATATAAAAGACCGAATAGAGATAGGAGAGCGGATGCTGCAAAAGCTCCTGCGCCGGGAACGAGCCTTTTTCAAGAAGCCCGTCAATGTTCGCCTCCGGCTGCGCGGCAGTAAAAGCGGCGATATCCCGCGCGCTGATGGCAAGCAGCACCGCAGCATACCGCGCCGCAAGCTTTCCCGCGGGCGGGGAAGCGGTATTCGCGCCGAGCCACGGCGCGGCGGTAACAAACCGGCGGAGCGTTGCACCGAGAGGTCCCGCGCCGCTGCCCTTTTCCAGATGCAGAAAGTGCTCAATATAGCTGATGCTCTGCCCTGGGCGCAGCCGCTTGGCAAAGCCGACCGACGGAATCTGGCGGAGGAACGCCTCGTGGTAGCGCGCAGCGAGCGCTGTCTCCCGGCTCTCCGGCAGCGCGGCGGTGTCCCAGGCGTTCTGCAAAAGCTGCGCCGCCGCGGCGAGCGCAGCGTCGTCCGGTATGCCGTCGATATTCTCTGTGGAAGCCGCGCGCAGCGAACGAAAGCTTTCACTCTGCTCGGCGCGCCGGATGTCGTCCATATGCCAGGCGCGCACGCGGCGGCCGTTCCGGTAGAGCCGCTGCGGCTTCGGCAGGAGCGAGGCGAGCAGCTCCTCCGTCCAGCCGCGGCTTTTGAGAGTCCCCGCCGTCCATAATTTTGTATTTTTACTCACTTGCGTTGTTTCTCCTTGAATGATCGGAAATACTATAACAGATTTTTTCCCGGCGGGCAAGGCAAAGGGCTTGACAGCTGCGGCTGATTGTGTATAATGAGCATACACAATAAACCGTCCAACAGGGAGGAATGCGCGATGGAACTTTTGTCCGTGCGCGATCTTTGCAAAACGTATCCGGGATTTACGCTGGATCATGTCTCGTTCTCTTTGGAGAGTGGGTATATCATGGGGTTCATCGGCCGCAACGGCGCGGGAAAAACGACAACGCTCAAAAGCATGCTCGGCCTCGTCCACCCGGACGGCGGCGCGGTGGAAATGTTCGGCATGGATCTCCGGGAAAACGAATCGGCCTGCCGCCAGCAGCTCGGCATTGTGCTGGGCGATGCGCGGTACTATGGCTCCAAGCGCCTGCGCGATGTCGCGGCGGTCACGGCGCGGTTTTACGAACATTGGGACGATGCGGCGTACCGCGAGTATATGAAGCGTTTCTCGCTCGACGAGACAAAGCGCGTGCGCGAGCTCTCCACTGGCATGTGGGTGAAGTTCACGCTGGCGCTTGCCCTCTCGCACGGGGCGCGGCTTCTTGTCCTTGATGAGCCGACGAGCGGGCTCGATCCCGTGAGCCGGGATGAGCTTCTGGACATTTTCCGCGACACGGTCAGAAACGGAGAGCGCAGCATTCTGTTCTCCACGCATATTATATCCGATCTCGAAAAGTGCGCCGATCTCATCACGTACATCCACAATGGAAAAATCCTCACGAGCACCGACCGCGACACCTTCACCGATACCTACCGCAAGGTGACCGGCAGCCGGGACGAACTGACGGACACGGTAAAAGAATGTGCCATCGGCCTTCGCGAGCAGAGCTTCGGCTTTGAAGCGATGATGAAAACGGAGGATGCTCTTGCCTCCGGTCTTGCATCGGAGCTCATCGGCATGGAGGACATCATGGTGCACATCGAAAGGGAGGGGAGAGAATGAAAAATCTGCTGTATAAGGAGTTCCGGCTTGCCATCCACCCGACGGTATACATCTTCTTCCTGCTTACGGCGCTGCTGCTCGTGCCGTCGTACCCCTACTATGTCAGCTTTTTCTATCTGATGCTCGGCGTATTCCTCACGTTTAAGACGAACCGCGCCGAGAACGATATTTTCTATTCGGCGCTCCTGCCGGTGCGCAAGGGCGACGTTGTCCGCGCCCGCGTGCTCGCCGTGGCGCTTTTGGAGCTTGCGAATATTGTCATTGCCATCCCCTTTGCGATCCTCTCCGCGAAGATCAACCCCGTCGGGGGGAACAACGCCGGCATCGAGCCGAATGTGGCGTTTTTCGGCCTGTCGCTTCTGATGTACGGCGGCTTCAACCTCATTTTCTTCCCGGTGTTCTATAAAACCGGACGCAGCGAGGGCAAGGCGTTCCTCTGGGGCGGCGTGTTCACGTTTCTTTATATTGTTGCCGCTGAATCGCTCGCACAGTATATCCCCTCGCCGGTCAGCGCGTATCTTGACACCCTGGAGAAGAGCGCGCAGCTCCGCCAGCTCCCGGTGCTGTTTGCGGGAATTGTCCTCTGGGCGGTGTTTACGCTGCTCTCGGCGAAAATCAGCGCTGAGCGGTTTGAAAAGGTGGATCTGTGAAGCTGACCGTGACGAATACATCGCCGCTGCCGCTCTACCGGCAGATGTATGACCAGCTCGCCGCGCAGATACTGCGCGGGGATATAACGCCCGGCGAGGTGCTGCCGCCGATCCGGACTGTGGCGCAGGAACTGTCGGTCAGTCTCATTTCGGTGCGCCGCGCCTGGGAAGAACTGGAACGGGACGGATTTATCCATACCGCTGTCGGGCGCGGGACGTTTGCCGCCTCGCTCGGAGAAGCGGACAAAGCGGCGATGCGCCGCGCCATTTTAAAAGAAAAGCTCACCGACGCCGCGCAGTTCTGCGCGGCTGTCGGCGCGTCCGGAGAGGAAGCGGCGGCGCTGCTGCGCGAGCTGATGAAGGAGGAAAACGCATGAGCAAGAAACTGCTGCTGATCGCCACCGGAGGCACGATCGCCTCGCGCCCGGCGGAGGACGGTCTCACGCCGGAACTGACGAGCGAAGAACTGCTGCAATGCATCCCGGAGGTGCGTAGTCTCTGCGAGATCGACACGGTGCAGCCCTTTAATCTGGACAGCACGAACATGCGCCCGCAGAATTGGGTCGAGCTTGTGAAGATCATCCGGGAAAAATATGAGGAGTACGACGGCTTTGTCATCACCCACGGCACCGACACGATGGCCTACGCCGCCGCGACACTCTATTATCTCATCCAGAACAGCCCGAAGCCCGTTGTGCTGACCGGCTCGCAGGTGTCCATCTATGCGCGTGACACCGATGCGCGGGAAAATCTGCGCAGCGCGATCACCTATGCCGCCGATGACGATGCCTGCGGCATCCATCTCGTGTTTGACAACAAGGTCATCTGCGCAAACCGCGCGCAGAAAACGCGCACACGCAGCTTTAACGCCTTTTCGAGCATCGATTATCCGGAAGTCGCGGTCATCCGAGGCGGCGAGGTGCGCTATTATATCCGGGAGTCGTTCCGCGGCCCGGTGCGGTTTTACGAGACGCTCGACAGCCGCGTATGCGTCATCAAGCTTATCCCCGGCATGGCGCCCGGCATTCTCGACTATGTGGCCGAGCACGCTCACGCGGTCATCATTGAAAGCTTCGGCGTCGGCGGCGTGCCGTATTACGACAACGACGAGTTCACCGAGAAGATCGGCCATCTTCTGCGAAACCATGTGAAGGTCATTTTCACCACGCAGGTCTCCCACGAGGGCAGCGACATGGAGCTTTACCGCGTGGGTTTCCGCATCAAGAAAAAGTACGAGCTGCTCGAAGCCTACACCATGACGACCGAAGCGGTCGTGGCGAAGGTGGAATGGGCGCTGGCAAACTCTTCCGACGATGCAGAGTTCCGCAAGCTCTTCCTTACCCCCGTCGGCAACGACCGGCTCTGATAGGAAAAAAGCAACCGTCCGGATTTCTCCGGACGGTTTTGCATTGGTAAAGTTTTCCTTTTTGGGGAAGGCGCTGACTCCCTCCGTCAGCCTGATGGCTGGCTTCCTTGGGGAGTGAGCCTTTTTAATTTTCAATGTCGATCCACATGGCGGGGCGGACACAAAAAACATCTCTGTTGACACTGGCGTATATGTTAAAGCCACCGGGAATGTCTATAATAGTAGCACATTTCCGATCTGTGCCGGGCGAGCGCAGCCGCCAATTGCAAACTGTTGTGCCGCCTTTGAGATAGGTGTCGTTATCCGTTTCTGCACCATTGGCTATGGCATAGGCCGTCGGTTCGTATTGTTTCGCATCATAGTCGCTGAAGTAGTAGCCTGCTTTACTATAGCTGCTGAAGTAATAGTCTGCTTCACGGACGCTGAGTAAAAAGATCCTATCGCTCGTTGCGTTGCCCGGATCTGTGCTGCATTTCGGATTCTTACCAGCCGATACGCTGACGGAAGGAATCATTTTCTTTTCCTCAGCGGAGAACGCGACATTCATAAAATTGTGATTTAACCACTTTCGCAGGGAACAGGTTTCCCAGGTAACATCTTCATAAATTGTATTGTATGGCTTGCAGTCAAGAGCATATTCGCTGATCAGCAGCATTCTGTTATCTTCCTTAACAAGAATCCGCCACGCGATATTCTCTTTTCCGTTGGCCATATCGTTATCCTGTTCATATGCTCCAAAGAAAACCGTGTCGCCCACATCGGCAGTATTGTATATAAGACTGCAATACAAGCCGATGTTTTCCTGCTTTATCATTTGCAGAACGCTTTCGCTTTGTTCTTCGCTGTCTTTATAGTTTAGACCGTTCAGAAATGTAAATGCCGCCTCATAGTCCCGCGCGTCGATGTATTCCATGGCGCGATCGTACTTGCTTGCTGCGATCGCCTCCGTATTTCCAAGCTTTTCCAGCATTTCATAGGCGGCATCGTATTCCCCGGCGTCGATCAGGCTCATCGCCTTGTTGTATTTCTGCTTGGGAAGAATGACCTGCGTAAAAACAACGGCGACTACCGCGCAGACGCAGAGCGCCGCCGCGGCGGTCGGGCAGCGCGATGACCATCGGGATGCCGACAAAACCGGCAAGGAATGTCCACCAGAAGTATTTCTTATCCGCATACCCTTTGTCTTTTGCGATAAGCTCAAACTCCTTTGCCGCGAAGTACGCCACGGCGATCCCCACGATAGCTGCAATAGCAATAGCTGCTCCCATAGATTTACCCTCCCTATGCCTTTTAAAAGAAGATAAGTCCATTATATATATCTGCAAGAGGGTAAACATGTTTTTTTCAGATAATTTGCGGCGTTTAAAGGGACGCTGCTGTGATTTTGTTAAATATTTTCTTTCGGTTGAAATAACGCCTCTCAGCATGTAAAATAAAAGAAGCAATTTTTTACGGAGGGACGCCATGATCAGCCTTTGCAGCGATTGGGAATTCACCCGCGAGTGGAGCGCCGGCTTTGCCCGCGGCGAGGGACGGTTTCCGCTTGTTGATCTCCCGCACACGGCGGGGGAGGTGCCGCTGCACTATGCGAAGCCCGAGGACTATGCCGGCATCTGCGGCTACCGGCGGGGCCTCTCCGTGCCGCTTGAATACCGCGGCAAGCGCCTCTTTCTGCAATTTGACGGCGCAGCGCATTATGCCGAGGTATACCTGAACGGCGAAAAGCTCGCCGCTCATGCCTGCGGCTATACGGCGTTCCGCGTAGAGATCACGTCCGCCGTGCGCTACGGCATGGAAAACCGTCTGGCCGTGATGCTCGATACGGCCGAGAACCCCGCGGTGCCGCCGTTTGGCTTCGTGCTGGATTATCTCGCTTACGGCGGGCTGTACCGCGAGGTCTGGCTCGATGTCCGCGGCGCGGATGTGATCGAGGACGTGTTTGTCATGACGCCCTCGCTCGACCGCGCCGAGATCACCCTCACCGTATCCGGCGAGCCCTCCTGCCGCCGAGTCACGCTGCTTGACGGTACCGGCGCGGTATGCGCCGTAACAGAGGGTGACGATAATAAATATTATGTAAACTATTCGAACGCCCGTCCCTGGACGCTGGACGAGCCCAATCTTTATTTGATCCGTGCCGAGCTACTTGACGAGAGCGGCGCGGTGACCGACGAAAAGACCGTCCGTTTCGGCTTCCGTACGGCGGAATTTCGCCGCAGCGGGTTTTATCTGAACGGCGAGCGCGTATTTCTCCGCGGCCTGAACCGCCATCAGTGCTATCCCTACATGGGCTATGCTGCGCCCGAGGCGCTCCAGCGCGAGGACGCGCGGATTCTTAAGGAGGAGCTTTGCTGCACGGCGGTGCGCACGTCGCATTATCCGCAGAGCCAGCATTTCATCGATGCCTGCGACGAGCTGGGGCTGCTTGTGTTTACCGAGCTTCCCGGCTGGCAGCACATTGGCGGCGCGGAGTGGAAGCGTCAGTCGGTCGAAAATGTGCGCGAGATGGTGACGCAGTACCGGAATCATCCGTCCATCGTCCTCTGGGGCGTGCGCATCAACGAAAGTCTGGACGACGACGATTTCTACCGCGAAACAAATGCGCTGGCGCATTCACTTGACCCTTCGCGCCAGACCTCCGGCGTGCGGTATCTCGAAAAGAGCCATCTGCTCGAAGATGTCTACGCCTATAACGACTTCTCGCACGACGGTACGGCGCCGGGCGCGAAGAAGCGCAGCGCCGTGACGCCGGATATGGATAAGCCCTATCTCATCTCCGAGTGCAACGGCCACATGTTCCCGACAAAATCCTTTGACCCCTGGGAAAAGCGGCAGGAGCATGCGCTGCGCCACGCGCGTGTGCAGAACGCCGCCGCGTCCGACGGTGAGATTTCCGGCTGCTTCGGCTGGGTGATGTTCGATTATCCGACGCATAAGGACTTCGGCTCCGGCGACCGTGTGTGCTATCATGGCGTGATGGATGCCTTCCGCAATCCGAAGCTCGCCGCGGCGCTCTATGCCAGCCAGGGGGACAAAACGCCGGTGCTCGAAGTCGGTTCGCCGATGGACATCGGCGACTATCCCGCCGGAAATGTCGGCGCTGTCTGGGCGTTCACGAATGCCGAGGAAGTCGCGCTCTATAAAAATGATCAATTTGTTGCCGCGTTCTGTACCAAGGGGTGGGACGGACTGCCGCACGGCCCGGTTGCGATCGACGATACGATCGGCGAATTGCTGGAGACGCAGGAGCATTTCCCGCACGACAAAGCAGAGCTGCTGCGAAAGTGCCTCGTCTCTGCCGGAAAGAACGGCCTCGCCGGGATGCCGGTGGCAGACAAGGCGCGCATGGCGTGGGCCATGGCGCGCTACAAGCTCACGATGGACGATGGCGTAGCGCTGTTCGGCAAATACGTCGGCAACTGGGGCGGCGCGGCCACGCGCTGGCGCTTTGACGCCCGCACCGGCGGGAAGACCGTTGCGAGCGTAACGCGCGCCTCGGGCGCGGCGCTGCATATGGAAGTGCGTGTGAGTAAAACAGAACTTCACGTGGGCGACACGTGGGATGCTGCCGCGGTGCGCGTCCGTATTCTCGATGAATACGGTACCCCGGCCTCGTATGCGCAGCTTCCCGTGTGCTTTTCGCTCACGGGCGCAGCGGCGCTCATTGGCCCAGACACGGTGACCGCCGAGGGCGGCATGACCGGCACCTATGTGCGCACCGCCGGCGAGAGCGGGGAAGCCGTTCTTCGCATTTCCGCCGCCGGACTGCCGGAGGAAGAGGTGCGCTTTTCAATCCAAGTACAAAACGTCGAACAGGAGTGAAGAATATGGAACTTCTATGGCGCGTGGAACTGGAAAACGGCGGGACAGTCACCGGCAGTACACTGCTGCAGCCGGGCGAGAACCGCATTGTCTGCGACCTGCCGGATGACACGCTCAAAAGCGTGACCGGCGCGATGCTCTGGGAAACGGAGCCGGACGAGCGTATTTTCATCAACGGCTTTCAGAGCTGGACGTATTCGCCGGAGTGCGGCGTGAACGATTACACGCCCTCTTTCGCAAGCCCGCTGGCGCGCTTCAAGCCGCTGGGGCTTGAGCGCTACGGCGATTACTATTTTACCGACTATCCGGAAACGCCGGGCGTGACGCACGGCGAATCCTATGCCTACTGGCGGCGCGGTGAGCATTTCCGGCTGCTCGGCTCGCTCGACGAAGCGAGCGGGTATACCATGATCTGCTATGACGCGAATGCCGAAAAGCTCACGCTCTCGCGTGACTGCTGCGGCGTGCGCTGCAACGGGGAGTTTCATGTATTTGATCTTTTCTGCGCCGAGGGCGCGGAGTCTGAGGTCTACGACGGCTGGTTTGCGGCCATGGGGCTGCCGAAAAGGCCCATGGAGCGTATTGCCGGGTATTCGAGCTGGTATAACCGCTATGCGGATATCGACGAAAAATGCATCCTCTCCGATCTCTCCGGCTGTACCGGCGTGCTCTCCGAGGGCGATGTATTCCAGATCGACGACGGCTGGGAGCCCGCCGTGGGCGACTGGCTCACAACGGACGCAAAGAAGTTCCCGAAAGGGCTTCGCGGCACGGCGGACAAGATCCATGAAAAGGGCTTTCGCGCGGGGCTTTGGCTCTCGCCGTTCGTCTGCCAGAAGGACTCGGAAATTTTCCGGCGGCACAAGGACTGGCTGCTGCGCGTGGACGGAAAGCCATGGTACTGCGGCATGAACTGGGGCGGCTTCTATGCGCTCGACTTTGACCATCCGCAGGTCGCGGCGTATTTGCGGGATGTATTTCGCCGTGTTTTCACCGACTGGGGCTTCGATCTTGTGAAGCTCGACTTTCTCTATGCCGCCGCGCCGGTCAATCTCCCGACGGAGAGCCGCGCCAGGCGTATGCACCGCGCCGTGAACTTTTTGCGCGAGCTGTGCGGCGATCATCTCATCATCGGCTGCGGCGTGCCGCTCATGCCGGCGTTCGGCCTTGTGGATTACTGCCGCATCGGCTGCGATGTGGGGCTTGACTGGGACGGCTCCTTTATTATGAAAATGGCGCACCGCGAGCGCATCTCCACAAAGCAGTCGCTTGAAAATACGCTTTTCCGCCGCGGTTTGAATGGGCGCGCGTTTGGGAACGATCCGGATGTGTTCTTCCTCCGCAGCGACAATCTCAAGCTTTCCGAAACGCAGAAAACCATGCTCGCGCGCGCGGACGCCCTACTCGGAAGCGTGTTCTTCACGTCCGATGATATGAGCGCCTACGACGAGGAGAAGCGCGAGACCTACCGCGCTCTGCGCCATCTGCGGAGCGCCGAAAACGTGCGCGTCTGCATGGACGGCATGCCTCGCATTGAATATACGCTCGACGGCGAGGAGCAGCGTCTCGCGCTGCCGTTCCTGCCGAGCGACACGCGATACTCTTAAAAAGGAGGGATTCTTATGGAAGAAAAACGGGAAACGAATCCCCGCGTAAACTTCCTTATCAACATTGCGTACTGGGCGGTGATCGTTGCGATCATCTTCCTGG
>CAKSWA010000035.1 GCA_934511165.1 uncultured Oscillospiraceae bacterium | reverse complement strand
GCCGCTGTCGGTAAGCGTGCCGGTGAGACGCACCGTACCGTCCCTTACGGTGACGACCGCGGCGATCGCGCGCGAGTTCACAGGAAAACCAATATAAAACAGCCGGAGCATCGCTGCCATCGAGAGAAGCACGACGATCGCCAGAATTACGGCCACTTTGCGGCTGCTGCGTCGGCGCACCTTTTTGAGATAGTCGATCTCCTTTTCTTCTGTCAGTGCGGTCTCCTCCGGCTCCTTCATCCGGCGCAGCGTTTCGCGGCAGTCCGGACATTCTTCTATATGCCGTTCTACTGCGTCTTTTGATGCATCGCTCGCAACGCCGTCAAGGTACGATGGCAGAAGATCGCGGACGACCTCGCAGCTAAGATCATTTTTCATCGTCTTTTTCCAGCTCCTTTCGCAGCGCTTCCCTGCCGCGGTAATACGTGACGCGCGCCCAGTTTTCCGTATGCGATAAAATTTCGCCGATATCCCGGAAGGAAAGTGCACCAAAGATGCGAAGGTACATCACCTCGCGCGCGTCGCTTCCGAGCATCTGCATTTTCCGCAGAAGTTCGAGCTGTGATTCCCGTGCGAGAAACGCTTCATCCGGCGCTTCTCGCGCAGATGCCGTTTCGTCCGGTTCCTCCTCCGGCGGATGGCGGCGCTGATACGTCCGCCAGACGTTCTTCGCAATGCCGCAAAGCCATGTGGTGAGCTTTCCTTCGCCGCGGTACTGCCCGGCGGTGCGCACGGCCTGATAGAACGTCTCCTGCGTCAGCTCCTCCGCAAGATCGGCGCTGCGCGTCTGGGCAAGGAGATAGCGGTACACCGTCTGCGCGTGCTGCCGGTAAATCTCTTCCATGCTCTGCATCCGTGCCGCCCCTCCTTTCCGTTTCGTCGTATATTAGTGCGCGTTTTATCCGTTTCGTTACAAAAAATCCTGTGCCGGAGCACAGGATTTTAAACTTTTCAGGAAATCTGCTTAACGGCTTCCGAGATCTCCTCGAAATGCGCACCGTGAGAGGCTTTGACGAGCACAACGTCGCCCTTATGCAGCAGCGCCGGGAGTGCGGTGAGAAGTGATGCACGGTCGGAAAAATGAACGCCAATATCGTCCCCTGCGACTTCGGCAATGTGCTTTGCCAGCTCGCCCTGCGTGATCACAAGTTCGACGCCGTGCGCCGCAGCGTATTCGCCGACCAAACGGTGGAGCGCCGGGGCATTCTCCCCCATTTCCAGCATATCGCCGAGGATGCATACACGCCGTCCGCCAAGCGAAGAGAGCGAGTCGATCGCCGCGCAGTCGGACGTGGGATTTGCGTTGTAGCAGTCGTCCACAAGTGTGCAGTATCCGGTTTTGACGACGCGGGAGCGGCGGCCGACCGTTTCATACCGGGCAAGGCCGCACGCGATCTCCTCATCCGAAAGGCCGAGCTCCAGCGATACCGCCGCGGCGGAGAGCACCGAGTAGATCATATATGTGCCGTAGGCAGGAACAGTCACGGGAAAATCCCGCCCCTCCGCCAGAATGCGGCAGGAAAGGCTCTCACCATTCTGCTGCACGTCCGCGGCACGGACGGCGCAGTTCTCGCCGAGACCAAAGAGGACGGTTTTCCGCCCGAAATTGGCCTTTGAGAGCAGCGCGTCATCGCCATTGGCGAAGATGACGGCATCATCCTTCATGCCCAGCAAAATTTCCGACTTTGCCCGCAGGATGCCGGGGCGGTCACCGAGCGCTTCGAGGTGCGCGTCGCCGATGTTCGTAAAGACCGCCATATCCGGGTGCACCATATTCGTAAGGCGCGTCATCTCCCCGAAGAGCGAGACGCCCATTTCGATCACGGCAACATCATAGTCTCCGTGCAGACCGATGAGAGAAACGGGAATGCCGATCTGCCCGTTCATGCTGCCCGGCGTTTTGAATGCCTCATATTTCCCGGAGAGCGCGGCAGCGAGCATTTCCTTTGCCGTTGTCTTGCCGACGCTGCCGGTAACGCCGATAAAGGGAATCTCCCAGCGCTTCCGGCTTTCCGCCGCGATCTCCTGCATGGCCGTAAGCGTATCCGGCACAACGATGCGCGGCTCGCCCGCCGTGCCGCGCTCTTCGCACAGCACCGCGAGCGCGCCTTTTTGCAGCACGTCGGGAATATACTTATGTCCGTCCGTCCGCTCGCCGCGCAGCGCGAGAAAGAGACTTCCCTCCCCTGCCTGCCGGCTGTCCGTCACGATGGAAGAGGGCGCTTTGGTAAGCGTCTCTTCGTTTCTCTGCCATTCGCCGCGGCAGGCGCGGAGCATTTCGCCGATTGTCATTCCGTTCATTTCTTATACTTCTTCAGAGATACTTCAATGATTTTCTCACACAGTTCGCCGTAGTCCATGCCCTCGGCCGCCGCCATCTGCGGGATGAGGCTCGTCGGCGTCATGCCGGGGAGCGTGTTTGCCTCCAAGCAGTAGAGTTCGCCGTCCGTCTTGTCCATCAGAAAATCAACACGGCCGTAAGCGTCGAGATGAAGCGCTTCGTATACGCGCTCAGCCAGACGCTGCACACGCGCGGTGTCCTCCGCGCTGATTGGCGCGGGGCAGATCTCTTCGGTGAGTCCCGCCTGATACTTGTTCTTGTAATCATAAAACCCGGTCTTGGGAATGATCTCGATGACTGCCATGGCACGGCCGTCCATCACGCCGACGGTCAGCTCGCGGGCGCGGATATACTTCTCTACCAGCACCGCGTCGTCACACGAAAAAGCCTCATCGAGCGCATCGGCGAGCTTTTCCGGCTCGGTAACGATACTCGTGCCGACCGACGAGCCGCCGGAGCAGGGCTTCACAACGCACGGAAAACCGATGCTCTCCGGCACCGCGTCGCCGCGGCGGAGCGTGACGCCCGGAGGCGTAGGGATGCCGCTGTCGCGGAAGAGAATTTTGCTGAGCTCTTTATCCATGGCAAGCGCGCTGCCGAGATAGCCGCTGCCGGTATACGGCACGCCGTAAAGATCCAGGCAGGCCTGCAGTTTTCCGTTCTCGCCCTCCGCGCCGTGCAGCGCGAGAAACGCGATATCTGCCGCGCGGCAAATTTCGATCACGCCGGGGCCGATCAGCCCATCGCCGACGCGCTGGGCGCGGATCTTATCAAGATCGGGCTCGGTCTCCCGGACGGAGTAAACAGAGTCTCCGGCGTCGGACGTAAAAGTGCCGCGGGGATCGGATACCGCCGCGGGGTTTCCGAGAAAGAGATCAACCAGCGCGACCTTATGTCCGCGCGCCCGGAGCGCCCGCGCCGCGCCCGTACCCGAGCTGATGGAAACATCGCGCTCGGCACTCAATCCGCCGCAGATAACAGCTATGTACATGAGTCATGCCTCCCATGTTTGCAATTCGTTTTATTATACATCACTCGCGGGAGAATGGAAACACAATATTTGCTTTTTGCTCTGCAAAAAATGTGTTCTGCACGGTTTGACCGCCGTTGGGGATGATTTTTCCGGAAAAAGGGGATTGTTATTTCTCTGCTGCGTTGGTATAATGACTTGGTTATAAGAAAGGTCGGTAATCCGAATGTCCTATATTGTCCTTGACCTGGAATGGAACCAGGCTATGAGCTCCAACGCCTCCGTATTCAACCGTCTCCCCATCCATCTGAGCGGCGAAATCATCCAGATCGGCGCGGTGAAGCTTGACGACGATTTCTGCCCCGCGGAGGAATTTCAGTCCGATGTGCGGCCGATTTACTTCCGCAGCATGCACTACAAAGTCAAAAAGCTGACCGGCATCGATAAGGAGCGGCTCAGCCACGGCGACACCTTCCCCACCGTGTTTGAGCGCTTCCGCGAGTGGTGCGGCGAGGATCCGGTGTTCGTCACCTGGGGCTACGACGACCGGCGGATCATGGAGCAGAACATCATCATCCACGATCTTGACTGGGACTGGATTGCGGACTGGATCAATCTTCAGCTCATCTACAACATCCAGACCGGCGGTGATAAAAACCAGAAGTCCCTCGCCACGGCGATGGAGCACTTTTCCATTGAGCAGACCCGCGTAGCACATGACGCGCTTGGCGACGCTTACAACACGGCGCTCGTATGCTCGAAGCTCGACTTTGCCGAAGGGCTCGAGCAGTACGACAACGCCACCTCCCTTCTCGCCACACGTCTGCCGGAGGATAAGCACCACGCTGACGAGCCCGACGCGCTGGAGCACCGCGCCTTCACCGGGTACAATTCCCGTTCTGAGGCGTTTCTGGACGCGGAGGTCACAAGCGCCGTCTGTCCCGACTGCGGCGAGCCGCTGGAGCTCACGCGCTGGGTCAATCAGGGCGACCGGCGATATATGACGATCGGCACTTGCGAAGAGCACCGAAAGTTCCTTGTCCGGCTCAAGTTCCGCAAAACGGAAAATGACAGTTGGTCGGTAAACCGCATCGTTTACCGCGCCGACGACGAGATGGAGAAATTTTACCGCGACAAGGCGACGCAGAGCCGCCGCCGCGGCCGCGGACATCGCCGCCGCAGAAGCGAAAACGCCTGAAAAGCATACGAAAAACCGGGGCCGCACAGCCGTGCGGCTCCGGTTTTCTCTATGATTTTCTTTAATCCAGCTCCTGCTGACGGAGCCAGGTATCCATCACCATGCTGTGCGGCAAAATCTTCACACCGAGCGCCTGCAAGCGCGCCTTGAAGCCGCATTTGCTCATGTCCCTGCCCTTTTTCGCGTCTTTCCATGCCTGGGCAACGATCTCCTCCGGCTTGTACATGGCGACATACTTCTTGACGACCGGCTTTTCCCCGCTCGCCACAGCGCGGTCAAAGAACTCGGTCTTTGTCCAGAACGGGCAGACCGCCATCACGCGCACGCCCTGCTTTTTGAGCTCGCGGTTGAGTGCGCGGCTGTAGTGCAGAACAAGCGCTTTCGTCGCGCCGTAAACGTTGATATACGGAATCGGCTGAAACGCCGCGACGGAGGCGATGTTGATGATCTGGCTGCCGGACGGCATGTACGGCACCGTAAGCTGGCAGAGCGCCATGACCGCCTTGCAGTTGAGATCAACCATATTGAGATTCACTTCGAGCGGCGTGTCCATCACGGCACGGAACTTGCCAAAGCCGCTCGCATTGATGAGAAGGCCGACCTCCGGCTGCTCCTCACGCAATAGCGCGGCATATGTTTCATACGACGTCTCTTTGGAAAGGTCGAGCGAGATGGCACGCACCGGAAACGGCGTATGATTTTTCAGTTCCTCCAGGCGATCCGCCCGCCGGGCGATTGCCCAAATTTCGTCAAACGTTCCGAATTCCTGCACCGTTTCCGCGAACCGGCGGCCCATGCCGCTGGACGCGCCGGTGATGACGGCAATTTTCTTCATATCCATTCTCCTTTACAAGAATACCGGCTGGTACATGCCAGCCGGTATCTACTTTTTTTACTCTTTTTTAGAAATCAAACGGCGGCTGCGGATTTGCCGCGCGGAGGTTTTCGTAGAACACCGTCTCGGTGATGGACACATAGGGCTTTACGAAAACGGAGACGACCGGGATCGTCGCGAGGATCTGCCAGCCGAGGAAGCTCAGCTGCAGTACGAAAAGCTCCCATTTGTGGCCGCGCATCATGATCCGGCTCTCCCGCATACAGCGGATCGGCGACCAGTCGGGATGCTCGACCTGCAAGTAGGTCGCCATGCCGTAGGCATACGAGAGGATGAGACCGGGAACGAGCAGTGCCACCGACGCGATCATAACCAGCGCGTCGACCAGAAGCGTCAGCACGATGCCGCGCCACGCAATGCCAAAGCCGTCCAGCAGGTTGCCGTAACCGCAAGCCTCGCCCCGGACAACGTGGAGCGTATAGGCGGTATAGCCGTAGGAGAGAACGATGATGGCCAGCTGGAAAAGGATCAGGATCGCCGTCGGGACAAACTCCGCATTGGAAAAGTCGATGCGGATCATGTTCTCATAATCGAGCGCTTCCATCGCATTCAGATCGAGCAAAATGGGCTGCCCGCCGATTTTCTGCGCCAGATAGTTGAGAAGCCATATGAATGCCAGCAGCGCCAGCGTCACGAGGCAGGGATGCGGGCGGGTCGAATTTATCAGGCTGCGGGCACGCAGCTTCATTTCTCCTCGCGTCATGCCTTATCCTTTCCCTCGGCGACGAGCCGCTCGCCGATCTTGTACACGTCACCCGCGCCGACCGTGAGAATGATATCGCCGGGGCTGGCCGTTGCGCGGAGCGTTTTTTCGAGCTCAGCGTTGTCCGCGAAGAAGATGCCGTTCGGAAGCTCGCGCGCAATGTCCGCCGACGAGATGCCGATGGTGTTCTTTTCGCGCGCAGCATAAATCTCCGCGAGATAGCATACGTCCGGGCGGCGGAGCTGTTCAACAAAATCGCTGAAGAGCGCCTGCGTGCGGGAGTATGTATGCGGCTGGAACACAACGATCGTGCGCTTGTAGCCGAGCGTTTCGATCGCGTCAAGCAGCGCCTTGAGCTCGCTCGGATGGTGGGCGTAATCGTCGTAAACATCCGCGCCGTTGTACTTGCCCTTGAACTCAAACCGGCGGTTTGCGCCGGAGAATCCGGCGAGACCGTAGCGGATGGCCGCGGGGCTGCACCCGAGACAGATGGCCGCCGCAGATGCGGCAAGCGCGTTTTTCACGTTATGGATGCCGGGGACGCGAAGGCTCACATGCGTGAATACCTCTTCGCAGTAGATAACGTCAAACTCCGTCTCCGCGCCGTGCTGCACGATGTTGGCAGCATAAACATCCGCGCCCTTGTTCAGGCCGAATGTGAAGATATCGCGACCAAGCGGCGCAAGCGCATCCATGGAGTTTTTGTCCTCGGCGTTCGCGATGATGAACCCGTTTTCCGGGACAAGCGAGGCGAACTTCCGGAACGACGCCTTCACATCCTCGAGATCCTTGAAGAAATCGAGATGGTCGGCCTCGATGTTCAGTATGACCGCCACGGTGGGCGAAAATGCGTGGAAGGAATTATAGTATTCGCACGCCTCCATCACGATCGTATCGCCCGCGCCGACGCGGTGGCCGGCATGCAGAAGCGGAAGCGTTCCGCCGATCATAACGGTCGGGTCGCGCTCGGCGGCCATAAGGATGTGCGTGCACATGGAGGTCGTCGTCGTTTTGCCGTGCGTACCGGAAATGCAGAGCGAATTTCGGTAGTCCTTCATAATCGCGCCCCACGCCTGCGTGCGCTCAAACACGGGGATGCCGCGGCGGTGCGCCTCAACGATCTCCGGGTTTTCGTCGTGCACGGCGGCGGTGCGGACAACAAATTCAGCGTCCGCCGGGATGTTTTCCGCGCGGTGCCCGATAAACACGGGGATGCCGAGCGAGCGCAGATGCGCCACGTTCGCCCCCTCGTTCATGTCCGAACCGGTGATCACAAGTCCCGCTTCCGCGAGGACCTCCGCCAGAGGCGACATGGATACGCCGCCTATGCCGATCAGATGGCCGCAGCGTCCCGCCCAGTAATATTCCGAAAATGATGGCATGGACATATTCTCCTAACCAAGTTCAAATTGCCTGAAAAGGAATTATACTATATCTTCCGAAAAAAAACAAGTTATTCCCAATCTTTGGCACGTTCCACGGCCTTGTGCCAGCGCGCGCAGAGATCCCGGGCGCACTCGGCGTCCATTTTCGGGCGGAAAATGTGCGCAGACTCACGGATGCGGACGATATCCCCAATGTCTGACCACACCCCCGCGTGCAGACCGGCGAGAAACGCCGCGCCGAGCGCCGTTGTCTCCACCATAACGGGGCGGTCGATCGGGCAGCGGAGAACGTCCGCTTGAAACTGCATGAGGAACCGGTTGACGGAAGCGCCGCCGTCCACGCGCAATATCTGCATGGGTGCCCCGGCATCTTTTTCCATTGCCTCAATGAGATCGCGCACCTGATAGGCAATGCCCTCGAGCCCGGCACGAACAACATGCGCGCGCGTCGTGCCGCGCGTGATTCCGACCAGCGTGCCGCGCGCATACATATCCCAATACGGCGCGCCGAGGCCGGTGAACGCCGAAACGAGATATACGCCGCCGTTATCCGGCACAGACTCGGCAAGTGCCTGCGTTTCCTCCGCCGAGGAGATGAGATGCAGTTCATCGCGCATCCACTGCACGGTGCTCCCGGCGTTAAAGACGCTGCCCTCGAGGCAGTAATTCGTCTCGCCGCGGATGTTCCACGCCACGCATGAGAGAAGCCCGCTTCGGCTCACCGGAACGCTTGTTCCGGTATTCATCATGGCAAAGCAGCCGGTGCCGTAGGTGTTTTTCGCCTCGCCCGGATGAATGCAGCCCTGCCCGAGCAGCGCCGCCTGCTGGTCGCCCGCCGCGCCGCAGATCGGGGTGCCGGAAAGCTCTTCGAGTCCCGGCATGTGCGAATCGATAGTGCCGTACTTCTCCGAATTGGATACCGGCTTCGGGAGCATGCACATCGGGATGCGCAGCGCTTCGCAGAGCTCTGCGTCCCATTGCAGCGTGTGTATATTGAAGAGCATGGTGCGGGAGGCGTTGCTGTAGTCCGTCACATGGACGCGCCCGCCGGTGAGATTCCAGATGAGCCACGTGTCCACCGTGCCGAAGAGCAGCTCGCCGCGCTCGGCGCGCTCTCTTGCTCCGGAGACATTGTCAAGAATCCAGCGCAGCTTCGTTCCGGAGAAATAGGCGTCGATCAAAAGGCCGGTCTTTTCGCGGATCTTTTCTTCCCAGCCTTCGCGCCGCAGCTCCTCGCACAGCGGCGCCGTCCGGCGGCATTGCCATACGATGGCGTTATATACGGGCCGCCCTGTCTCCTTTTCCCAGACGATCGTCGTTTCGCGCTGGTTGGTGATGCCGATAGCGGCAATATCCGCCGTGGAAAGGCCGCTCGTGCGGAACGCTTCCGAGAGCGATTCGAGCTGCGTATAGAGGATCGTCATCGGGTCGTGCTCCACCCAGCCGGGCTGCGGATAGATCTGCGCAAAGGGGTGCTGCGAGAGCGACACGATCTTTCCGTTCACATCGAAAATGATGGCGCGGGAGCTTGTCGTCCCCTGGTCAAGGGCGATAACGTGCTGGCTCATGGGATAACCTCCTTGATTTTCGCCGGGAGTTGTATATAATGTATTTTGTATTATAGGCATTATAGCACAAGAAAGGATCTTTGGCTATGGCACGTATGTCGGAATTTACATTTTTATCTTCGGACGGACAGACAGCGCTCTCTGCGCGCGAATATCTCCCGGAGGGGAATCCCGTCGGCATCGTTCAGATCGTACACGGCATCGCCGAGCACATCGCCCGGTATGACGCCTTTGCCACATTCCTCACCGAGCACGGCTTCATCGTTGTGATGCATGACCAGCTTGGCCACGGAAAAAGCGCGCCGGACGAGGCGCATCTCGGCTTTTTCAGCGAGGAGAATGGCTGGGAAAAGGCCGTGCAGGATATCCGCTCACTGCACGATAAAACGGCGGCAAAGTATCCCGGCAAGCCGTATTTCATTTTCGGCCACAGCATGGGTTCGTTTCTGACGCGCACGTATCTCATCCGCTTCCGTACCGGGCTGGACGGCGCGGTCATCAGCGGCACCGGCCACCAGAGTCCCGCTCTCGTTTCCGCCGGCAAGGCCATGAGCGCGCTCGACATTCGCCGGAACGGCGCGATGCACAAGAGCGATTTTCTCAACAAAATGGCGTTCGGCAGCTACAACGACAAATTCGAAAATCCCCGCACCGCCAGCGACTGGCTCAGCCGCGACGAAGCCGCCGTCGATCTCTATAACGAGGATCCTCTCTGCGGCTTTATCCCGACAGCGGGACTGCTGCACGACATGATGAGCGGCATCGCGTTCATCACAAAGCAGAAGAATATCGCCCGGATGAAGAAGGATCTGCCGATCCTGTTCGTCTCCGGCGACTGCGACCCCGTCGGCGAGCAGGGACGCGGCGTAATCCGCGCCTACAAGTGCTTCCTCAAGGCGGGCATGAAGGACGTTACCATGAAGCTCTACCACGGCGGACGGCACGAAATGCTCAACGAAACGAACCGCGCCGAGGTCTACGAGGACGTTCTGAGCTGGCTCAACAGCAAAGCGGGAAAATAATGCCGGATTGTCCCGGCACATAGGGACAATCCGCGCCGGAATACAATGAATCATCCGTTATGGGAGGTTTTTGTATGCTGGCAAGTGCGTTTCTACTGCTGCTCAACGGCGCGTTTCTCTCGCTCCGGCTCGGCGCCGGTTCCGGCTCGTTTCCGCGGCCGCTGCCCGCCAAGGAGGAGCGGCGCTGCGTGGAGCGCTGGATGCAGGGGGATCTGGAGGCCCGGAACACGCTCATCGAACACAACCTGCGTCTTGTAGCACACATCATCAAAAAATACTATACGAGCGAAAGCGATCAGGACGATCTCATCTCCATCGGGACGGTGGGGCTCATCAAAGGCGTTTCCACGTACCGCCCGGACAAGGGCGTGCGCCTCGCGACTTACGCTTCACGGTGCATTGAAAACGAAGTGCTCATGCATTTCCGCGGCAGCCGGAAAAGCGCGGGCGATCTTTCGCTTTCGGATTCCATCGACACCGACTCCGACGGCAACTCCCTTTCACTGATGGACGTTCTGGCCGACGAGGAGGACATGTCCGAGCGCATCGTGCAGACCGATCTCTGCCGCTGCCTCTCGGAAATGATCGACGATGTGCTCGACGAGCGCGAGGCCGAAATTCTCCGCCTCCGCTATGGACTCAACGGCAGCGCTACGCTCACACAGCGCGAGACGGCCAAGCGCTGCGGCATTTCCCGCTCCTACGTATCACGGCTGGAGAAAAAGGCGCTCGAAAAACTCAAAAGAAACATGGAAGAGGAATAACATGAACACGCGAAAGATGATCGGGATCATTGTCATGGTCCTTTTATTGCTTCTGTGCGCGGTGCTGATGGTTCTGCGCGCCGGCGCGGCCAAGGCCTCCGACGCCGCCGCGCTCCGGGAGTCCATGGCGACGCCGGTACCTACCGCGACGCCGGACGTTACCCCGGAGCCGTCTCCCACGCCGGAACCCACGGCAACACCGGAGCCGACCGCAACGCCCGAGCCGACGCCGGACCCGGACTCCCCTGCCGGCCGCGCCGCGGCGCTCGGTCTGCCCGAACCGCCGGACATTGACATCAACAGTTGGGAGTACATCCTCGCGAACGCGGATAACTCCATCGCAGAGTATGCCCCGCCGGAACTTGTGACGCTCGAAGGGCAGCTGGTGGACAGCCGCATTGCCGATGCGCTCGCCGCGATGGCGGCGGATACCCGCGCGCAGGGTCTCTCCGTCTATCTCTCCTCCGGCTACCGGAGCTATGCCGATCAAGCCGCGAACTTCCTCCGCGTCTGCCGGAACAACGGCGTATCAGATGGCAAGGACAGCCAGGGCTACTACATCACCATGCCCGCCGGTCGCAGCGAGCACCAGACCGGCCTCTGCTGCGACATTACCGACATCTATTATCCGACGAAAAACCGTTCCATTGAAAACACCGCCATGTTCCAGTACATGAATGCGCATTGCCAGGAGTTCGGTTTCATCCTGCGCTTCCCCGACGGCATGGAGCCGATTACCGGCGTTATGTATGAGCCGTTCCACTTCCGCTATGTCGGCGTGGAGGCTGCGAAGTATATCACGGAGAACAATATCTGCTTTGAAACCTTCGTTTCGCTCTACCGCGACATCGGTACGGCAGAAAATCCGCAGGAATCTTAAAAAAAGACTTGCAATTGCTCACACCTTGTGGTAGTATAACAAGGCTGTTAGAAATCCGGGTGTGGCGAAGTTTGGTATCGCGCCTGAATGGGGTTCAGGAGGCCGCTGGTTCAAGTCCAGTCACTCGGACCACTTCGAGTGTTCTTAAGGGATTTTTCCTTGAGGACACTCGATTTTTATTTGCAGAAAGCGCGGGCGTACAGCCCGCGCTTTTGCTTGCCTGTTTCCTATTTTCTGCCGAGATACCGGAACACGTGCCTTTTGTAGTCCGTATAGTCTTCGCCGAAGGCAGCGGTGAGATACCGCTCCTCCTGCAATATCTGCAAGTGCAGCATGACGACCGAGAAAAGCGTAAACGCCGCCGTCAGCGGGTTGAAGTACAAAAGCAGAACGCCGATGTACATAAAATCAAAGCCGAGAAACGCCGGGTTGCGGCTGAAGCGGTATATGCCGGTCGTAACAAGCTCCGTTTTGTCCGTATCCAGGATCCCCGCCCGCCAGCTGTCCTTCATACAGACAACGGAGAACAGAAAGATGAGATCGCCGAGCAGTCCCGTACAGAAGCCGGTAAAGCGTGCCCCGGCAGGCAGCATGCTCCACCCGAACGCAACGGATAAAAGCTGCGCGAGAACAACACCGAACGTCGCCGCGCTCATCCATAGTTCCACCGTGTGGATGTTCTTCTCTTTCCGCCGCCCGATCTGTCGGCTCTGGATGCCGCGGCGCTTTTGGAGCAGCACCTTTGTGAAATAGATACCGTAGAAAAGCGCCAGAACGACAAGGCACAGTACGCCATACGGCATGTGTTCTTCCCATAAATTGATCATTGTTCTCTCCTTTTTATATTATGTAAACTTATACTACCAAACGTTCGTTTGCATAATATAGTCATATCCAACAAATTTGTCAAGATCCTCCCCGGATGTAACACCAGTGAAACATGATGCACGGTGTTACATAAAAGCGTATGCCCCCTATATTTTGCATAAGTGCCGCAAAAATCGAGTCAAAACAACGTGTAAAACGCCGGTTTGTTGACATTCGTTACATATTACGGTAAAATGCGTAACAGAATGTGAAACAGGAGGATTTGTATGAACTTTTATGAGCAGACAAGCAGCTGCGTATCCCGGCTGTCACCGACAGAGCAGAACCTGTTTAACTACATCATCAAAAATTTGCATATCGTAAAGGATATGAGCATACGCGACCTTTCGGAAAAGTGTTTTGTCTCCACGACATCGATCTTCCGTCTGGTGAAAAAACTCGGCTATCAGGGCTACGCCGAGTTTTCTCAGGCGCTCCGCGATACTGAGGAGGAATCGCGGAAGATCCACATGCCCAGCATCGTCTCCGCGGACAATTACCGCGACAGCTATCTCAAAAACGTGATTGAGGCGGTAAAGGTCATTACGGACGAAAAGATCAATAAATTCAACGCGATCATGAACCGAAACCCCAACATATTCATTCTTGCCGAAGGACTGAGCCATGAGGTTGGGCGATATCTTTACCGGCTGCTGACCATGATCGGGTTCAACACGGAGATGCCGGACGAGGAGTATGAGTTTGCTTCCGTCCTCCGCCGGATCAAGCGGGATGACGTTTTGCTTGTTCTTTCCTATACCGGAAACAACCGCAGCGTCATACAGCAGATCGAGCGCATTTTCGCCATTGCCACGCCAACCATCGTTTCGCTCACGCGGGCCGACAACAATGCGATCCAGAATATGAGCGATCTGAATTTCTATGTTTTTGCCGACGAAATCGACTGTCAGGGTGTGGATGTTACGTCGCGCTGCGGCATGATCGCCATCATGGAAACGCTTTTATACAAGCGTCTTTCCTCCGATTCCAGTACAATTATTGATTGATTTTCGTGCTGTGTTACGCAATTTGTAACACAGCACTTTTCTTTTTCCAGCGTTACATTCGTTCCCCAAAATAGAGACAGCAGGAAAAATCTATGGTACGATTCGGGTATAGCTTGTACAAGAAACGGCAATATAACCACCGCGAATTTATGAATTATTTCAGAAAGGAACGAAAAAATGGCGAAGAGAATTGAAAGCACCCCGAAGGCTGACGGCTTCAGAATGCCTGGTGAGTTTGAGGAACAGAAACAGATCTGGATGCTTTGGCCGGAACGCCCCGACAACTGGCGCAACGGCGCAAAGCCCGCGCAGAAGGTCTTTACCGAGGTTGCGAAGGCCATTGCTCAGTTTGAGCCGGTGACGATGTGCGTCAGCCCCGCGCAGTATCAGCATGCGCGTTACATGCTTCCCGACGAGGTCCGCGTTGTAGAAATGACGAGCAACGATTCCTGGATCCGTGACTGCGGCCCGACGTTCGTTATCAATGACAAGGGCGATGTCCGCGCCATTGACTGGGAATTCAATTCCTGGGGCGGTCTGGTCGACGGCCTGTATTTTCCGTGGGATCAGGACAATCTCGTTGCGCAGAAGGTCTGCGAGATCGAGGGCGTCGACTCCTACCGTACCCCTGACTTCGTGCTCGAAGGCGGTTCCATCCATGTTGACGGCGAAGGCACGCTGATCACGACCGAGATGTGCCTCCTCTCCGAAGGCCGCAACCCCGACATGAGCAAGGAAGAGATCGAGGCGAAGCTCAAGGAGTACCTCAATCTCGAAAAGATCATCTGGGTCAAGGACGGTATCGATCCTTACGAGACCAATGGCCACATCGACGATGTTGCCTGCTTCATCCGTCCGGGTGAGGTCGCATGCATCTGGACCGAGGATAATAATCATCCGTTCTACCAGCAGGCACAGGACGCTTACAAGACGCTCTGCGAGGCGACCGACGCCAAGGGCCGCAAGCTCAAGGTCCACAAGCTGTGCCTGACCAAGGAGCCCTGCTATCTCAAGGGCGCGGACACCATCGAGTGCATTGAGGGCACGATCCCGCGTGAAGAGGGCGAGGTCTCCATTGCTTCCTACATGAACTTCCTGATCGTCAACGGCGGCATCATCCTTCCGCAGTACGGCGACGAGAACGATGCTCTCGCCATTGAGCAGGTGCAGGCCATGTTCCCGGAGCGCAAGGTCGTCGGCGTCCGCACCGAGGAAGTCGCTTACGGCGGCGGCAACATCCACTGCATCACCCAGCAGCAGCCCAAGGGCTGAAAACCGTCCGGCTGTCCCGTGTCGCGCGGGACAGCCTTCGGGAAAAAATAAAATAAGAGGGAGAAATACCATGGAAAACAGTAAAAAGGTAAGCCTTGTCGGCACAGTACTGTTCACCGTTTGCAGCATTCTCGTGCTCGACTCGTTCGTCGCTCCGGCAATCATCGGCGTTTCCTCCATCACGGTATGGATCATCTCCGCGATCATCTTCTTTATCCCCTACGGTCTCCTTTCCGCTGAGCTCGGCAGCACCTACCCGGATGACGGCGGTATCGTCAGCTGGGTAGGCCGGGCTTTCGGCGAGTTCCCCAGCGTTCTCGTCGGCTGGATGTACTGGGTCAACGTGGCGTTCTGGATGCCCGCCGTTTTCACCGCGTTCTCCGGCTGGCTGAGTCTCGCGCTGTTCCCGGAGATGAGCATCATCGTGCAGGCGATCATCGCCGTTGCGATGTGCTGGGTCATCGTTTACATCGGCGTGAAGGGCATTGAGCTCTCCGTTCTCGTGTCCAACATCATGGCCGTCGTCAAGATGGGCATTCTCGTGATTTTCGGCTTCATGGGCATTGCCTACGGCGTGAAGAACGGCTTTGCCAATGACTTCTCCATTTCGAACTGGGTTCCCACCATGGACAACACGGTCACCTATGTCGGCGCGATCGTCTACAACCTCCTCGGCTTTGAGCTGATCGGTTCCATCGGCTCCAAGATCGAGAATCCCAAGAAGACCGTTCCCAAGATGACGATCATTGCCGGCGCGGCCATCACGTTCCTTTACTGCTTCGGCACATTCGGCGTTCTCGCCGCGATCAACGCCGCCAATGTCGACGAGGTCGACGGCTTCGTCTACGCCCTGCAGGAGCTCTGCTCCGTCTTTGGCAGCGCGCAGATGCCCGTGTTCTACATTCTCATCGTTCTTGCCATCTCCACGCTGGTCGCCAACATGATCACCTGGTGCCTCGGCGCAAACGAGTCCTTCCAGGCCGCGGAGCTCGACAAGCGCTCCAAGTTTCTGGGCCACCGCAACGAGAAGTACGGCACGTCCGACAATCTCTACTACCTCATGGGCGTCATTTCCTCCGCCCTCATCATTCTCAACTACGCGCTCAGCGGCAACGCGAACGACGTTTTCTGGACGCTCTTCTCCTTCGCGTCGATCGTGTTCATGCTGAACTATCTCTTCATGTTCCCCGCCGCCATCAAGCTGAGATTCACCGACGATACGCCCCGCCAGTACGCCGTTCCGGGCGGGAAAGCCGGCATAGTCGTCTGCGGTGTTATCTGCTTCCTCTGCGTGGCGCTTGCGTGCTACTTCCTCATCGACTTTGACGTGACCGGTTACGCCTTCTGGATGCAGCTCATCGGCGTACTGCTCACCGTTGCCGTCGGCTACTGGCTCTACCGCGCCGGAAAGAAAAAGAACTAAGGACAAAACCGGCAGCTTTCGCTTCCGGGGGGATTGCGGATGAAAACCAGAAAGATCGCCGCGGTGGTGCTTTGCGTGCTTTCCGTGGTCGCCATTTTTTGCTTCCGGCTCATATCGGCTCCGCTGACCGGCGCTGTTACCGCCGCAGAACTGGGGAGCGCACTCGGCGCGCTCTCCCTGCTCCCAACGGTGCTCTCCGTCGCTCTGGCATTTCTGCTTGGCGATGTCGTCGTGTCGCTGCTTATTGGACTATCCGTCGGAGAGCTTATGCTTCTGCTTCTAACGGGAGAAAAGGGCGCAGCGCAGCTTCCGCAGATCGTTCCAAGCGTCATTGACGAACTGGTAGGCGTCGCCTCCGATACGGAAAACACCAAGGTGCTGATCCTGTGTGCGCTTGTCGGCGGACTGGTCGGTGTGCTTATGAAGACCGGCGGCTTTGAGGCCGCGGCAAAGCGGATCACAAAAAAAGTGAAAACGCCGCGCGGAGCCAATCTGCTTGGGCAACTCTTCTGCGTGCTGTTCTTCTTTGACGACTACGCAAACGCCCTGATCACCGGCCCTGTGCTCCGCCCAATTGCAGACAAAGTCGGGCTTTCGCGGGAACGGCTCGCGTACATCGTCGACTCGACCGCAGCGCCCGTGGCAGGCATCGCCGTGGTTTCCAGCTGGGTCGCCGTGGAAATAGCAGTCATCAGCAGCGGTCTGGAAACGGCCGGTATCGCAGACTCTGCCTTTCAGGTTTTCCTTCGCTCCATCCCCTATTGCTTCTACTGCATTTTTGCTCTTGTGTTCATGCTCATCACCAGTTTCACCGGCAGGGAGTTCGGCCCTATGCTCAAAGCGGAGCGCCGCGCCAGAGCCGCGCAAAGCGGCGCATGTCCGAAAAGCTCTGAACCGGGCGGCTCAAATACGGGCTCAAAAAAAGAGCCGGCAGCGATCTGGGTAGCTTTCGGCAGCATCGCTCTGCTCGTGCTGTATCTTGTCGCTTCGCTTCTCGCAAAACGCGGCGATACGATCACGCTGCTGCTTCGCTCGGCATTTCTCAGCGGCATTGCCGCCATGGCCGCAGCCTCAGTAACGAGGATACTGCCCGCAGGAGAAGGCATCAAAGCATGGCTCGACGGCGTAGGGAACATCGTACCGACGATCATCGTGCTGCTGCTCGCGTGGTCACTCGCCTCGATCGTTGAAAAGCTCGGCACGGTATATTTCGTCGTGGAGCTGATCGCTTCGAAGGCCGCATGGCAGTTTGTTCCGGCGATCATCTTCGTTTGCTGCTGTGTCGTGTCTTTTGCCGCAGGAAGCTATGGCTGTATGTTCATGGTCATGCCAATGGCGATCCCCATCGCCTGTGCCGTCATGGAAAATAGCCCCGGCATCGGCAGCCATTTTCTTCCGGTCTGCGTGGCGGGTGTCCTCTCCGGCGGCATATTCGGCGACCATTGCTCCCCCATGACCGACTGCACGATCCTTGCAGCGCTCGGCAGCGGCTGCGATGTGATGGATCATACCGTCACGCAGATGCCGTATGCTTTCACCGTTGCACTGGTCAGCATTTTCTGTATTATTTCCGCAACTCTCGGCTTCAGCGCCGTATATACGATCGCGCTGGGGGCACTGGTCCTCTCGGCCATCATTCTGCTATTCGGAAAACAACCATGAAAGGGTCGCAACAATGAAAAAGGATTTTCTCACCGTAAATGACTTTACCAAGGAAGAACTGATGGACTTCATCAATCTGTCCATTGCCATCAAAAAGTCCATCAACTCCGGCTACAATCCCCCGCTCATGAAGGGCATGACGCTCGGCATGATCTTCCAGCAGTCCTCCACCCGTACCCGCTGCTCGTTTGAGACCGCCATGGAACAGCTCGGCGGTCACGCGCAGTATCTCGGGCCCGGCATGATCCAGCTCGGCGGACACGAGACGATCGAGGACACCGGCCGTGTTCTCTCCGGTCTGATGGACATCGTCATGGCGCGCGTCATTGAGCACAAGACCGTCGTCAGCCTAGCAAACGCCTGCACGATCCCGGTCATCAACGCCATGTCCGACTACACGCACCCGACGCAGGCGATCGCCGATGTGATAACCATGATGGAGCATCTGCCCGCCGGCAAGAAGTTTGAGGACTGCAAAATCGTCTTCACCGGCGACGGCACGCAGGTCTGCGCGTCTCTCGGCTTTATTTGCAGCAAGCTCGGCGCACACTTCGTCCACTATGGTCCCAAGTCTGCCCAGCTCAACGAAGACCACAAGAAGATTCTCGAGGAGAACTGCAATATCTCCGGCGGCACGTGGGAGGTCACCGATGACCGCCGCGCCGTCAAGGGTGCGGACTTCATCTACACCGACGTCTGGTACGGCCTTTACGAGAACGAAATGCCGAAAGAGGAGCGCGTAAAGCTCTTCGGCGACTATCAGGTCAACCGTGACATGATGCAGCTCGGCAATCTCGGCTGCAAGTTCCTGCACTGCCTGCCCTGCACCCGCGGCGAGGACGTTACCGACGAGGTCGCCGACTCCGCCGCTTCCCTCTGCTGGGAGGAAGCCTGGAACCGTCTTACCGCCATGCGCGGCCTTCTCGTGTACTTCACGCGGGAAAAGAAGCAGTTCTCCGAAATCGCCAAGGCCGCTGCGAAAGCGGAGCTTGAATCCGTGCTCGACAGCATGGGCATTGTCTACTGAGTGCCGTGGCGAGAATCGTAATTGCGCTGGGCGGAAACGCCCTCGGCAACACGCCGGAAGAACAGAAAGAAAAGGTTGCCAATTCCGCCAAAACCATTGTCAATCTTGTCAAGCAGGGGCATGAACTTATCATTGCCCACGGCAACGGCCCGCAGGTCGGCATGATCAATCTGGGTCTGAGCCACAGCGCGGCCGACGGCGTCATTAAGGCGGAGATGCCCTTCCCCGAATGCGGCGCCATGAGTCAGGGCTATATCGGCTATCACCTCCAGAACGCCATTGCCCGCGAGCTTCAAGCCCAGGGCCTGGCGAAAAATGTGGTGACGCTTGTCACGCAGGTCGAGGTTGATGCGGCGGATCCCGCCTTCAAAAATCCCACCAAGCCCATCGGGGCTTTCTACTCCAAAGCGGAAGCCAAAGAGAAGATGGCGGCAGACCACACCTGCGTATTCAAGGAAGACGCCGGCCGCGGCTGGCGCAAGGTGGTTGCCTCCCCCATTCCGGTGGATGTGGTGGAAAAGGCGAGCATTCTCCATCTGGTCGATTCGGGTTTCCTTGTGATCGCCTGCGGCGGCGGCGGTATCCCCGTTGTAAAGCAGGGCGAGGGCGACTACGTGGGCGTTCCCGCCGTGATCGACAAGGATTACGCCTCCGAGTGTCTTGCAGAGATCGTTGATGCGGATTATCTCTATATTCTCACCGCAGTTGACAGAGTGTGCATCAACTTCAATAAGCCCGACCAGAAAGAGATCAAGGAAATGAGCTGCCAGGAAGCCGAGGAATATGCTCAGCAGGGTCAGTTCGCCCCCGGAAGCATGCTTCCCAAGGTCAAGGCCAGCATGAAGTTCGCCTCCTCCAAGGCCGGCAGAAAAGCGGTCATCTGTTCTCTGGAAAAGGCCGCGCTCGCCCTTACCGGCGAATCGGGAACGATCGTTAAACAATAATCACTGAGCACAGCGCCCGGTATATCGCGCGAAATGGCGATATACCGGGTGCTGCTGCGTCCTTACGGAAGTTTTTCGTAAGGACGTTTTCTTTATTCCCGCGTCTCTCCGGGGAAACAGTTTGGTTTTTTTGAAAAATCCTGCGCATTTCTTACAAAAGGATTGCTATCTTCCGCCGGACTGACTAAAATAGACAGGAAGAATCCAAAGGAAGCTTTGTAATTATGGATAGAGAAAAGCTGGATATTCTGCACGCCTTCCGTCTGGACGGCGCCCCGGTCTCCTGCGAAAACTACGGCAGCGGCCACATCAATACCACGTTTCTTGTAAAAACGGACGCCGGGCGAAGCTATATTCTGCAAAAGATCAACCACCACACGTTCCCCGATGTGCAGGGATTGTCCGAAAATGTCGCCTCAGTGACGGAGTTTCTGCGCACCAAGTGCAGCGAGCCGCGCAGCGTCATGACGCTCATCCGCACAACGGACGGCGCGCCGTACATCCGCTGCGGGGGCGAATACTGGCGCGTTTATATCTTTGTCGCCGGGACGCTTTGTCTGCAGCAGCCGGAGTCGGACGAGGACTTTTATCAGGCCGCCGTCGGCTTCGGCACGTTTGCGCAGCTTCTCTCCGATTTTCCGGCGGAAAAGCTGCACGAAACGATCCCGAATTTTCACAACACCCCCGACCGCTACCGCATTTTCCGCGAAGCGATTGCGCACGACGCGGCCCACCGCGCCGCGTCCGTGCAGCCGGAGATCGATTTTGCTCTTGCGCGGGAAGCGGAGATGGCCACCATCCAGAACGCTCTCACCGCCGGAGAGATTCCGCTGCGCGTTACGCACAACGATACCAAGCTCAACAACGTGCTTCTCGACGCGCAGACGCGAAAGGCTCTCTGTGTCGTCGATCTGGACACCGTGATGCCCGGCTCCAGTCTGTACGATTTCGGCGACGCCATCCGCTTCGGTGCTTCGACCGCGGCCGAGGACGAGCGCGATCTCTCCAAGGTAGAGATGAGCCTTGACCGCTTCCGCGCCTTTACGCGCGGATATGTCCGCTCCTGCCCGAACCTGACCGAAAAGGAGCTGGAGCTTCTGCCGCTGGGCGCGAAAACCATGACGATGGAGTGCGGCGTGCGGTTTTTGACCGACCATCTCGACGGCGACCTCTACTTCCCCGCGCACCGCGAAGGACAGAATCTCGACCGCGCGCGGACACAGTTCAAGCTCGCGGCGGACATGGAAAAAAAGTGGACGGAAATGCAGCGCATTGTTGCAGAAGAAACGAAGGCATAATTTCAACGAACCATCGGAAATATGATCGCACAGGAGGATCAACCGCATGCTTTTTACCAATGCCAATCTTTTTGTTGACGGGCGCTTCCAACGCGGCGCGTTCCGCGTGGAAAACGGCCGTTTTGCCGAAATTCTCGCCGACACTGCCGGGGACGGGGTCGATCTGCGCGGACAGCACGTGATCCCCGGTCTGGTGGACATCCACAACCACGGAAACTCCGGCGCGGATTTTTCCGACGGTGACTATGACGGTCTTGCCAAAATGGCAAAGTATCTTGCAGCGAACGGCGTTACGAGTTTTGCCCCTGCGTCCATGACGCTGCCCTACGATGTGCTCGAAACGGCCTACAAAACCGCTGCTGCGCTCAAAAAAGCCGCGCCCGCCGGCTGCGCCCGGCTCATGGGCATCAACATGGAAGGCCCCTTTTTCTCCGAGAAGAAAAAGGGCGCACAGAACGCAGATTATCTTCAGCTGCCGGACTATGCCGCGTTTGAGCGGCTGTACGACGCATCGGAAGGTCTTCTCCGTATCGTCGATATCGCCGCGGAGCTGCCCGGCACTGTGGCGTTCACGGAAAAGGCGTCGAAGTTCTGCACCGTGTCCATCGCGCACACGGACTGCACCTATGAGGAGGCATGCACCGCTTTCGACGCAGGCGCCACACATCTGACGCATCTTTATAACGCCATGCCCGGCATCCATCACCGCAAGCCCGGCCCCATCGGCGCGGGCTCGGAGCGCGATGCCGTTGTTGCGGAGCTCATAAGCGACGGATATCACATCCACCCCAGCGCCGTGCGAATGGCGTTCAAGCTCTTCCCCGGCCGTATCTGTCTCATCTCCGACGCGCTGCGCTGCTGCGGCATGCCGGACGGGCGGTATGCGCTCGGCGGTCAGGAAGCTTTTCTCAAGGACGGCGTTGCAAGACTCGCCGACGGGACGATCGCCGGTTCCGCTACCAACCTTTACGAGTGCATGCAGCGCGCCGTGTCTTTCGGCATTCCGGCTGAACAGGCAATTCTGAGCGCGACGATCGTTCCGGCGCGGCAAATCCATCAGGACGCGGAGATCGGCTCCATCGCCGCAGGGAAGCTCGCCGACTTTGTCGTGTGCGACGCCGCGCTGAACCGGAGCGCCGTATATCTCGGCGGGCAGATGCTATGAAGAGTTATACCATCGTAAAATCCTCCGGCGCGCCCGACTGGGACGCAATAGCGCCGCTGCAGATAAACTGCGTGCTGTGGGCGCCGGACTGCGGCATACGCATGGAGCAGAAGCTCTGCTATGACGATACCGCTCTCTATGTTTTTCAGCGCGCTTACGAATCCGATGTCCGCGCGGAGTATACTGCCCCGCTCAGCCCCGTCCACGAGGACAGCTGCATGGAGTTTTTCTTCTCACTCGCCGACGGACGTTATGTAAACTTTGAGATCAACCCCAACGCCTGCATGGAGCTGGGCTTCGGCCCCAACCGGCACGAGCGCGTCCGTCTCTGCCACAAAGCGGAGAGCGAAGCGTTCCGTCCCGTTTGTGCCCGGACGCCGGACGGCTGGACGGCGGAATACCGCATCCCGCTTTCATTTCTGCGCATTCTCTATCCGGATTTCGTGCTGCGTTCCGGCGTTTCCTTCCGCGCCAACTGCTACAAATGCGGCGACAAAACGGCGCATCCGCATTTTCTTGCATGGAATGAAGTGGAAACGCCGACGCCCGATTTTCACCGCCCGGAGTTTTTCGGAAAAATGATATTGGCGTAAAAATAATCCTTCAGAGCATCTGTTCCGAAGGATTTTTTTATTGGTCTGCCTTGCAAAGTACATCAGGGCAAGGAGCGGCTGCTCCGCCTCAAACGTTATAAGCGGCGCCAAAAAACAGGAATTTGTACAAATGCGCTCTTGAGAATCTCCGCATTGTCTGGTAAAATTACTGTGTTGAAGCACTAAAAGGAATTGAGGCGATCAATCAGAACAAAGAAGGAGGCTTTTACACATGAAGGGAAAGAAAATCGTATCAACGCTTCTTGCGCT
>CAKSWA010000034.1 GCA_934511165.1 uncultured Oscillospiraceae bacterium | reverse complement strand
CGGTAGGCTTCCACATCCAGCGGCACGCCGGTCCAGTCGGAGTGCGGCTCGCCGGTCTGCTTGACGAGAACGTCGTACAGGATGTCGTACGTCACGCCGTCGATCGTCTCGGTCATCGTGCTGTAGGGCAGCGTGCGGTGATAGGCAATGTGCTGGCCGTGGTTGTTGAAGTGGTAGCCGCAGCGGATGCGGCAGCCGTCCAGGCCCAGATACTCAAAGTTCTTCATGAGATCGGCCAGAATCTGATCGCCCTCGCGCTCGTAGAGGTTTTCCGGCGTGGTAATCGTATAATCCGCGCGGAACTGGATGGGCAGGCCGTACTTTGCGAAGCGGTTGGCAAAGTCGATCATGCCGTCGTGCGGATAGTTCTTGAAGAGCACGCAGTTGATGCGCACCGGCACCTTGAGTGAGCCAAGGAGCTCGTCGTTGCACTCTTCCACATAATGCACCATGTGGCGGGAGATGTTGATACAGGTAATCTTGTCCTTGTTGCGTTCGGTGAACGCAATGATGCGGTCAGCAGGGAAAAGCTCGGAGACCGGGAGCGTCGTGTTGATGAACACGCGGTGCCCCTCCGGGATGCAGTCCATCATCACCTGCAGTGCGTCCGGCTCGGAAAACGGCTCGCCGCCGGTGAAAACGAAGTCGCACTTGGGCGTGATGGAGTGGAACATGCGGATGCTCTCGCACACCTTCTCCACGCTGAAGCCTTCGGGATTCTGGTATTCCTGCTTATTGATGCAGAACGGGCAGTGGTTTTTGCAGTCGTACGGGACGAACACCGTGACGGTCGCACCGCCCTCGCGGGTCATATAGGGGTTGTGGTTTGTCATATTCTTCACCTGCATAGGGTATTTTCAAAAAGGAATTATAACACAGCCTTAACAAAAAAGCCAGAAAAAAACAACATAAAGTTGAGAAAAACGAAATTTTTCCGGTTTTGCCCGATTAGTACGTCACGTCCCAGAGAAAAAGCCCCTGCGCCGGGGCGGTGAACCCGGCGTTGGCGCGGCTGTGTGAGGCGAGGATCGCCGCCATATCGTCCGGCGAGCGCTCTCCGAGACCAACTTCGAGCAGCGTGCCGGTCAGAATGCGCACCATGTTATACAAAAATCCGTCGCCGGCAAACGTAAAGCGCACCTCTTCCCCGCAGTGCTCGATGGCAATGGACTCCACGGTGCGCGTGGCGGCGCGCCCCGTTTTCTTCCCGGTGGAAAAGGCGGAAAAATCGTGCCGTCCGCAAAGGGCGGCCGCGGCGCGGCGCATGGCATCGAGATTCAGTGGGCGCGGCTCCGCGTATACATACTTTCTTGCAAATACGCAGGGGGCGGCGCTGTTCCAGACGCGGTAAACGTACGTTTTCCGCACCGCCGAGAGCCGGGCGTGAAACCGCTCCGGCGCTTTTTCAAGCGAGAGCGCACCGATGTCCTCCGGCAGATACTCCCGGAGCAGCGCAAGTATCTCCGCGCAGGACTTGTCCGTCTCCGCCCGGAAGGAGCATACCTGCCTTCTCGCATGGACGCCGGCGTCCGTCCGGCCGCTGCCCGCGATTTCGATCGGCTGCTCCAACGCGCGGGAAAGGAGCGTTTCCAGCTTTCCCTGCACCGTCTGGGCGGTGTTTCCCTGCTTCTGCCAGCCGCGGTAGCGCGTGCCGTCGTAGGAAAGCGTCAGTTTATAATTCTGCATCGGGCAGTCCCCCTTTTTCTCAGGGCAAGTATAACACATTTGAATCTATTGTGACTATGCTTTTATTTTTTGTGCGGAATCTGCGCCATCGTTCCAATTTGTTTACATTTTCCCCGGAATTTGTTCATGGAATGTTCACTCTTTGATTTCTTCTCCGGTTATAATAGCATCATACAGAACATCCGGTGTGCAGCCGCCGAATGATCTGGATGCCTCCACCTTAATTTGAAAAATCCGCCGCTTTTCTGCGGCGGATTTTTTATTGCTGCGAGATTGGTCAGGCGTCGATTAGAAAACGAACGAAGCAAACCAGGCCGGCAAACAGGGATTATGAATATAAATATATATGTATTCACCCGCCGTTAATCCATGGTAAAGGCAAAATCACATTTATCACTGCCCCGTCCTATCGTACCTTGCCGCTCAAAGACGATGCCGCACATATTTCCGTAGACGCGGTCATCGCTCAGGCAGAAAGTAGCTGTCAGCTCTTTGCAGCCCAGCAATTCACAATACTTCGCATAGGGGCATTGCAGAACATCGACCCGGTAATGCCCGCTGTCGGATTCAAACTCTGCCGCTTTGAAGCCTGCTTCGCCATTGAACATGGTATCGATCATCCGGGGGAAGATTTTAAAGAAAAGAGGCCGGATAAACGGGATCTTCGTCACCGCATGCAGCCGTTTCCGGTCGGGCTCCACGCCGATTCTCACAGATTCTTCGATCAGGCCTATGGCTTCTTCCTGTGTGATATATCGAATCATTTGCAGATATATAGCGGCTCGCGGGAAAAACATCCGTTCAGTATGCACTTTCTCCTTTTGGGAAAGCCCCTTATATTTCCCGCATAATTCGTTGCAAAGGTCTGCTGCGTCGCTGACCAGAACCTCCGTCTGTTCTTTGCCGATCTTCTTTCTCAGTTCGCCCAAGAGGTAAGCGAAGCCGCCGAGTTTTTCATAATATCTTTTATCGACCATGGTCTATGCTCCTTTAGCGTCGGTTGATTCAAGTATGGCATGCACAAAACGCCATAGCAAGCGATCCGCAAGAACGAGCTTACCCCCAATATACAATATAAATAATCCCTCACGCCAACGGAAAGTGAACTGCACCCCATTTGTTAGACAGTATGATATACTAACTAAGAAGTGGGGTGTTTTGCTATGCCAAAAGGAGTACCAAACAAACGATATACGCCAGAGTTCAAGAGAATGGTTGTAAAAACCATGAAAAAAGAACATCTGAGTATCTATGCAGCGATGCAGGAATTTGGAATTAACGACCATAAAATTATAGAGCGCTGGGAACGCATTTATTTGGAAGAAGGTCCGGAAGGGTTAGCCATTGAACGGCGCGGCCGCAGCAGTAAGGGGAGTCCGCCAAAGCAGTTGCCGAAGCAGGTAGAAGAAGATCTGCTGGCAGAAGTCCAGCGGTTGCGTGCGGAGAATGACTACCTAAAAAACTTGCAAGCCTTGGTTTTGGAAGACGAGCGACGCCAGCGCAGAAAACGCAGGTAGTTCAAAAGCTAAGGCAAAAACAGCGCAGGCCGGTAAGCTGACGAGCGCGCAAACAGCGAGCGCCCCAAAAACCGCCCACAGAGAAACGATCACAGCCCACAGGGAAACGTAAACCGCAAGGATCACAGCCGCCGCGGCAATTCCAAGCGAAAGCCATACCGGTGAGCCCAGCGCCAAAAGCACGATCTCCCACGCTTTCAGATGTCTTTTCGGGCGTACTCTTTCTTTGGCAATTTTGGCAAGAGGCGTCTCGTCCACCGTCTGCCGGACGATCTCTTCCTCAGCGCCTGCCGCCGCAACCGCTTCCTCCTCCGAAAGCCCTTCCTCTATCCGATCATCGAGCATTTCGGCATAAAACGTCAAACACTCCTCCATATCGGTCTGGGCAGGCCGGATAAACCTTTCCGCAGCCCGGCAAGAAATTCCTGCTTATTCATTGCCGTGATCCTCCCTGGTCACAAATTGATAAATCGCCAAAATTTCCTTCCATTCAACCTGGAACTCCCCGATCCGCTTTCTTCCCTCTTCGGTGATATGGTAATACTTCCGAAGCCGGCCGCCGTGCTCCGCGGTGCGGACCGTCAGCATATCCGCTGCTTCCAGACGTTTCAGAATGGTATACAAAGTCGATTCGGAAAGCTCGATCTACGGCTTCATGTCCTTTATGATCTTATAGCCGTAGGAATCCTCGCTTCGGATCGCCGCCAGAACGCAGACATCCAGAAGTCCCCGCTTCAACTGAACATCCATGCTATACCACCCTTCGTGTTATACTTCATATCGCGAAGTATTGTGTTTTCTCAATAGCCGCTGCAAAAAAGCGTGAGTTTGCCGTTTCAGAGAACCGGAGGGGCGGCTTTTTCGTCTATATGTTTGGAAGTCGTTGATTATAATTGTGTTAAGGAACTTGTCAAAAGGCGGCTTTCTGGTGTATACTAATTTGGTATCTTTATTACTACTGAGAGCGAGGATGAAACCATGCGTGAACGCAGCGCAGCCGGTGGGATCTTCCGCGTCGTCGGGCGCATTCTGCTGATCCTGCTGGTCACCATACTGCTGTTTGCCGTTTTTCTTCTGGGCGTGATGGGCGTGCTGATCCACGGCCCCTCCACGGAAGCGGAGCGGCTTTTCGTGCTGTCTGTCAACGAGACGAGCGCGCTGAAATTCCTGCCGCACATCTATCTTTCCGACGCGCAGGTGGACGCGATACTGCACCCCGTCAGCACCTCCACGGACGATGAACCGGCGCCGGACGACAATTTTGTCGAGCTTCCCTACGAGGACGGCCGCACCGTGGAAGACGAAAACACCAACGCGGGACAGGTCGTCGTGGCCGACCCGTCAGAGAACACCGGCGAGAGCGGCGAGTGGCTTGAGGTCGTAGACATCAAGGGCTCGACCTTTAAGGGCAAGCTCATGATCATCCGCGATCCGTCAAAGGTCGTTGTCGGCACGCTGGACGCTTACGGCGCGAACTATCACGGACTGTATCTTTACGAGTTTATCGATAAGTATAACGCCATCGGCGGCACGAACGCCGGCGGCTTCTACGATCCGGGCGGAGGCGGCAACGGCGGCATCCCCGACGGTCTCGTCATGCGCGACGGCGCCATCGCCTATGGCAATCCCGGCACATGGTATCTCAATGTTATCGGCTTTGACGCGGATCATATCCTCCACGTCGGAGACATGTCCGGCCAGCAGGCGCTCGATCTCGGGCTGATGAGCGCGGTCAGCTTCTCCCCCGGCCCGGTGCTCGTGAAGGACGGCGAGCTGCAGACGAATCTCGGCGGCGGCATGAACCCGCGCACCTGCATCGGCCAGTGTGCGGACGGCACCATCCTTCTGATGGTCATCGAGGGCCGCAAGCCCGACAGCATGGGCGCGACGTACGACGATATCGCCAAGATTATGTATGACCGCGGCGCGGTCAACGCAGCGAACCTCGACGGCGGCTCGTCCTCGCTCATGTACTACAACGGTGAGCAGATCACCCGCGGCTCGAACATCATCGGCATGCGCCAGATGTCCACCGCCATTCTCATTTTGAATTGAGGGCAGCTATGGGAAAGCATGAAAAACCTGTATCCGGCACGAGCCGGAAGAGCGAAGCGCGCCTGCCGCGCGCCGAGCGCACTCCCTCCGTCCGTGAGGAGGAGCTGCTCTTTGATATTCCGGAAACCGCCGAGCGCGTGACTGCGCACGCGGCGGGGACGCTGCCGGAAGAGCCCGCCGCTCCGGTCCCCGCGGAGAGCTTTGAAGCTCCCTCCCCCATCCCGGATGAGAGCTTTGAAGCGCCCGCGCCCATTCGGAAGGCAGCGCGCCCCGCGCAGAAAGAGACGCCGGTGCGCCGCGAACGCCCGGCGCCGGCGGAAAAGCCTGTCCGCCGCGAGCGTCCGGCCGCAGAGGATAAACCCACTCGTCGTGAGCGCCCCGTTACGGAGGATAAGCCTGCCCGCCGCGAGCGCCCCGCAAAGGAGGAAAAACCTCCCCGCCGCGAACGCCCTGTCGCGGACGAGGAATCCGTTCCCGAAAAGAAAAAGGGCGGCTTCCGCAGGGGACTGCTGACGTATGTTCTTGTGGTGGCGGTCATCTTCCTCGCCGCACTCATCGTGCTCTGGATCGCGCTCGCGCGCTTCCAGAAAAACAAGGATGCCGAATTGGCCGCCGAAGCCGAGCAGAACGCCATTGTACTGCAGGAAAAGCAGCACGCCGAGGCCGTGCGGCAGGCGCCGCAGCGCGCATTTGAAGCGTGGCTTGCCTCCTATACCGCTGACGATTGGACGAATCTCTGGTACGAGAAGCGCCCGGAAAACATCGACGGCCGCGACCGCGTGCGCGCCTATATGGAAGAGCGCTTCGGCAGCGAGAGCGTACAGGCGTTCCGCTCGCTCGACTATACCGATGAAGCGCCCGCCTACGTCCTCAAGGACGGCGACGAAGCACTTGCCAAGATCACGCTCTCCGGGAGCGACGTGAACTGGGCAGTATCCGATGTGGAGCTGGAGCTGGAGGGAACGAAGTCCGCTTCGGTCGAGGCGGCTGTCGGCAGCAAAGTCTTCTGCAACGGCATCGAGCTCGGCAGCGAGTACGCCGGCGAGACGCAGAACAACTTCTCCTACGAGCCGCTCAAGGATAAGCTCATCAACCCCGTTTCCTGGACGACGTACACGGTGGACGGTCTCCTGATCGAGCCGGAGCTGACCGCCGAGCCGCCCGAGGGATGCAGTGTCACAAAAACCGCCGAGGGCGATTTCATGCTCTGTCTGGACGGAGCGGACGCCGATAAATACACCACGCGCGCGGTGAGCTTCGTGAAAGCGTATCTCACCTATTATATGAACGGCTACAACGGTACCTGGGGCAATCTCTATGCCGCGCTCGCCTATCTCACGCCCGGCACGCAGGCCTACACCGATTTGCAGGACACCTACAACGGCGTCGTCTGGAACACTGCCTACGGCAATATCGATGTTTCCAACACCACTGCTTCGGGCGTTGTGATCTGGGCGGACAACTGCTACAGCGTGGATGTCACCTATGACGCCAACTGCACGCACAACGGCCAGGCCATCGACTATGCCGATGCCACCATGCGCATCTATTTCCTGCAGACCGACGCCGGTTTTGTCATCAGCAACTACGAAACTCTCTGATAAAGGCAGGGTAAAAGCGAAATGAAAGTCACCGCTGTCGTCCCCTCTTACGAGCCGGACGAAAAGCTCATTCAGGTCGTGGACGGCCTGCTGGCCGAAGGGTTTGACGATATTGTCATCGTCAATGACGGCAGCCACGAAGGGCATCTCCAGCCCTTTGCGGAGGCCGCCTCCCGTCCCGGCGTCACGGTGCTGCGGCACGAAGTGAACAAGGGCAAAGGCCGCGCAATGAAAACGGCGTTTGCCTGGTGCGTGGAAAACCGCCCGGACATTGACGGCGTTGTCGTCGTCGATGGCGACAACCAGCACCGCCCCAAGGACGCCATGGCCGTCGCCGAGGCGATGTGCCGCGAGCCGGACAAGCTCTGGCTCGGCGTGCGCGATTTCTCGCTCGAACAGGTGCCGCTGCGCAGCAAACTCGGCAACAAAATCACGCGCAGCTTTATGAAGCTTGCCTGCGGCGTCGGCGTGACCGATACGCAGACCGGTCTTCGTGCCATTGCCCGGAAACATCTGCCGCTGATGTGCTCCATCGGCGGCGAGCGGTACGAATACGAAACGCAGATGCTTCTCTCGCTCAAAGGCGCAGGGCTCGGCGTCGGCGAGGTTGTAATCGATACCGTGTACATCGACGAAAACCAGACCAGCCACTTCAACACCGTGAAGGACTCCTGGCGGATCTACAAGCTCATTTTCCGCCACATTTTCCATGGAGATCAAAAGGAGTAACACCGCCTTGAAATCGTTTCTCCGTTTTTCCGGCAGCAGTGCCATCTGCTTTCTGCTGGATTATGGCCTTTTCACTCTGCTGAACTCCGTGCTTCTCGTCTCCCTGCCGGACGGCACGCGCGAGCTTTGCGCGACCTACGGTGCGCGCGTCGTTTCCGCCGTGACAAATTTTTTGCTCAACCGGCTGCTCGTCTTTCAGAGCAAGGGCGCGGCGGGGCGCTCGATCTGGCGGTATGCGCTGCTGGCCGTTGTACAGGCGGGACTATCGGCGGTGCTCGTTTCGGTGCTGCAGAATCTCACGCATGCAACGAATCTGCTCGAAACCGTCATCAAGATCCCGGTGGACGGCGTGCTCTTCCTCGCAAGCTATCAGATCCAGAAGCGCTGGGTTTTCCGGCAGGACAAGGATAACTGAGAAAAATCCGTATGCCCGGAATACGGCATACGGATTTTTCTGTTTTGCCGGGAGTGCATGAAAAATTGCTTGCTTTTTGGCTTTCGCTGTGGTAACATATTTAAGCGCAAAAAAGTTTTCTTTTATAATAGAAAGGATTGAATTTCGTGAACGGTCTTGTTCTTGCTTTCACCATCATCCAGCTCCTCGCCGGTATTTTCCTGATCGTCGTCGTGCTGCTCCAGTCTGGAAAGAGTTCCGGCCTGTCCGGCGCTGTCGCCGGCGGTGCGGAGACCTTCTTCTCCAAGGGTAAGGCGAAAACGCTCGACGGTACTCTGGCGAAGATGACCAAGTGGGTCGCGCTCGCGTTCGTCGTTCTCACGCTGGTGCTGAATCTGCTGCACTGATTCCCGACTTTTTCAAAGCCCCGGAAGTAAGGACTTCCGGGGCTTTTTTCATGCGAACCAAATGGACGTTTCGTTCGTCCTATAATCGCAAACTAACACACCGAGGTGTATTCCCATGAAACTTTTCAAAAAGACCGCCTTTCTGCTCGCTTTCGCCTGCCTGCTCACAGCCGCAGGCTGCGGCGCAGCGCCGGAACCCACGCCGGAAGCGTCCGCCACCCCCGCCGTAACAGCAACGCCTGAGCCGACGGCCACGCCTCTCCCCACGCCGACCGCGACGCCCGAACCGGCGTTTACGAACCCGCTGACCGGCGAGAAAACAGATACCGACTACAGCCAGACGCGCCCCGTAGCCATCATGGTGGAGAATAACCGCTGGGACGACGGCACGCTCATCGCGCAGGGCGGTCTCTCCCAGGCAGCCATCGTCTATGAGATGCAGGTGGAGTCCATCACGCGCAACATGTTCCTCTTCATGGACACGGACGGGCTCGATAACGTGTTCCCCATCCGCAGCGCACGCAGCTACTTTGTGAGCGCGGCACTCAGCTATGACGCCATTTTCGCCCACTGCGGCAAGAGCGGCGAGGGACTGGAGTTTGCGGACACCATGCTCGTAAACTACACCGACGCGGACGACATTGAAGTCCACGAGCAAAGCTGCGGCTTCCGCCAGTACGATGCGCCGTTCTACGGCGCCGTGCACAGCATGACAACGACCGGCGAGCGCCTGCAAAGCCTCTTTGCGCAGTACGGCACGCGCACCACGCACCGCACCGACGGCTATGACTACGGCCTTCGCTTCACCGAGGACGCAGCGCCCATAAACGGCGAAGCCGCCAATGATATCCACGTTGTATTCCCGGCGGGCAAAACCACAGAGTTTGCCTACGACGCCGAAAAGGGCGGCTACACGAGCACGCAGTGGAACAGCGCCTATACGGACGGGAACACCGGCGAAAGCGTTGTATTTGAAAACGTCCTTGTCCTCTACTCCCCCACGACCACCAGCATCGACGAGAAAAACCATACCTCCATCTACACCTATGACTATCAGGACGCCGGATACTTCTTCAACGGCGGCTATGCTGAGCCGATCACGTGGAGCCGCGGCAGCGTGAACGAGCCGTTCCATTACTACACCGCCGACGGCAGCGAGCTGCAGCTCGGCATCGGCAAGACGTATATCGCGTTTGTGTCCGAGTATTACGGCGGCGCGAGCTATTCGTAATCCGCCGCATTGACACAAAGGGTCGAATATAGTATACTCTTTATGTTCGTTTTGAATTTTAATGCTACTATGAGGTGACATCATGAAGCGCAAGTTTCTGACCATTCTTTCTCTGCTTCTCGTCTGCGCGTTCGCTTTCGGTGCCTGCTCCGGCCGCCCGAATACGCCCGCCGAGCCGGAAGCAACCGCCACGCCGGAGGCAACGGCCGAAGCGACGGCGGAGCCCGAAGCAACCGCCACCGCGGAGCCGACGCCGGAGCCGACCGCCACACCGGAACCGACGCCCGAAGTTCCGCTCGTCAACCCGCTGACCGGCGAGACGACCACCAAGGACTACAGCAAGACCCGCCCCGTGGCAATCATGGTGGAGAACAACCACTGGGATGCGCCGATCACGCCGATCAATCAGGGCAGCATCAGCAAGGCCGCCATTGTTTACGAAGCGCAGGTCGAGCAGATCACCCGCAACATGTTTGTTTTCATGGATCTGGACGATGTGCAGAACATCAATCCCATCCGCAGCTGCCGTTCCTACTTCATCAGCATGGCGCTTTCCTATGACGCGATTTTCGCCCACTGCGGCGAGAGCGCTGACGGTCTCGAATTCTCCGCACCGATGCTCGCGAACTACGTAGACAACGACAACATCAACGTGAACGAGCAGAACGGCACGGGCTTCCGTCTCAGCGAGTATCCCTACTCCGGCGGCGTGCACAGCATGACGACGACCGGCGAGCGGCTGCAGAGCTTCATTGCGGAGAACAACACCCGCACCGAGCACAACACCGATTCCTATGATTACGGCCTGCGTTTCACCGAAAACGCCGCCCCGACAGACGGCAGCGTGGCCAACAACGTCCGCATCGTGTTCCCCGGCACAAAGATCACGAGCTTTGAGTACAAGGCCGATCAGAACGGTTATGTAGGCTACAACTGGAACGCCGCCATTGCCGACGCCAACACAAGCGACGCCGCTGTATTCCAGAATCTGCTCGTTCTCGCCACCTACACGCAGGTCGGCATCGACGATCACTATCACACCGCGATGAGCACCTACGAGTGCGAGGGCACCGGTCTCTTCTTTAACGGCGGCTATGCCGAGCCCATCACCTGGAAGCGCGGCGCTTTGAACGAGTCCTTCCATTACTACACCGCCGACGGCAGCGAACTCGAACTCGGCATCGGCCACACGTACATCGCGTTTGTCTCCAGCGGCTACGGCGGAGCCACTTACAACTGATTTCCCGCATGCATCAAAGAAGCTCTCCGGCAGCAGCCGGAGAGCTTCTTTGCATTTTTGCGGGTTTTGCCGGGATGCCGGACAGCTTACTTCCACATCGGGGTGTAGTTGCTGGTGAAGTGGGTCGTAGCACCGTACCAGTCGGACTTGTCCATACCCTTGAAGTTGGGAGAGCCGCTCTGATAGAGCTCGCCCAGCGCCTCGGCGATAACATCCATGTGGCTGTTGGTGTAAACGCGGCGGGAAATGGCAATGCGCACGAGATCGATCTCCGGATAGTGGATCACGCCCTGCTCATCCTTGTAGGAGAAGGCCGAAGCGCCCAGTTCGGAAACGCGGATACCGGCTTTCATATAGAGATCGGCTGCGAGGCACAGGCCGGGGAAATGGCCGGGCTCGATGTCGGGATAGAATTTCCGCGCGTCGATATATACGCCGTTGCCGCCCACGGGACGGACATACGGAACGCCAAACTCGTCCAGACGCTCGCCCAGATACTGCACCTGGCCGATGCGGCCCTTCAGATAACGATATTCGGAGCCCTCGTACAGACCCACGGCAATGGCTTCCAGATCGCGTCCGGCCAGACCGCCATAGGTGACATGGCCTTCGTAGTTCATGTTGTCGGGCCACGCGCGGTCGTAAAGATCCTTGTCGCGGCAGGCGAACATGCCGCCCATGTTGACGAGGCCGTCCTTCTTGATGCTCATGAACGCGATATCGAAGTAGGAGAACATCTCCTTCGCAATCTCGCGGATGTCCTTATCCTGATAGCCTTCCTCGCGCTCCTTGATGAAGTAGGCGTTTTCAAAGCAGCGGGCGCAGTCCGCCACGTATGTGATGCCATACTTTTTGCAGATTTCGGCCACGGCGCGGATGTTCGCCATGGAAACAGGCTGGCCGCCGTTGGTGTTGCAGGTAATGATCATCTGTACCCATGCAACAGATTCCACGCCGTGCTCCTGAATGAAGCTTTCCAGCTTACCCACATCCAGATTGCCCTTGAACGGCGCTTCGGTGGTGGTGTCGTAACCGGCAGGCTCCAGAAGGTCAATCGCCGTGACGCCGTGGGTCATGGCCGCGGCGCGGGTGGAGTCAAAGGCCATGTTCGCCAGAACATACTTGGCCTTGGGATGGTTGGGATAATACATGCGGGCCAGAAGCTGCTCGGCCGCGCGTCCCTGATGGGTGGGGATGACGTACGGGAAGCCGAAAATATCCTGAATGGCAGATTCATAATGATAGAAGCAGCGGTTGCCCACATAGGACTCGTCGCCGACCATCAGAGCGGCCCACTGGCGGTCGCTCATGGCGGAGGTGCCGGAGTCGGTGAGGCAGTCGATATAGATATCATCGGATTTCACTTTGAAGAGGTTGTAGCCAACGTCCTCAAGGACCTGACGGCGGTATTCCGGTGTGGTCTCCTTGAGCATTTCAACGGCTTTGATGCGGAAAGGCTCGGCATACTTGCTGGAACTCATGATTCAAATCTCCTTTACAAATTTTGTATTCGGCATTACAGAATAAATCCGAGAACGGCAAAGAGGATGATGCAGAGGACGCCGTCAATAATACGGTACGGCAAAATTCCGGCGGACACCTCCACGGGGCTGACGCCGTTTGCCGCAGAGTTTTCGATCGTCATGTCAGAGAGCGGAGATAACTGGTCGCCCCACTGTGCGCCGCTGTAGGTGGCGGCGAAGGTGAGCGTCAGGTTCGCGCCGACCGCAAGTCCCAGCGGCAGGGAGATCGGCAGCAGCATGACGAGCGCGCTGCCAAGGCTGCCGGTGGTGTAGCTGACAAACATGCCGATCATAAAGACGATCACCGGCAGCAGCGCGGGCGCAACGGAATCGCTGAGCGCGGCAACGACGAAATCGCTCATACCGGCGACGGACATGGACGCGCCGTAGGCAAAGGCGAAAGCCAGCAGAAGAATGATGGGGAACTGTTCCATGATGCCTTCGATCAGCAGGTCACCGACCTCCCTGATCTTCACGGTGCCGCGGGCAACAACGTAAATCAGTCCCACGAGGCAGCCGATGATGGCTCCGGGGATCATGACGACCTCTCCGGCACGAAGGGACGTTACCAGCATACCGACGATCAGTCCGCCCAGCGGCAGGAAGAAAGCACCAAAGTCCGCGGGAACATCGTCGCCGCCCATGACATCCATCGGCACGGCGGCACCGGCGGTTTCTTGCACAGTCCCCTCCTGTGCCTGCTTCTGGAATTTTTTCATTGCGCCAAGATCCGGGATGATCTCCAGCGCGGCCAGAATGGCAATCAGCACGGCGAGCCAGGTGTGGAAGGAAAGGGCGATGCCGGAATAGAAGAAGGGAATTGGATTCACGTCCGGGAGGAGTGCGCCGACCATGCCGACGCAGAAGAGGAAATAGGTACCGTAGGGGAAGATGGAGCCCACGTTGGGGCCGATGCTTTCCGAAATATAGGCGGATTTCTGCGGGGCAAGCTTCTGCTGCTGCACCACAGGCTGCAGGATTTTGCCGGTGGCCAGGTTGGAAATCAGATCCGAAGCGCAGGTCAGAAGCAGGCTGAGCAGCACGATGAGTCCGCCGGCCTTTTTGCGGGAATTAACCGCCTTGTTGGCCCAGGCAGCAAATGCCTTGAAGCCGCCGCCGCGGCGCATGATGACAAGCATCACGCCGAGCGTGCCTACCATTACAAGAATGAAGGCGTTGTTGCTGATACCGGCAGCGAAGCAGTCGGAAATGTGGTTCAGGAATCCGAAACCATAGGTACCGGCGCAGAAATAGCAGATACCGATGAACAGGGCAAGGATGGCGTTTTTGGATACGATTGCGATCGTGATCGTCAGGATCGGGCCGAAGATTGTCCATAAACCTTCCATGCGTATAACCTCCTATTATTTGCGACATGGCAGTGCATAGAAAGCGCTGATTGGCCAATCAAAGCGTCTTTGCTGGCTATAGCCTACCATCCGGCGCGAAAATGTTTCAAATTCTATTTCCAAAGCGGAAAAAATGTTCCTTTTTCCGAACGATTTTCTTAAAACTACCACAGATTTAAAGCATTTGACAAATTTTTTCCGAGTTTGTATACTGTGAATCAGGAAAAATTACCAACAGCGGTGAGGTTTGATATGAACGCAGTCGAAATAAAACAGAGGAATCTGGAAAGAGCCCAGCTGCTGCGGGAGAAGAATCCCTTCATCCTAACCAACGAGCTCGTATATCAGCTCATGCTGGAAGATATTGTCGCCTGCCGTCTGGAGCCGGGCGAGAAGCTGCGGGAAGAGCAGTGCGCCGAGCTGTACGGATGCAGCCGCTCCACGATCCGGAAGATCTTCAACAGGCTCGTGGACGAGGACTGGCTGGACCGCAGCGAGAGCCACCGGATCCGAATCCGTGAAATTTCTCTGGAAAGCCATATGGAGACGATGGAGTTCCGGCTGGCGGTGGAGCCCGCCGCGGCTCGTCTGGCCGCGCGGTGCCGCACCCGGGAGAAGCTTAAAACCATTGAGCAATGCGTCCGGCAGTGCGACACCACAAACGTATATCAGCTGTATGTCAGCGATCTGGAATTCCACCGCGCCGTACTGAACGCCGGCCGGAACCGCTATCTTATCAGCGCCTACAAACTGGTGGATCTTCATATGTCGCGGGCAAAGCTGTATGCGGCGGCAGACTTTGAGGATGTCTGCAAGGAGTGCTATCAGGAGCACCTGCAGATTTATGAAGCGATCAAAGCGAGAGACGAAGCGGCGGCATACCGTCTCGCCAAGCAGCACATCAAGATGATGCTCGATGCGAAAGTATAGCATTTCGCCGCTCACAAAAGCAAAAAAGAGAAACGGGAGAAGCAGCCGTTGCCGGCAGCTTCTCCCGTTTCCATGTTTTTTAAAAATATATGTCAGATCCGCGCGACACCGGTTTTCCGTGCCGCCTCGGCCACCGCTTTTGCGACCGCGGGGCCGACGCGCTTATCAAACGCCTGGGGGATGATGTACTCCGCGGAGAGCTCGTCGTCCGCGATAAGCCCGGCGAGCGCGTGCGCCGCCGCTACCTTCATCTCCTCGTTGATGTCGCTCGCGCGCACGTCGAAAGCGCCGCGGAAAATGCCGGGGAACGCGAGAACGTTGTTGATCTGGTTGGGATAGTCGCTGCGCCCGGTGGACACGACCGCCGCGCCCGCTGCCTTCGCCTCGTCCGGGAAGATCTCCGGCGTCGGGTTCGCGCAGGCGAAGATGATCGCATCGCGGTTCATCGTTTTCACCATCTCGCCCGTGAGCATGCCGGGGGCGGAAACCCCGATGAACACATCCGCGCCGGGAAGCACCTCGGCGAGCGTCCCGCGGAGATGCTGCGGGTTTGTCACATGAGACATTTCTTCCTTGATCCAGTTGAGCCCTTCGCGGCCTTCATAGATCGCACCCTTGCGGTCGCAGAGCGTCACGTCCGGGAAACCGGCGGAGAGGAGCAGCTTCGTAATGGCCGTCGCCGCAGCGCCCGCGCCGTTTACGACAACGCGCACCTCCTCTTTCTTCTTCCCTACCACCTTCAGCGCGTTCGTGAGGCCCGCGAGCGTGATGACCGCGGTGCCGTGCTGGTCGTCATGGAAGATGGGGATATCGCACTTTTCCTTGAGCTTGCGCTCGATCTCAAAGCAGCGGGGCGCGGCGATATCCTCCAAATTGATGCCGCCGAACGAGCCGGAGATGTTATAAACCGTCTGCACAAACTCGTCCACGTCCTTCGTCTTGACGCAGAGCGGGAACGCGTCCACATCGCCGAACGACTTGAAGAGGACGCATTTACCCTCCATAACCGGCATACCGGCCTCGGGGCCGATGTCGCCGAGACCGAGCACGGCGCTGCCGTCGGTAATAACGGCGCAGAGATTCCAACGGCGCGTCAGCTCGTAGCTTTTATCGATATCCTTCTGGATTTCCAGGCACGGCTGCGCCACGCCGGGAGTATAAGCGAGCGACAGATCGTCCTTCGTGCTGACCGGCACCGTCGCCTTCACTTCGATCTTTCCCTTCCATTCGCCGTGCAGGCGCAGCGATTCCTTTGCGTAGTCCATAATGATCTCCTTTAAAAAGGGCGCGCATTGCAACCAATACGCGCCTTTGTCGTTTTCTTTTTTACTTCGTGCCGAAGATACGGTCGCCGGCGTCGCCGAGGCCGGGGACGATATAGCCGTGGTCGTTCAGGATCGGATCCATGGCGGCGACGTAAACGTCGACATCCGGGTGCTCCTTCTGCATCTTCTCCCACGCCGGAGGCGCGCCGATGATGCACATAAGCTTGATGTGACGGCAGCCGTGCTGCTTGAGGAATGTGCACGCGGCCGCGGCGCTGCCGCCGGTGGCGAACATCGGGTCGACCACGATCACGTCGCGCTCGGTGATATCGGGCGGGAGCTTGCAGTAATATTCGACCGGTTCGAGCGTCTCCGGGTCACGGTAAAGGCCGATGTGGCCGACCTTGCAGGACGGGATCATCGCAACCATGCCGTCGACCATGCCGAGACCGGCGCGGAGGATGGGGACGATGGCGAGCTTCTTGCCCGCGAGGCGCTTGACCGTTGCTTTGGCAACGGGCGTTTCGATCTCGACCTCCTCAAGAGGCAGGTCGCGGGTCGCTTCATAGCACATCAGCATGGCGATTTCGCCGACGAGTTCGCGGAATTCCTTCACGCTCGTGTTCTTGTCGCGGAGGATCGACAGCTTGTGCTGAATCAGCGGGTGGTCGAATACATGCAGCTCACTCATTTTTCATACTCCTTTGTAGTGTAATTGACATTATATATTCTCAGGCTTCGCTCATGCGGCTTTGCCGCTCGCGTTCCGCCTGAGAAAGACGAAGATATACCGGCAGCAGGTCTTCCGCCCCGGCCGGGGTTTTGCTCTGCGCTGCGAGACACACGCCGAACGCCGTCTGCCAGCGAAGCTCCTCGGGGGCGACGGTGCACGCCGCGCCATGCTCTTTCAGCGCCTTTTCGCAGATTGTCCAGCCGTCGCCGAGGACCCACACATTTTTCCCGCTGCCGGAGAGCTCTTCGGCGAGCGCGTCGGCGGCGATGGCACGATCCTCCGTGAGACGGACAAGGGCGCCGTTCTGCACCGTAAAAAGCGCATTATAAAGCTGATTGCGCCGCGCGTCCATCGCAGGACAGACGATCGTCCCTTCCGGTACGAAGCGGGCGCTCTGTGCCATGGCTTCGAGCGTGGATACGCCGACCGCCGGGATGCCAAGCCCCCAGCAGAGGCCCTTGGCGGTGGATATACCGATGCGGATGCCAGTAAACGAGCCCGGCCCCTGCGCCACGGCAATCGCGTCGATGGCGTCCTTCGGCGTTTCGGTATTGGAGAGCATGTTCTCGATCATCGGCAGGAGCGTGCGGCTGTGCGTGAGTCCCGTGCGCTCATAGCTCTGCGCGAGCAGCTCCCCGTCGCGGCAGAGCGCGGCGGAGCATGCTTTTGCAGAGGTCTCAATTCCCAGTATCAGCAAAGGCTCACCCCCTCGATCGTGATCTTCCGCGCGTTGTCAGAGCATTTTTCGATGCTCACGCGGATCTCGGAGCCGTCGAACGCCTCGGGAACGTTCTCGCTCCACTCGACGGCGCACACGCCGCCGCGGTCCAGGTAATCCTCCCAGCCGATGTCAAAGAGCTCGTCCGCGCTGCCGAGCCGGTACATATCGAAATGAAACAGGTCACGCTTGCCGTAAAGCTCGTTTACGATGGTGAATGTCGGGCTCGTAACCGCGCCGTCGACCTCCAGACCGCGCGCAAGACCGCGCACAAACGCCGTTTTTCCCGCGCCCAGCTCACCATACATCGCGATCACAACGCCGCGCTCCGGCAGAGAGCGCGCAAGCTTCTCGCCGAGCGCTTCGGTCTCGGCTTCGGAGTGGGTGATAAATTCCATAATCCGTCTGCCTCTGTCTTATTCAAATCAAACTTTTCTAACTTGGCATTATACACCGAGCTTTTCCCGGAGTAAAGACCTTTTCCTGCCTGTTGCAGAAAAAACTAAGTTGTGATAGAATATGGTGAAAGTATATGTATAAGGGGAGGTGTCGCCGTGCTGGAAAGACTCAAAAAACTCCGCATCGCGCCGATCATCCAATATATATGGAGCCGTACCTCGGACTTCTTCAAAAAGGGCGATATGTTTCTGCTCACCATGTGCTGCATCTGCACATGCTTCGGCATTACGCTTGTCGGCAGCGCCACAAAGTCGTATCCGTCGCACACCTTCGTGCCGATCCAGATCTTTGCGTTTATCCTCGGTCTCTTCCTTTACTATGTTCTGACCGTTCTCGACGTGAGCATCATTGCAAGCCGCTGGAAGCTGCTGCTCGGCTTTGAGACGTTCCTCCTTCTGCTGCTCATCCCGTTCGGCGTTTCGGGCGATACCGGCAACTCCGGCTGGCTGCGATTCCTCGGCATCGGCATTCAGCCCTCGGAGATCGTCAAGGTCGTGTTCATCGTGCTGATGGCCAAGCAGATATCCTATCTGAAGGAATACAAGAATCTCAACTCGGTGCTCTCCATTCTTCAGCTTGTCGTTCACTTCGGCTACACGTTCGCGCTGCTGATGGTCACCACGAAAGACCTCGGCTCGGCGATCGTGTTCGCCGCCATTTTCGCCGTTATGCTGATCGTGGCGGGCGTCAAGCTCTACTGGTTCCTCATCGGCGGTGCGGCGATCTCGCTTGCGATCCCGTTCCTGTGGAACAACTTTCTCGACGAATACCAGCGCCAGCGTATTCTCGCGCCCTACGATCCCAGCATCGACCCCGACGGCTGGGGTATCACATGGCAGACGACCCGAAGCAAATACGCCCTCATGGGCGGGCAGGCTACAGGACTCGGTCTCGGCTACGGCACGCAGACGCAGTCCGGCGCGCTGACCGGCAAACACACCGACTTCATTTTCGCCGTTGCTGGCGAGGAGCTCGGCATGGTCGCGTGCGTGCTTATTATGCTGCTGCTCTCCGTTGTCATCATCCGCTGCGTGATGGTGGGACTGCGCTCGAACAACACGATGAGTATGCTTGTGTGCGTCGGCGTGGCGGCGAGCCTCTTCTTCCAGATGCTCGTCAACACCGGCATGTGCATCGGCATCACGCCCGTTATCGGCATTACGCTGCCATTCTTCAGCTACGGCGGTTCATCGCTCATGTCCACGTTCGGTGCCGTCGGCCTCGTGTCCGGCGCAAAATACCGACCAACACCGCTCCAATTCCACCGGTATTAAAAGAGAAATAGCGTCGATTAACAAAGAGAAAACCAAATAAAACATCTCAGGGGGACGGGAACCATGGCACACAGACCGAATATTCTCGCGCTTGCATCCAAGATCAGTCTCGAAAGTCTGACGTACACCGGCATTACCTACAGCGATCCCGAGTACAGAATCCTTGATCCCATCGTTGATGACGACATGTGCTCCGTTATGATGCGCATGCGTCTCGAAACCGACTTCACCGTGGAAGACCTCGCCAAAAAGACGCGAAAGAGCGTGGAGTTCGTCCAGACGCAGTGCGACAAGCTCGTCGCGGCCGGCGTCATCCGCACGCGCGAGCGCCATGGCGCTCTCTGCTACTATTACCCCATCTGGGTACCCGGCATCATGGAGGGTATCCTCTCCAACCGCGAGCAGTGCGACGCCCATCCCGAACTCGGCGCGTGCTTTGAGGAATACACCCGCATCCGCGTCGGGATGCTCGCCCCCGTGCTCGGCAACGGCGTAAACTTCATGCGCGTCATGCCCGTGATGAGCGCCATTGAGAATAACACGCACAAGGCCTCCTACGACGAGCTCTCCACGCTCATTGAAAAGGCATGGGCGATCTCCGTCGGCCCCTGCTCCTGCCGCCGGTCGCGCCGTCTGATGGGCGAGGGCTGCGGCCATCTGGAAGAGGATATGTGCCTCTACCTGAACGACAACGCCGTCAGCTTCTCCAAGAGCGGCGAACACCGTCTTATCTCCAAGGAGGAGGCATACGAAATTCTCCGGCGGGCTGAGGATAACGGTCTCGTCCATGAGGTGAACCAGGCCCCCGGCTTTGACGACGTTACCGCCATCTGCAACTGCTGCGGCTGCTCGTGCTATGCGCTGCGCATTGCCGAGATGTTCCGTTCGCCGAACGGCGTCAGCTCCAACTTTATCGCCCGCGTTGACAAGGACAAATGCGTTGCCTGCGGCCAGTGCGTGGAAAACTGCCAGACCAACGCGGTGCGTCTCGGCCAGAAGCGCTGCCTTGCTGACCCGCACGTTTCCGACGCTTATACGTCCGACAAAGAGATTCCCTGGGATAAGAAAAGCTACAACACCGAGTACCGCACCAACCGCACCGACTCCATGCCCTCCGGCACGGCGCCGTGCAAGGCGGAGTGCCCGGCGCATGTCCCGGTACAGGGCTACATAAAGCTCGCCTCACAGGGACGCTACACCGAGGCGCTGGAGCTCATCAAGAAGGAGAACCCCTTCCCCGCCGTCTGCGGCCGCATCTGCAACAAGGCGTGCGAGGACGCCTGCACCCGCGGCAGCGTCGATGCGCCCATCGCCATCGACGATATCAAAAAGTTCATCGCCGGAAAAGACCTCGAAGCGGAGCACCGCTTTGTTCCCAAGATGGTCAACCAGACCGGCAGGCCCTACGAGGAAAAGATTGCCGTCATCGGCTCCGGCCCGGCGGGTCTCACCTGCGCATACTATCTCGCGCTCAAGGGCTACCCTGTGACCGTATTCGAAAAGGAAAAAGAACTCGGCGGCATGCTCACGCTGGGCATTCCCTCCTTCCGGCTCGAAAAGGATGTTATTCGCGCCGAAATCCAGGTTCTCGCCGACCTCGGCGTGCAGTTCAAAACCGGCGTCGCTGTTGGACCGGATATCACGCTCGACGCGCTTCGCGCCGAGGGCTTCAAGGCGTTCTATCTCGCCGTCGGCGCATCGCGCGGCGCGAAGCTCCGCTGCCCCGGCGAAGAGCTGCCGGGTGTTATGACCGGCATTGATTTCCTGCGCGCGGTCAATCTCGGCGAAGCGCCGGAAATCGGCAAGAGCGTCGCCGTCATCGGCGGCGGCAATGTCGCCATCGACGTTGCCCGCGCCGCCGTCCGTCTTGGCGCGGATGTCACCGTAATTTATCGCCGCGACCGCGATTCCATGCCCGCCGCGGATGACGAGGTGGAAGAGGCCGTCGAAGAGGGTGTTTCCTTCCGCTTCCTCGCCTCCCCCGCCGAAATTCTCGGCAGCGGAAAAGCCGAAGAGCTCCGGTATGAAATTATGGAGCTGCGGGACGGCAAGCCCGCCGGCACCGGGAAATACGAAACGATGAACGTTTCGGCCGTTATTTCCGCTGTTGGGCAGGAGATCGACCTTTCCGGCATCGCCGTGGATACCGGCACGAAGGGCACCGTCACCGTGTCTCTGCCGAGCTTTCAGACGAGCGAGCCCGACGTTTTCGCCGGCGGCGACGTTGTCACCGGGCCGAAGTTCGCCATCGACGCGATTGCCGCGGGCAAAGAGGGCGCTGTCTCCATCCACCGCTACGTCCATCCCGGCCAGTCGCAGGTCATCGGCCGCGACCGCCGCGATTATAAAGCCATGAACATCGCCACCGCAGCTGTCGCGCTCGACGGCTTCGATACCGCGCCGCGCCAGAAGGCCTCCGGCGGCTCTGCGAAGGATGCGGAGAAGACGTTCCGCGATCTGCGCGGAACGCTCACCGAGGAGCAGATGAAGATCGAGACGCACCGCTGCCTCGACTGCGGCTCAGCGGTCGTGGACGAGAGCCTCTGCGTCGGCTGCGGCATCTGCACCACCAAGTGCAAATTTGATGCGATCCGGCTGGAGAAAGTCACCGATTATGTCGGCGAGCCGTACTTTAAGGCGCTGCTCGGTGCGGCCGGAAACGCCCCGGCGGCGGTCGCGAAGCTTGTCGTCAAAAAGGTCGCGAGACCCTGAGGGTGCGGCAGCATGCACGAAATAGGTATCGTCCGCTCCATGGTGAAAACCGTGACCGCCTTTGCCGAGGCGAATCACATCACGGAGATCGCCGAGATCGTCGTGGATGTCGGTGAGCTGTCGCTCGTCATTCCGAAATACGTGGAAGACATTTACCCACATGTCGTGGAAGACACGTTTCTGAAAAATACGAAACTCGTATTGAACATCGTTCCCGGCACGGCGGAGTGCGACGAGTGCAACGAAGTATTCCATGTTGTGGAGCATAAGGGCTATTGCCCGAACTGCGGCAGCTTTGAGAAAACCATTCTCACCGGCAAGGACTTTCTCATCCGCGAGATACACATTCCCGAATAAGACAGCAAAACCCGGCATCGTTCGCGATGCCGGGTTTCATTATGCCTTGACTTTTATTCCGGGATGCGCCGGATGAGAAGCGCCGCAGCAAGCCCTGTGAGGACGCCGCCCGCGATACCCGAAACAGCGAGCACCGGCAGATAGCCGAAAAGCTGCTTCGTCTGCAATATGAGCATGGCCATCAATATCTGCCCGGCGTTGTGCGCAACGCCGCCCGCGACGCTGACGCCCACGGTGGAAAACCGGTCAATCCGGCGCAGCAGCGCCATGACCGCAAGACTCAGCACCGCGCCCGCGAGAGAATAGAGCATCGCGCCAACGCTGCCGAACAGTAGGCTTACAAGTACAACGCGCACGAGCGAGAGCGCCGCCGCCTCCTTCCAGCCAAAGCGGAAGAGCGCGAATATAACGGCGATATTCGCCAGACCCATTTTCACGCCCGGAATGCCGGCCGACGGCAGCAGCGACTCCACATAGGAAAGGATCATCGCCACGGCGGTCAGCATCGCAAGCAGAACAAGCCGTTTTGTCTCTTTCATATCAGCTCACCAGATCGATATCGGAGGAGGCCGCACCCTCGATGCGGATCTCCGTTTTGTTCGGAAGGCACACGATCGTGTCGCCCTCGTACTGCGCAGGCTTTGCCCGGACGCAGATACCGTCCGGGCAGCTTGCCTCCGTCACGTCGGCACAGCCGCCGGAAATGACGAGGATGTTGTAGCCGCCGTTCGGGGCGTGCAGCGTCACGGTCGTGTCCTCGGAAAGAGGATATTCTGCCGTTCGCTCGCCGTTTACGTATACGACCGCCAGAGCGCCGTCCTTCCGGCTCAGCCGCTGGACGGCGAAGAAGCCGAGCGCAAGCACGAGGAGCGCCGCGATAAGCAGTATATCCGCGCGAAGGCGGTCTTTTTTTGTCCGTTCAGGCTTCATAGGATAAACCCTTTTCATAAAAAATCCGTCCGGCTTTGCCGGACGGATCTTTTCTGGTGAAAATCAGAATCTCTGGATAACGCCCACCGGGCAGTTCTCCGAGCAGGCGACGCAGCCGACGCACTTATCGTAGTCGATGCGGGCGAGATTGTCAACCACCTTGATGGCTCCGGTCGGGCAGACCTTTTCGCACTTCATGCAGCCGATGCAGCCCTTCGAGCAGGCGACACGGGTCTGCGCGCCCTTCTGGGTGTTGTTGCAGCGGACGATCGTCGCGTCAACGGCACGGCGCAGCGCGATAATGTGGTTCGGGCAGGTGCGGGTGCAGATGCCGCAGCCGGTGCAGTTGGCCGGGTACACTCTCGCAACGCCGTTCACCACATGGATGGCATCCGACGGGCAGGCGTTCTCACAGTCGCCGTAGCCGAGGCAGCTGTTCGGGCAGGCCCACTCACCCTGGAAGAGAATGTTCGCCGCCGAGCAGTTGTTGATGCCGGCGTACTCGTACTTGTGCTTGGCCGTCTCACAGCTGCCGTTGCACTTGACGTAAGCAACCATCTCCACAACGTCCTCCGCCTCAACGCCCATGATTTCGGCGATGGCGGCGGCGGCGCCGTCGGCACCGGGGACGCAGAGGTTGGTTTTCGTCTCTTCGCCTTCGGCCAGCGCCTTGGCGTAGCCGTCGCAGCCGGCGTAGCCGCACGCGCCGCAGTTGGCGCCGGGCAGGCATTCGCGGATCGCAGGGAACAGCTCATTTTCGGGGACGCTCATGTACTTGGAAGCGATGACGAGGATCAGCGCAGCCACCGCGCCGATGATGAGCAGAACAACAATGGCACTTAAAACTCCAGACATGTCACATTCCTCCCTTAACCGAACAGCTTGTCAGCCATGCCGGCAAAGCCCATGAACGTCATGCTGGTGAGAGCCGCCGCCAC
>CAKSWA010000033.1 GCA_934511165.1 uncultured Oscillospiraceae bacterium | reverse complement strand
GCAATCCGCTCCGCGTTGTATTCGTCTGCGCCATGTGGCTCACCGGGTTTGACGTCAAGTGCCTGTCCTGCCTGTATCTGGACAAGCCGTTGAAAGCGCATACGCTGATGCAGACCATCGCCCGTGCCAACCGCGTGGCAGAGGGGAAAAGCAACGGTCTGATCATCGATTACATAGGCATTGTAAAAGCGCTGCGAAAAGCGCTTGCAGACTACACGGCAAATGTCGGCGGACTTGGTGGCACTGACCCGACAGTTGACAAAGAGAAGCTGATCGCGCGGATCGGTGACACGGTTGCCAAAGCGGAAATGTTTCTCTCCGAACGGAAGATCGATCTGGGTCTGTTGATCGCCGCGGAAGGTTTTGCAAAGCTTTCGTATTTGCAGGATGCCGCCAACGCCGTGTGCGGTTCCATGGAGGATAAAAAATCGTTTTCGACCTATGCCTCGGAACTGAAGCGCCTGATGAAATATGCGGATCGAGACGATGTAACCGGATATATGCGCAGGCAGTATGAGGCGATTGCGGCCATTTACGGTATGCTGCAAAAAAAGAGAAAGCATACCGATACGACCGGTTTAATGGTGGAGATCAACGCCATCATTAACGATTATGTGGAGATTGAGCCGCAGCAGCCAAACGCCATAACGGCGTCGCCGCGTTTTGACATCAGCGCCATTGACTTTGATCTGCTCCGCCGCGAGTTTGCCAAAACCCGGCGGAAAAACCTGCTCATGCGCGATCTGGACGAGGCTATCCGGCGGCAATTAGATAAGATGGTGTTTGCCAATCCGAAGCGCATCGACTACTACGAGCGATACCGTGAGATTATCCAGAACTACAACGGCGAGCAGGACAGAGCGACGATCGAAAAGACCTTCCTGGATCTGATGGATCTCGCCGATCGTATGAGCCGGGAGGAGCAGCGCTACGCGCGGGAGGGCTTCGCGAGTGACGAAGAGCTTTCGTTGTACGACATGCTGTTCCGTGACGATTTGAGCAAAAACGATATTAAAAAGCTCAAGACGGCGGCGTCAGACCTTCTCCGAAAAATCAAGATAAAAATTTCCGAGCTGGATCATTGGACGGATAAGCAGGAAACGCGGGCGGTTGTCGATACGCTGATCCGCGATGTTCTCTGGGAGACACTGCCGGAATGTTATAATAATGACGACATTACGGAATACCGCGAGAAAGTCTATGAGTACGTCTTTACGCGGTACAAAGAAATTGCATAAAAGAGGGCGTGCCGCAATTCGCTGCGGCACGCCCCTTTTGCCTATATCCCCAGCGCGGCGAGAGTGAGAATGCCGAGGTTGGCGCTCCAGATGCTTTCAAACTGTAAGAGCGGGAGCGGGTTTTCGCCGAGGCCGCACTCGATGGTATAGCCGGGGCGGTCAAAGCTTTGAATGAACCAGTCCTTATACCCGGCGAAGCCGGAGGCGTAGGGCGTGTCCTCGCAGGCGTAGCCGCTCACGGCGGCGAACCGCTCGGCGAGCGCGCGGCTGCCCTCCGGCTCGAAATTTAAGTACTTCCAGTAAATGACGTTCCCCTGCGTGTGGTAGGCGAGGACGAGCGCAGGGTCGAGCGTTTCGGTAAAGGCGGCGAGCGCCGCCGCCTCCGGCGCCGTGAGCGGCGCTTCGCCGACAAAGTCGCGCGGCGCGGGGCGGTCGTAGCCCTGCGCGAACTTGATCGCGCGGGCGGTGTCCCACCCGGCGGGGTATTGCAGATTGAGATCGACGCCCGCGATGTTCGCCTTCCAGCCGTCCGGGTAGGGGATCGCGGGGAAGTCCGCGGCGATGGCCGCGGCGCGCTCCTTGGCCTCGCCCTCCGGCAGTGCGTCCGTGACGAGATCGACGCCGTCCGGATCAACGAGCGGCACGAGCGTGAGCGCGGCGCGAAAGAGAATGTCTTCTGCCGGGTAGCCGAACACGGTTTCGCCCGCGGCGGCTGCGTGGAGGAGCGTTTCGAGATATTTCATCAAAAGCGGCGTTGTGATCCACTCGTTCGCGTGGTGCGCGGCGCTGTAGAGCACGCGGCGCAGCCCGCTGCCCGCCGTGAGCGCCCAGAGCGGGCGGGAGAGAACGCTCCGCCCGATGCTCTCGGCGCGGAGCTGCGGATACCGGTGCGTGAGCCCGTCTACGGCGTAGTCCATGAGCGCGCTGCACCACGGGATATCCGTCGGCACAACGGAAAAGGGCAGCGGCACGATGAGCCTTTGCCCAACGCGCAGCGCGAACGGATCGAGCGCCGGGTTTGCCGTTTCAATCGCGCCGAGCGAGGCATCGTACCGCTCGGCGAGCGAGAAGAGCGTATCGCCGGGGGCAATCGTATGTATGGCGTATCCGCGCAGCCAGGGGGCGAGAGCGCGTTCGGTCTCTGCGCCGAAGATGCCGTCCGGCCGAAGGCCGCGCGAGCGCTGGAAGGATTGCAGGGCGCTTTTCGTCGTTCCGCCGAAAACGCCGTCGGGCACGGGACCGCCATGCTGCGCGCGGCGGAGCGCCGTCTGCAAAAGCGCGACCTCCGCGCCCGTGGAACCGGTTTTCAAAATCTGCATGATATTTCCTCGCGATGAAAAAATTTTGGCAGGCATGAGAGAAAAACGGGAGGATACATTATTTCGTAGTAGAAAACGCAAAACAGTCGATGGAAACAGAGGACAAATTTCTCGCGGTTCTTTTCCTTCGCGACAGACATACTGAATAGGCCGCCGCAGATCGTGATCTTCGCGGCGTAAAAATGCAAAAGCATGGGAAGGAAAAGGGTGGCAGTCCTATGAGAAAGATAAAAAATGTATTCGCCCTGTGCGCCGCTGTGCTCTGTCTTACGACCGCGGCGCTCGCGGCGGAGCCGGGCGACGCGCTTGTGCCGGTCGGCGAGGCGGTGGCAATATCGCTGCGGTGCGACGGCGTTGTGGTGTCTGCGCTGGCGGATGTCGCCGCGCCGGACGGCACATGCTGTCCGGCGGGAGAGGCGGGCGTGCAGGCGGGCGATCGGATCGTTGCGGTGAACGGCGAGCGCGTGACGGGCGCGGAGGACTTTCTGCGCCGCGCAGCGGAGTTTTCCTCCGCATGTGTGTCGCTCTCCATTGAGCGCGGCGGCGAGGCGAAAACCGTCTCCGTCACTCCAAAGCTCGGCAGCGGCGGAACGTATCAGATCGGGCTCTGGCTGCGCGACGCGGTGCGCGGGCTCGGCACGGTGACATTTTATGATCCCGCCACCGGCGAGTACGGCGCGCTTGGCCACGGCGTTGGCCTGCCGGAGACCGGCGAGCTGATGAATGCCTCCGGCGGGGAAATTTACCGCGCGGACATCACCGGCGTCGTCATGGGCGAGCGCGGCACGCCGGGCGAGCTGTGCGGCAGCGCTCTCGGCGCTTCGCCGATCGGCTCGATCGAGGAGAATACGATCCGCGGCATTTTCGGCACGAGCCGGACGCCGCTCGGTACGCTCCCGGCCATGCCGGTCGCTGCGGAGAGCGAGATCCGCCTCGGCGAGGCGACAATCCTCTCCACCGTCGGCAGCGGTGGCGTGCGCTCCTACGACGCGCTGATTACGCGCATTGCGCGCACCGGCGACGGCGGAAAGCTCACGCTCACGATCACGGACGGCGACCTTCTCGCCGTGACCGGCGGCATCGTGCAGGGGATGAGCGGCTCGCCTATTTTGCAAAACGGAAAGATCGTTGGTGCAGTCACACACGTGCTTGTGAACGACCCCACCAAAGGATACGGCATTTCCATGGAGAATATGCTCAAAGAAGGGCACACAAAAGCTGCCGCCTGATCCCGGCAAAATGCGCCCCGCCGCGGATGCCGACGAAAAACGCGAAAGAGAATTCGACGGCGTCCCGCAGGATTTGATACGGCATTATGTAAATCTATGCAACCTCGTGTCGAATCCGGAAAAATGAACACGAAGAAAAATTAAGATGATTTCGACGAATTTTCCCTCCATATTCTGCTTGCTTTATGCTAAATTAGTCAAGCAATGTAGCCAAGCACAAAAAAACATCAGCAAACTGCTTGCAGTTCATAATTATGGAGGCAAAGTTATGGAAACCAAAATCCGAGTGCTGATCGCCGACCCAAACGAGGATTTTCAGCTGTTGATGAAGAACCTGCTTTCGCAGGAGCCGGACATGGAAGCGGCAGGTACATCCTCCGACGGATCGGACGCGCTCGCCAAGATCGAAGCGCTGCATCCGGACGTTGTGCTGCTGGAGCTGGTACAGCCACGGCTCGACGGAATGGGCGTGCTGCGCAAGCTTTCCGAGAAGGAGTCGGCGCCACCGGTGCTTGTTCTCACCGGGTTCGTGAACGCCCACGTCGTGACCGAGTGCGCGAATCTCGGCGCGGCCTATTTCATGTCCAAGCCGTGCGATACCGCCGAGCTCATGCAGCGCCTGCGCCAGAGCGCCCAGACGGGCAAGAAGCCGCTTCCCGTCACCGCGAGCGGTATCTCGGCGGCCGCGCCGGAGCCGAAGGCGGACAACGCCTCGCTCGAGAGCGTCGTTACCGACATCATCCACGAGATCGGCGTTCCGGCGCACATCAAGGGGTATCAGTATCTGCGCGAGGCGATCATTCTCACAATCAACGACATGGACGCCATCAACGCTGTAACGAAGGTGCTCTATCCGGAGGTCGCAAAGAAGTTCTCCACGACGCCGAGCCGCGTCGAGCGCGCTATCCGCCACGCGATCGAGGTCGCGTGGGACCGCGGCGATGTGGAGACGCTGCAAAAGTTTTTTGGCTATACCGTTTCCGGCATTAAGGGCAAGCCGACGAACAGCGAGTTTATCGCCATGATCGCCGACTGCCTCTCTCTTCGGCGCAAGCAGGGAATGATGTAAGCGTGTCAAACGAGACCCACTGCGTTGGGCTCTCGTTTGAAAAGGCCGCGGCTCGCCGCAGCGCACTCGCTCCGAGAGCACGTTTGCGAGCCGAGAAGTAATTTTGCCGATACACATGTCATCGGCAAAAATGTTTTGAACTTCCTTTGCGAGGCTTCTATGACGGGTCGAGCAGCCCCGCCCGGAATTTCGGGCGGGGCTGCTTTATGCTCAGGCGTGCGTCGGAAAGGGAAAACCCTCTTGCCATACGCGGCGGCAAAATATATAATTGAAGACGGATATTCCGCATAGAAAAAGATAGGGAGAGGATGCCGCCTTGAAGAAGAAAGTTCTTACTCTGTTTGCCGTGCTGCTGTGCGCGCTCGTCGTGCTGAACGTCACGGCTCTCGCCGATTTCGGCGATTTTTCCGGCAGCTCGGACTATGATTTCAGCTACGATTACAGCGATAACGACAGCAGCTGGTCATCCTCAAGCAGCAGCTCCGGAAGCAGTTACGATGATGACGGATATGTATCCGGCGACGCCAACCCTACGCGGATCCTTATAATGGCGCTGATCGTAGTGGTGGCGATCGTGTATTCTATGAGGACGAAAATGAAAAACAACAGCACGTCTAAGAAAGCGACCGCCCAGCGCGCCGAGCGTGCCGAGAGCCGCGCCAACCGCGCTGCGCTCACGCCCATCGGCGAATATACGAAGATCGATCCTGCCTTCAACGCGGCGGCGCTGTGCGAAAAGGCGTCGAATCTCTATGTGCAGATGCAGAACGGCTGGACGGCGAAGAACATCGAGTCGCTGCGGCCGTACTTCACCGACGCGCTCTTCACGCAGATGGAGCGCTCGCTGCAGGGGTATGCGCAGCGCGGCGAAACGAACGTCGTCGAGCGCATCGCGGTGCTGGATGTGACGCCGCTCGGCTTCCACCAGACCGGCGGCGAGGACCACATCCTTCTCCGGCTGCGCACGCGCATCACGGATTACACCGTGAACGACGGCACGCAGCAGATCGTCCGCGGCAGCCGCGATCAGGAAAAGTTCATGACCTACGAATGGGATCTGCTGCGCCCGACCGGCACAAAGACCGAGGCCGAAAGCGGCGAAACGAAGCGCATTACCTGCCCCGGCTGCGGCGCGCCGCTCGACGTGAACGCGAGTGCGCGGTGCCCGTACTGCGGCACGGTGATCCAGCAGCAGGCACAGGACTGGGTCATCAGCGCCATTCGCGGGATCCGGCAGGAGACCGTATAAAACCGCTGCGGCGAAGGCCGCGAAAGGGGAGAGAGATATGCTGGACGTTGCCGCGCTGGGCGAGCTCCTGATCGATTTCACCTGCCTTTCGACCGACGCGGACGGGTACCCGGCGATGGCGGCACACCCCGGCGGCGCGCCGGCAAACTTCCTTGCGGCGGGCGCAAAATACGGCGCAAAAACCGCGCTGCTCGGCAAAGTGGGGGACGATACGTTCGGGCGGCTCCTGCTCGAATCGCTGCGGCGCGCCGGCATTGAAACGCGCGGCATGATCGCCGCGCCCGACGTGTTCACAACGCTTGCTTTCGTAACGCTCGATGCGCGGGGCGAGCGCGAGTTCGCCTTCGCCCGGAAGCCCGGCGCGGATACCTGCCTCTCGTTTTCCGAGATCGATCTTTCTCTGATCGACGAGGCAAAGGTCTTTCATTTCGGTACGCTCTCGCTGACCGATGAGCCGTCGCGCTCCGCAACGCAGCAGGCGGTCGCCTACGCAAGATCGAGGGGGAAACTGGTTACCTACGACCCAAATCTGCGTCTGCCGCTCTGGAAGAGCGCGGCGGAGGCGAAAGAACAGCTCCTCTGGGGACTGGAGCAGGCGGATGTGGTGAAGATCAGCGAAGAGGAAGTGCACTTTCTCTTTGGCCTTGGCGCGAAAGACGGCGCGGAGCACATTTGCGAAGCTTTCCCCGTAAAGCTGGTGTTCGTCACCTGCGGCGCGGACGGGTGTTATTTCCGAAACACGCGCACCGCGGGCTGGGAGGCGGCGCTGCCGGGGCTGCATGTTGTGGACACCACCGGTGCGGGCGACATTTTCGGCGGGAGCGCCGTATGGAAGCTTCTGCAATGCGCCGCCGCGCCCGAAGCGCTGGACGAAGCGGCGCTGCGCGATATAGTCTCCTTTGCCAACGCCGCCGCCGGACTTTCCACAACGCGGCCGGGCGGCATTTCCAGCATTCCGGCGTATGAGGATGTCCTAAACGCCATGCACCAATAATCGAATCGCAGCATCCCCGCCGTCCGACAGGACGGCGGGGATCGTTCTTTTTATCATCATGCAGCGAGTGTGATATCCGGTAATGGCATACAAAAAGAAAGATGAAACTTTATTCAACGTTTTATTGACAAAGCGCCGGAAAACGCGTATGATGCAGGTGTTAAATGAACACGCTCATAAAAACCGGAAAAGGAGCGGGCGAGATGCCGAAGATCATTGACAATTTAGAAGAGAACATCCTTTCCGCGGCGCGCCGCCTTGTGGCCGAGCATGGCTACGCCGCCGTGACGATGCGCGCCGTTGCGAAAGAGTGCGGCATCGCCGTAGGAACCTTTTATAACTATTATCCCTCCAAGGACGCGATGCTCGCTGCGTGCCTTCTGCACGACTGGCAGGCGGCGCTCGCCGCCGCGGGAGAAAAGACCGCCGCCGCGCAAAGCGCCGAAGAGGCAGTCGGGGCGGTATTTGACGCCGTCCGCACCTTTGAAGAGCAGAATGACAGCATTTTCTCCGACGAGAGCGCGCGCTCTTCCGCTGCCGGGGCGCTGCAAAAGCGCCATGGGCTGCTGCGCCGCCAGATCGCCGCGTTGCTCGAAGCGCCGTGCCGCCGCTTTTCCGATGCGCCGGACGCTGCGTTTCTCGCGGAGTTCGTCGCCGAGAGCGTTTTGAGCTGGAGCGGCGAGGACATCGCCTTTTCGAAGCTCTGGGCAATGCTGGAGCGGCTGTTTGCCCGGTAAAATTTCGTAAGCAAAAAAATTATATAAGGAGGAACCCATTCATGAGCAGCTTTGAAAACCTGCGGATCGTGGACAACTTCTACCAGACCTCGCTGTACTACCCGATGCCCACCGTTGTCATCAGCACCCTTGCCGAGGACGGCTCCACGTCGCTCGGCCCCTATTCCCTGATCGCGCCCTACTATGTGGCGGGCAAGGGTTACTACGCCATGCTTCTCAACTGCCGCAACTCTTCCAACACCGCGCAGCACATCCTCCGCACCGGCAAATGCGCCATCAACTTCATCAACGACGACCCGAAGAACTTCAAGGAAGCCGTGAAGCTCTCCTGGCCGGGCGACGAGCCGAAGGACAAAATGCCCAACTGCAAGTTCCCGCTGGAGAAGAGCCAGATCATGGAGGAGAATCCCGAGGACGTGCGCCCGATGGTCATCTCCGACGCCATTCAGGTTCTCGAATGCACATGGATGCGCGAGCTGGACGGCGCGGACCGCGACCAGCCCGGCGAGCTGCACGGCTATGAGCCGCCGTATCACGATTTCAACGGCATCACGAGCCAGTTCGGCGCGCACTTCATTCTGCGCATTGACCGCATTCTCATGAAGAAGAAATACTCCGACGCGATCATCGCCGGCGTGAAGAGCCGCGACTTCCCGCCCCTGCCCATCGACTACGGCTACCGCGACAGCAAGAATTTCTGGTTCCACCGCCACCGCCGGATGCGTGCGGAGCTGCTGCCCATCCGCGAGGCGTCGCTCGAATCCGTGCGTTACGCCGCCGACCGCGCCGACGATAAGGTCAAGTTCACCGACGACGCGCTCAAGACCATTCTGAACGTTCCCCGCGTGTTCCTGCCGCTCGTGCTCAAGGGCTGCGTGGACTGGGCGAAGGAAAACGGCGTCGAGCTCGTCACCGAGGAGCACATGAAGATCATCAACGACAAGCGCGCCAAGGAGAAGCAGAAGAAAAAGTGAGAAATGACCTCCTCCGCCGGGCGGCGTAAGCTCCCGGCGGAGATAGAGAGAAACAGGAGGACAGAAATTTATGGAGTTTTCCGTTCCCATGGCGCTGGCGGACTTCGTCCCGGTCATCCTCTTTCTGATCGGCACGATCCTTTTGCAGCGCGAGCTGTACCCCCGGCTCAGCAAGGGGCAGTTTGCCCTGTTTGCCGCCGGTACGATTGACGTGTTCTGCGCCGGGGCGCTCAAGGCGGTATATAAGCTGCTGTACGCGCTCGGCGTGTGCGATTTTACGAAGCTCAACGAGGTGTTTTTCCCCGTACAGTCCATTGGCTTTTTACTTGCGGGACTCGCAATGGCGGCGTTTTTGTTCTATAAGCCGAAAAAGACGACCGTATGCAGCGTCGCTGCGGCTCCGGCGGTCTACAGCGGCACGGCGCTTTTCGTCTCGCTCATGGTTCTTGGCCTGGGACTTCTTGACGCCGGACTCATCGCGCTCGCGGCGCGGGCGAAAAAGCGTGGGATCATCGTGCTGCTCGCCGTGTCGTTCGTGTGCAGCCTCTGCATGGGCTATCTCTCCTCGCGGGATTTCTCCGCTGCGGCGATGAACTGGATCGCCGAGGGCGTGAATATTCTCGGGCAGGGGACGTTTCTTGCCGCCGCCATTCTTCTCCGGAAAGCCGGAAAAAAATGCGCTGCCGCGGCATAATATTTCAAACAAAGAAGGTTTTGCATTATGGTATTCCCCAAAACGATCTGGCTGGTGATCGCGGCGGCGCTGCTCATCAGCTCCATCGGCTTTAAAAAGTACGTATGGTTCATTTCGCTCGGCTACGGCTTCTCGATCGCGGGCATCGGCATATTGCTGCTCGCGCTCTACGGCGGCAGCCTGACGGCGGGCACCGCCATCTGCTGCGTGCTGTTCATTCTCTACGGCTGCCGTCTGGGCGGCTATCTTCTCTACCGCGAGGTGAAAAGCTCAGCCTACAACAGCAAGATGAAAACCGAGATCAAGGACGGCAAGTCCATGACCTTCGGCGTGAAGTGCGCGATCTGGATCACGTGCGCGCTGCTGTATGCGCTGCAGGTGACGCCGGTGTTCTACCGCCTTGCGAACGGCGCGGGCACGGACGCCTGGTGCATTGTGGGCGCTGTTATCATGCTCTTCGGCGTCTGCTTTGAGTCTGCTGCCGACATCCAGAAGCAGAAGCTCAAAAAGATTAACCCGAAGCGCTTCTGCGATACGGGGCTCTTCCGCATCGTCCGCTGCCCGAACTATCTCGGCGAGATGCTCTTCTGGACGGGCGTGCTCATTTCGGGTGCGAACATCCTGCACGGCTGGCAGTGGCTGCCCGCCCTGCTTGGATACATCGGCATCGTATTTGTGATGTTCTCCGGCGCGCGGCGGCTGGAGCTGCGCCAGAACAAGAGCTACGGCGCAGACCCGGAGTATCAGGCGTACGTGAAAAGCGTTCCCATCCTTTTGCCGTTTGTCCCGCTCTACAGTGTGGCAAAGTACAAATTCCTCGTGGCCTGAAAGACCAATAAAAAAGATCAGCCCTCTGCAGAAAAGTGTTTTGCAGAGGGCTGATTCGCATGAAACAAGTCCGGGGGTGGGTTTGCGGTTGCAGATGAAGCACGGCCATGATACTATGAACTATAATCAATCTATCCGGATACCCACGGAGGTGTATGATGCGGACGACCGACCAGGTTTTTTTCGAAACATATAAGCGTCTTGACAGGCTTTGTTCCGACGCATTTTCCTGTCGGAACGGCGTGTCAGCGTATATCGACGAAATGAATCGCTGCTCTCCGCGTGGGGGACGCCTTGTGCCGGGGTGGGAGCGGGATTTTTCTACGTTAAAGTCGCTGCGTCATCTGCGAAACCGCATGGCGCACGAACTTAATACGGATGGTTTATGCACCGAGGACGATATTGCGGAAGCGGAGGATTTTCATGCCCGCATCCTTTCTGGGGATGACCCGCTTGCGCGTTTGAACCGGGTGGACGCTCCGGTAAAAAAAATGACTGCGGCACGAGTGCCGGAGAGTATATCTTACGATCCAACGATACGGGAAAAAAAGGAGCGAAAAATATGGATCGGCATCACCATCGTCGCGGCGGTGATTTGTTTGCTTGCTCTTATTCCCGTGTTTTTCCTGTGACTGGTAAAAAAGAGTTTCGTCGTTTCAAAATGAAAATTGGGTGCGCAGTCCGTTAGGATAAGCGCACCCAATTTTTACGCCAGATGCAGCCATTCGATGAGCAGCAGCCACGTGAGGCCGTAGTACGATACGACCGCGACGAGGTCGTTGACGGTTGTGATGAGCGGGCCGGAGGCGACGGCGGGGTCGATGCCGATCTTTTTGAAGAAGATCGGGATGACGGTGCCGGAAATGCTCGAGAGCAGCATCGCCGCGATGAGCGCGATGCCGATGCAGCCGGAGACGCCGAACGCCATGAGCGGCGCTTCGCCGCGAAGGAGACAGAGATACGCTCCGATGAGTACAAACGAGGCCGCGCCGAGAATTGCGCCGTTTGTGAGGCCGACGCGCGCTTCCTTCCAGACGAGCTTTCTCTTCTGTGCGCCGGTCGTTTCGCTGTCCATGAGCACGCGGATCGTGACGGCGAGCGACTGCGTGCCGACGTTGCCCGCCATATCGAGTACGAGCGACTGGAAGCAGACGATGAGCGTGAGCTGCGCCACAACGCTCTCGAAAAGGCCGACGACGCTCGAAACGACCATGCCGAGTCCCAGCAGCACGAGCAACCACGGCAGGCGCTTGCGTACGCTCTGCCAGAGCGTTTCGTTGAGATCCTCCTCCGCGGAGAGACCGGCGAACTTGGCGTAGTCGTCGCTCAGCGCGTCGTCCAGCGTCTGGATGAGGTTCTGCGCCGTTACAACGCCGAGCAGCCGGTTTTCCTCGTCCAGCACGGGGATGGAGTCCTCGGAATAGTCCTGGATGCGCGGCAGCGCGTCTGCGATGCGCTCGTGCGCGTAAACGTAGGGGTAGGAGGTCGCGATCAGCTCGGCGAGAGAGTCGCCCTCACGCGCGATGATGAGATCTTTGAGATCGATGGCACCATAAAAGGCGTCGTCGCTGTCTACAACGTAGATTGTGGAGATGTTGTCGTGCTCGGCGGCCTGCGCGATGAGACGGCTCATCGCGGCCTTGACGCTCAAGCCCTCCGGGATGACGATGCAGTTGGTCGTCATGATGCTGCCGATCTCGTCCTCGCCGTAGACCCAGAGGCGGGCGATCTCGCGACGCTTCGGCTCGTCCATGAGCTCGACGAGCGTATTTTTCTCGGCGGGGTCAAGCGTCTTGAGATAGTCCACCGCGGCGTCGGCGTCCATGCGGGAGAGCACGTCCACCCGCCGGCGGAGGCTCAGCTCGTTGAGATACGGCGTCATTGGCTCGGCGTATTCGAGCACCGCGGAGAGCTCCGCGGCGTCGAGCGCGTGGTAGACTCTCTGCCGCTCGGCACTCGTGAGCGCTTCGAGCGCGGCGGCGATGTCGTTTTCGTGGTAGTCGAGCAGCTTCTCGCGGAACGCCTTCGGCGAGAGATTGCTGCGGACGAGCTCCGTCAGCTCCCGGTCATAATCCGGGTGGCGGAGCTGCATGAGTTCGGTTTTGTTTTCCATAGTTCTGCCCTCCGTTTCAACGATTTTTTGATAACCGCGCCGGGGCAGGGCAAAAAAATATCACCGCTGCCCGGCGTGCGGCGCACGTCGATCCGGGCAATGGTGAGCAGCAGGAAAGAGAGACTTTACCGGCCGGTGCGGCCATACGAAGTCCCTGGGATGCGTCTCGCCATGCCCCATATTCGTCCGTTACTGCCGCTGTCCATGGTAGTCCCTCCTTTAAAATCAAATCTGTCTTTTATATAGCATGCGAAGTGCCGCCGTGTCAAGGCACAAAAAGCCGCCGGTCAGAAAATCTGACCGGCGGTAATGGGTTGCGGAGAGTTTTTGGAATTATTCGATGAGGCCGCTTTCCTTGAGCAGAAGCTCCACGTCCGTGCCGCGGATCTTTTTGAGCACGATCTTCATGAGCTCGCGCTCGCCGAAGCTCAGCTCGGCCTCGGAGAGAGGCTTCTTATCGATGGCGTAATAGCACGCGCGCAGCAGCTCGCGCACGTCGTACTTGCTGCCCCAGACCTCGGGCACGCCGCGGTCCACGTTCAGCAGCGTGTACACCGACTCCATGCCGGTGCGCATCGAGTATTCGGTGGTGAAGATGGTGTCGCGCGGCGTTTCGGCAAACTGGCCGATGAAGGCAAAGTTCACCGCGCCCTCCGGCACGACGCGCGGACGGTCGGATTCCTTTCTCGGCTGGAAGAAGGCGTTGATATACGGCATGAAGCACGTTGTGGTGTTGCAGGCCACGCTTGCGAGCGTATCGATCCGGTCGATGGGCACGCCGATGTGATAGAGCCACTCGCGGCAGACCTCCTCGCCGGTGCACTCACGCATGGGCTTGCGGACGTAGTTGCCCGGGCGGTCGGTGTTGAGTGCGTACAGCCACACGAGCACCGTGTCCTTATTCTGCGACTTGAACTGCGGCTGGCGGTTGATCGTCCAGGAGAGATACCAGTTTTCGGTGCTGTCCTTGACCGTGACGATGCCGCCGGTCGTGACCTTGCCCTCGCGCGGGTCACGGTGGCAGACGTTGATGATGTGCCGGATGATCTCCTCGTTCGCCGTGGCGACGGTCGCGCTCATCCAGTTGGTGGCGTTCACGTCGGAGCAGAACTTGTCGGGGTTTCCGTATTCGCCGTGCTCGGCCTGTGCAGCGATGTTCTTCCACATATCCCAGCTCTCGCCCTTGCCGTTTTCGATGCCGGAAAGGTCGGGCGCGTGGGTCTGGTCGCCGTAGCAGGAGGTGTCGGTGCAGCAGCCGTTCGTGATGAACACGAGATCGTCCTCGATGAGATCGAGCGTCTGCTCCTGGCCGTCCTTCACATAGACGATGGCCTTGGCGACTTTCTTATCGCCATGCTTTTCGATGATGACGTTCTTCACGTCCATGCCGTACTCGATGCGCACGCCGTGGGATTCGAGATACTTCACGAGCGGGAGGATCATGCTCTCGTACTGGTTGTACTTCGTGAAGCGCAGCGCGCTGAAGTCGGGCAGGCCGTCGATGTGGTGGACGTAGCGGCAGAGATAGCGCTTCATTTCGAGCGCGCTCGACCAGCGCTGGAAGGCGAACATCGTCTGCCAGTACAGCCAGAAGTTCGTGCTCCAGAAGCTCTCGGGCAGCACCTCGGAGATCTTCTTATCCTCGAGATCCTTCTCCGGTGTCAGGAAGAGCTTGGAGAGAGCCATGGCGGAAGCCTTGTCAAGGGCAAACTTCTTATCGGTGTGGGCATCCTCACCGCGGTTGACGCTCGCGCGGCAGAGCGAGTAGTTGGGGTCGTGCTTGTTGAGCCAGTAATATTCGTCGAGCACCGTCACGTTCGGCGTCTCGATGCTCGGCACATCGCGGAACACGTCCCACATGACCTCAAAGTGGTTGTCCATCTCGCGGCCGCCGCGCATATAAAAGCCCTTGGTGATGTCGCGGTAGCCGTCGCAGCTGCCGCCGGCAAGCTCGTGCTTTTCGAGAAGATGGATGTGCTCGCCCTTCATCTGGCCGTCGCGGACGAGATAGAAGGCCGCCGTCAGACCGGCGAGGCCGGTGCCGATGATATAAGCGGATTTGTTGTCGACGCCCTCCGGCTTTTCGGGGTGGGCGAAGGATTCATACGTTCCGGCAGAGTAATACATAAGATTGACCTCCTGTGAGATTTGTTTTTCTCTTGATGGCCCTATAGTATTCCCCGGAAAATATTTTTTCCATAAACAGAAGCGCCCCCGTGATAAGGGTTTTATCACGGGGACGCGAAGTGTAAAGATTTTTATCAGAACGGGCATTTTGATTAAATCTTGAAGCGGGCGAGCGCTTCGCGGATCGAGTCATGAATGAGAAGCGCGAGCCGGTCGACGATTTTTTCCGGTTCCTCGGTCATGCCATCGCGGATCCAGTCGAGCATGATGCCGATGAAAATGTAACCGTAGACCTGCGCAATGAACGCTTTGTCCTCATCGCGGACGGTCATGCCGGCGGACTGCTCGTCGACCACGCCGAGAATGAGATTATCCACAAGCGGGCGGAGATACCGCTCGACCTGCTCACGGTCCACACAGCGGTAAACATTCAGAATAAACGGCTTATTCTCCCGCACGGCCCCGAAGATCTGCAGGAAGCCCTGCTGCCAGGTGTCGTGCGTTTTCTTCTCTTCGAGCGCGCGGCGCGCGTCCTCCAGACACGACCACTCCACGAGATCGTAAATGTCCTTGAAATGATAGTAAAACGTCATGCGGTTGATGCCGCAGTCCTCGGCAATGTCGTTGATGGTGATTTTGGTGAGCGGCTTTTTGAGCAGCAGATTCTTGAGCGACTGCTCGAGCGCCCGCTTTGTTACCTGTGACATGGCGTTCTCCTTTACGTTTCTTGTGCTTTGCCGTCTGCGAGAGCGAGAAGCGAGCGTTCCTGCTCGATCTCGCCCTGGTAGGGATACGTGGCGGCGAGTTTCTCAAACCGGGCGCGAAGGGCTGCTGCGCGCACCGCGTCGCCGTCGCGCAAGAGAGCGATGGCGTATTCCGTACGCAGCACGCTGGGGAAGTTTTTCATCTGGCGCATGAAGCGGCGCTGCGGCTTTGTAAGCATGGCGTCCAACGCGCCGCGGCGATTCTCGCCGATGAGCTCCAGATACATTTCATCGCACAGCAAAAGCGCGCGGTAAAGCCCGACGAGGTTCGCGCGGCCTGTGAGAAGGCGTGCCATAGCCTCGTGCGCTTCGGCGAAGCGGTGCTCGTCCATGAGGCGGTTGCAGCAGAAAACGCCGGTCGCGGCGACAAGGGCGTTTTGCATCGCCTCGTCCGACGGCATGATAAACCACTCGTCCGGCATGTCGCGCAGACGCTCACCCGCCGTCTGGCGGCTGTTGACGGCCATTTGCAGATAAAAGGCGCGCATGGCCTCCGGATCACGGCGCAGGGAGAAGGCGTTTTTGCCGTCGTTGTCGATCGGTCCGAGCCGGAGCGGGATGCCGTTCGTGAGCGCGAGATAAAACCCCGCAAGCGCGAACATAAAGACCAGGGAGGCCCCCAGACTGTCGCCGGACAGGAAATACCCGCCGAGCGCTAAAAGTGCCGTGAGCAGATTCATGAGCGGCCCGGCAAGATTATAGAGCATGACGGGGATTTTTCCGTCCACGGGCTCCGGCGGCGTCATGAGACATTGTCCGCCCGTTCCGGCGAGCTTCAGCCGGCGGAAGCGGAGAGAACCGTTTTCCCGCTGCAATTGAAGATTCCCGATGCGGAAGGAGCAGAATTTATAGCCTGTCAGCAGCCCGCCGATGAGATGGCCGGTTTCGTGCAGGACGATCTGCACTACGAAGGAGATACAGAGCCCGGCAAACCCAAAGAGGAAGGCAGTGAAAAAGTTCTCGTTTTCGGGAAGTGCATAGCTGATGCCGGCGCCGAGACCCATACAGAGGACAAGCGAAAGGATCATCCCCGGCTGAATGGCTGACGGCTTCTTATTCTTTGCCTTTGTGTCCATACTATCACCGAATAGCATTATACCAGATTTTCCGCCGGATGCAAACGGCAGGAGAGCCCCGCCTCCCGCGCGGAAAGGAATTGAAAAAGCCGGGGGGATACGGTATAATAACTCTGTTTGTATATGGGGAGGGATTTGGATGACCGATATCGAGATCGCGCACAAATGCGCGCTGAAACCCATTTCGGAGATCGCCGCCGCGGCGGGCATCGACGAAGCCTATGTTGAGCCTTACGGCAGATACAAGGCGAAAATCTCCCTTGACCTGCTGCGCGAAAAGGCCGCCGCGCCGGACGGGAAGCTCATTCTCGTAACGGCCATCACGCCGACGCCTGCGGGCGAGGGCAAGACCACAACGTCCATCGGTCTGGCGGACGCGCTCCGCCGCGGCGGGAAAAACGCCGTGGCCGCGCTGCGCGAGCCGTCGCTTGGCCCCGTGTTCGGCATCAAGGGCGGCGCAACCGGCGGCGGATATGCGCAGATCGTCCCGATGGAGGACATAAACCTCCACTTTACCGGCGATTTCCACGCCATCGGTGCGGCCAACAACCTGCTTGCAGCAATGCTCGATAACCACATCCAGCAGGGAAACGCTCTTCGCATCGATCCCAAGCAGATCACGTGGAAGCGCTGCGTCGATATGAACGACCGCCAGCTCCGGCACGTGGTGGACGGGCTCGGCGGAAAAGCGAACGGCTGCCCGCGCGAGGACGGGTTTGATATCACCGTCGCGAGCGAGATCATGGCGGTATTCTGCCTTGCGGAGAGCCTTTCCGATCTCAAGGCGCGGCTCGGGCGCATCATCGTGGGGTACACCTATGACGGTACTCCCGTCACGGCGCACGATCTCAAGGCCGAGGGCGCGATGACCGCGCTGCTGCGCGACGCGCTCAGCCCCAACCTTGTCCAGACGCTCGAGGGAACGCCGGTGCTCGTCCATGGCGGCCCCTTTGCCAATATTGCCCACGGCTGCAACAGCGTGCTCGCCACGCGCATGGCGCGAAAGCTATCAGACTATACCGTCACCGAGGCGGGCTTCGCCGCCGATCTTGGCGCGGAGAAGTTTTTGGATATCAAGTGCCGTCTGGCAAGCCTGCGCCCGGATGCCGTTGTGATCGTCGCCACGGTGCGCGCTCTCAAATACCACGGCGGCGTGGAGAAGGACGCACTCGGCGAGGAGAATCTCGAAGCGCTCGAAAAGGGATTCCCCAACCTCCTGCGCCATGTGGATAATATAAAGAATGTGTTCGGTCTTCCGTGCGTTGTGGCGGTGAATGCTTTCCCGACGGATACGGAAGCGGAGCTCACGCTCGTGGCGGAAAAGTGCGCTGCGCTCGGTGTAAAAGCCGTGCGGAGCGACGTGTGGGCGCGCGGCGGCGCGGGCGGGGAAGAGCTCGCCGCCGAGGTCGTGCGCCTGTGCGGGGAGGAAAACCACTTCCGCTTTGCCTATGGGCTGGATGGCTCGATCGAAGAGCGGCTGGATACGCTTTGCCGGAATGTGTACCGCGCCGACGGCGTCTCGCTCACGCCGGAGGCGAAAAAGCAGGCCGCGCGGCTCACCGCGCTCGGCTTCGGAAATCTTCCGGTGTGCGTTGCCAAAACGCAGTACAGCTTTTCGGACGATGCCGCAAAGCGCGGCGCGCCGGAGGGCTTTACCGTGACGGTGCGGGAAATCCGCGTCTCGGCGGGCGCGGGATTTCTCGTTGCGCTCACGGGCAATATCATGACGATGCCGGGGCTTCCCAAATCGCCCGCCGCCGAGCGGATCGATGTGGACGAAAACGGCGTCATTACGGGGATGTTTTAAGAATGGAAATGCTCCATAAAAGCGTGAATGACTTTACCGCCGCGCTCGCTTCCAAGGCGTCTGTTCCGGGCGGCGGCAGCGCGAGCGCGCTCGCCGGAGCGCTCGCCGCGGCGCTTGGCGGCATGGTGGGAGAACTCACCGTTGGAAAGAAAAAATACGCCGCCGTTGAGCCGATTTTGCGCGAGCTGCTTGACGAAGCGGAAAAGCTCCGGGGACAGCTTCTGGAGTGCGTGGAAAAGGACGCTGCGGCGCTTGCGCCGCTCGCGAAGGCCTACGCCATACCGAAGGACGCCCCCGCCCGCGCCGAAACGCTCGAGGCGTGTCTCCTCGCCGCCGCCGCGCCGCCGATGGAGGTTCTGGAACTGACGGGGCGGACGATCGAGCTTCTCCGCGGCTTTGCCGATATGGGAAGCCCCATCGCGGTTTCGGACGCCGCGGTCGGCGCGGCGAGCGCTCTCGCGGCGCTGCGCGGCGCGGAGATCAATGTGCGCGTCAATACCCGGCTCATGCAAAATAGGGAGCGCGCCGCGGCGCTTGATGCGAAGGCGCATGCCCTCGTGGATAAGTACGCGCGGCAGGCCGAAAAGATCTATGACGATATCTATGGGAGGCTCGCACGATGAGCATGCTTCTCCGCGGCGCGCCCGCCGCTGCCGCGCTCAACGAAAAAACGGCGCAGCTTGTATCCGAACTGCGGGAAAAGGGCACCGTCCCGACGCTCGCCACTGTGCGCCCCAGCGCACGGGAGGACGATCTCTCCTACGAGCGATCGGCAGTAAAGCGCTGCGCCGCCGTGGGCATTGAAACCCGGTGTATTTCCTTACCGGCGGATGTCTCCGGTGGGGAACTGGAAAAAACGCTGCGCGCTCTGAGCGCAGAGGAAACGGTGCACGGCATATTGCTGTTGCGCCCGCTGCCCCCGGCGTTGGACGAAACGCGCATATTGCGCGCCATTGCGCCGGAAAAGGATGTGGACGGCGCGACGGAGGCTTCGCTCGCCGCGGTGTATGCCGGGACGGGGGAGGGCTTTGCTCCCTGCACGGCGCAGGCGGTGCTGGAGCTGCTGGACCATTATGAGATTCCCATCGAGGGGAAACGCACGGTTATTCTCGGGCGGAGTCTCGTTGTCGGGCGTCCGGCGGCGATGCTGCTGCTGCACCGCGGCGCAACGGTGACGCTCTGCCACTCGAAAACCGAAAATGCGGCGGAGATTGCGCGCGAGGCGGACATCCTCGTCGCCGCGGCCGGGCGGCGCGAGAGCGTCGGCGCGGCGTACTTTTCTGCGGGGCAGACGGTCGTCGATGTCGGCATACACTATAATAACGAGACGCAAAAGCTCTGCGGCGACGTTGTCTTCGCCGAGGCGGAGAGCGTCGTTCGTGCCGTTACGCCCGTGCCGGGCGGCGTCGGCGCACTCACCACGGCGGTACTGGCCGCGCATACGGCGAGGGCCGCGGCGCGCCAGAGAAAATAAATACAAATTTTAAAAACACATGACAGAGTAGGTGCAAAGCGTAAAGTGCCGCGGGATGGGATGTTGTCCGCGGACGAAGCGGCGAGAGCCGCGCGGTTTTGCTCCGCATCCGCTGCCACCCGAGGATACCGCTCCTTCCGTGGCAACTGTCACGAAAGGAGTCTTTTTTTGCCCATGAAAACAAGAAAACTTGCCCTGAACGCCGTGCTGGCGGCGATGTGTGCCTCGCTCGGCGCGCTCGCGCTCGATCTCAACAGCATCAAGATCACCTTTGAAAGCTTCCCCATATTGCTCGGCGCGCTGCTCTTCGGCCCGCTGGACGGCCTCGCCGTCGGCTTTGTGGGGACGCTTTTGTACCAGCTTCTGCGCTACGGCGTTTCGGTCACAACGCCGCTCTGGATATTGCCCTATGCACTTGCGGGGCTCGTGACCGGTTTTTACGCCAAGCGCCGCGGCTTTTCGCTCACAACAAAGCAGACGGTCGGCATTGTCGTGGCTGCCGAAGTGCTCATAACGGCGCTCAATACGCTCGTCATGTACATCGATGCGAAGCTCTACGGCTACTGGTTCCAAGGCTTCATCTCAGCCATGCTTCTGCCGCGCAGCGCGGTGTGCATTGGAAAGGCGGTCGTATTCGGCCTTGTGCTGCCGAAGCTTTGCGCGCGCATCCGCTGCGCGCTGCCCAGAGAGGGGGAGAAAACGCATGGAGCTTGAGGAAGCGCTCGCTTTTATCCACGGCACCGACTGGAAGGGGAGCCGTCTCGGCCTGGAGCGGATGCGCGAGCTGATGCACCGGCTGGGTGAGGCGCAGAACAGCCTGAAATTCATCCACGTCGCCGGGACGAACGGCAAAGGCTCAACGAGCACGATGCTTGCCTCGATCCTCGTGGCGGCGGGGTACAAAACGGGGCTTTACACCTCTCCGCACCTTGTGCGCGTAAACGAACGGTTCCGCATCAACGGCGCGGACATCCCCGACGCGGCGCTTTGCCGCGCCGCCGAGGCCGTAAAGGAGGCCGCCGGCGGCATGTCCGATGCGCCGACGGAGTTTGAAATTCTCACCGCGATGGGCTTTTGGTATTTCGCAGCGGAGAAATGCGACGCCGTGGTGCTCGAAGTCGGCCTTGGCGGGCGGCTCGATGCGACGAACGTGATCGCTGCGCCCGAGGCCGCCGTCATTACGAACATCGGACTCGAGCACACGGCCATTCTTGGCCATACACTCCCCGAGATCGCGCGCGAAAAGGCAGGGATTATCAAGCCCGGCACGACCGCCGTTACGTACCCGGTGGACGCCGCGGTGGACGCGGTGTACCGGGAGATATGCGCCGCGCGCGGCGCGGCTTGGCGCCCGGTGCGTTTTGATGCGCTGCGGGAGCGCGCTCATTCGCTCGCCGGGCAGCGGTTTGACTATAAGGAAGAGAAAGACCTGACGCTCCATCTGTTGGGGGAGCACCAGCTTCATAACGCGGCGCTTGCCATCGAGACAATCGGCGTGCTGCGCGAAAAGGGCTGGAGCATCCCGGAGAGCGCTCTGCGCGAGGGACTTTCTGCGGCGCGCTGGGAGGCGCGGTTTGAGCTGCTGCGTTCCCATCCCACGGTGATTGCCGACGGCGCGCACAACCCGCAGTGCGTGGAGGCGCTTGCGCGCAGTCTGGACGAGTATCTGCCGGGGGAGAAGGTTATCTTCCTGCTCGGCGTGCTCGCGGATAAGGACTATGAAGCGATGCTCGCCCGGCTGCTGCCGTATGGAAAAAAGTTTTTCTGCCTGACGCCGGATTCGCCCCGCGCGCTGGGCGCGGACGATCTGAGCGCCTATCTGCGCGGCAGGGGCGCGGACGCGGTCTCCTGCGCCACGGCGGAGGAGGGCGTGCGCCGCGCGATCGAGGAAAGCGGCGGGGAAACGCCCGTCGTCGCCTGCGGCTCGCTCTATCTCATGGGCGAGGTGCGCGAGGAAACTAAGAAGCTCCTATGATTAGGGTGATTGTTTGCGAATTGGAACGCCTCCCTCTTTGAGGGAGGTGGCTCGCCGACGGCGAGACGGAAGGAGTTACTCCCTCAGCCTCGCGAGCTCGGCAGCTCCCTCGGGGAGGGAGCCAAGTTAGTTATCCGAAATCTAAAAAGTTGTCAACGGGAACGTATCCCCGTTGACAACTTTTTTTATAGCAATACCGGCTGGAACTGGCGGCCTTGCAGAGCCGCTTTTACCGTTTCACCGAGGAGGTTAAAATCGCTCTGGAGCGAGAATGGCTTCTGGTGCGGCGCGTCCTGCCGGAAGGGGACAAAGTACACGTTCTTGCGCTGCAAAAGCGCCGCGATGCTCTCCGCGGAGCCGGAGAGACCGTCGTTTGTGGAAATGGCGAGAATGAGCGGCGCGCCGTTTCGCAGATGCGCCTTGCACGCCATCGTGACGGCGGTGTCCGTGACGCCGCGGGCGAGCTTGGAGAGCGTGCTGCCCGTGCACGGCGCGACGAGCAGCGCATCAAGCCGCTGCGCGGTGCCGAGCGGTTCCGCCTTGACGATCGTATCCACCGCTTCGCGGCCGCAGAACGTTTCGAGCTCCGCGCGAAAGGCAGAGGCGGCGAAAAAGCGCGTGTCCGTCCCCGCCGCCGCGCCGGAGAGGATCGGTACGAGCGTGTAGTCCTTTTTCAGCGGGCGGAACGATTCCAGCGCGCGGGAGAACGTGCAGTGCGACCCGGTGACGGCCAGACCGAGCCGGGGGAGCGGCTGCGCCGCGGCGGCGTATACCGCGTCGCGCAATATAAGCGCGGCGCGTTCGGGCGCATACTTCGCGGGAAGACCCGGTGCGCGGATGTAACGGAGATTCCTCTCGTGTGCTGCGGCGGCGTCGATCCCGCCGGGCGCGGAGGCGAGCTCCAGCAGCAGCGCGTCTTTTCGCACGAGCGCGAGCAGCGGCTCGGTGAGCACCGGCGCGGGGATCGTGCCGATGATAACGTCAAACCGGTCGAGCGCGCCGGAGAGCGCGTCGAGCGGCAGGGCCTCGATGCCTACCGCCTCCGCCCACGCGCGCTGCCTGCTCGAACGCGCCGCGGCGGTGACGAGAGCGCCGGCCTTTTGCAGTTCCCGGCCGAGCAGGCGGCCGATCCGCCCGTAGCCGAGCAGCAGAACATGCGCGCCGGAGAGTCCTGTTTCCGGGCGCAGCAGCGCGATGGCGCCCTCGGCGGTGAGGCGGGCGTTCGCAATCTGATATTCCTCCAAATGAGCGTACCGCGCCGAGGGATCCCACGGCGGCGGGATGATTATGTCGGCGGAGGCCGGGTCGGTGATCTCGTGGCCGTCGGCAAGCAGGAGCTTCCGCAGCGGGGGAAACCGGGCGTCCGTGCCGGTGATGGCAAAGCGCATAATGCACCACTCCTATTCAAAATCGTATTCCAGCGTATGCGCTCTCGTTGACTTGTGTCCCGGTTTGCGGTAAAATCTTTTCGGAAATTTGTAAAATACCGAGAGGAGATGCCCACAGAAATGGCGAAGCTCTATTTCAAATACGGCGCGATGGGCTCGAGCAAGACCGCTCAGGCGCTCATCACCAAATTCAATTATGAGGAGCGCGGCATGGACGTGTGGCTTTTGAAGCCCTCCATCGACAGCCGCGACGGCGAAACGCTGCTCCGCTCGCGCATCGGGCTGGAGGCAGTGGCCGATGTCGTCCGCCCGGAGGACGATATCCGCGACCTTTACGCCGCGCGCGGCCATCACGACGTGGTGATCGTAGACGAATGCCAGTTCCTCACCCCGGAGCAGATCGAGCAGCTGCGGCAGCTCGTGGACGAGGAAAATCTGCCGGTGCTCTGCTTTGGGCTGCGCACCGACTTTCTCACGCACCTCTTCCCCGGCTCGCGCCGTCTTTTTGAGCTGGCCGACTCCATCACGGAAATCAAGACCATCTGCGAGTGCGGCTCGAAGGCCACGGTCAACGCCCGCATCGACGGCGAAGGCCATGTCGTCACCGAGGGCGCGCAGGTATTCCTCGGCGGGAACGACTCCTATATCGCCATGTGCCACGCCTGTTGGCGCAAACGCATTGCGCGCGAGCGCGCCGAAAGAGCGCAGAAGTAATACCATTTTATTACATATAAGGAGAAGATCATCATGTCTACACCGCATAACAGCGCCGCCCCCGGCGATTTCGCCAAAACCGTGCTGATGCCCGGCGACCCGCTGCGCGCGCAGTACATCGCCGAAAACTTCCTCGACGACCGCCGCCTTGTCAACAACGTCCGCGGCATCCAGGGCTACACCGGAACCTACAAGGGCGTGCCGGTGAGCGTCATGGCCAGCGGCATGGGTATGCCCACCATCGGCATCTACAGCTACGAGCTCTATAACTTCTACGGCGTGGAGAACATCCTGCGCGTCGGCTCCGTCGGGGCGCTGAGCGAAAAGCTGCACGTGCGCGACATCATTCTCGCGCAGGGCGCGTGCACCAATTCCGCCTATGCCTCCCAGTTCGGCTGCCGCGGCTCGATTGCCCCGATCGCCGATTTCGGCCTGCTGCGCACCGCCGCCGACATCGCGGAAGAGCGCGGACTGCGCTACGCCGTCGGCAATCTGCTCTCCTCCGACACGTTCTATGATGACGACAAAACCGCGAGCGCTGCGTGGATCAAAATGGGCGTGCTCGGCATCGAGATGGAATCTGCCGCGCTCTATCTGAACGCGATGCGCGCGGGCAAGAAGGCGCTTGCCATCTGCACCGTTTCCGACCACATCATCACCGGCGAGGAGACGACCGCCGAGGAGCGCCAGACCTCCTTCCGCGACATGATGGAGCTGGCACTGGAAGTGGCTGTCCGCAGCTGAAAAACACTTGAAATTCTTGCGCGGACAGGCAGGGCAGATGGGCAAAAAAGTCCTGGATTTCCGCCGGGGAGGCGGAGGACAGACCTTGCATATACCGCCTGGACATGATATAATCATTGCTGCGAAAGTCCCGAAAAGGGACAAATTATAAGGAGGAAAGATTCTACATGAAGAAGATCCTTGCCCTGATTCTGGCTCTTGTCATGGTCTTTGCCCTCGTTGCCTGCGGCACCACCGCTGCCCCGGCTGCGACCGAAGAGCCCAAGACCGAAGAGCCCGCTGCCACCGAAACTCCGGCGGAAGAGCCCACTGAGGCCCCTGCTGAGCCCACCGAGGCCCCCGCGGAAGAGCCCGCGACCGTCAACGCCGACGACA
>CAKSWA010000032.1 GCA_934511165.1 uncultured Oscillospiraceae bacterium | reverse complement strand
GACGGCGGACGCGGCGGCGATGTGATCCTCGTTGTGGACGATCATATGTCCACGCTGATGGATTTCCGCTATAAGCGTAAATTTACCGCGGCCAACGGAGAAAACGGTCTCAACAAGCGCTGCTCCGGCAAGGACGGCGAGAACGTCACGATCCGCGTGCCGCGCGGCACGCTCGTGCGCGACAAAGCTACCGGCGGCATCATGGCCGACATGTCCACGGGCGAGCCGTTCGTTGCCGCAAAGGGCGGGCGCGGCGGCTGGGGCAACCAGCATTTTGCCACGCCGACGCGGCAGGTGCCGCGCTTTGCCAAGCCCGGCATGCCCGGTGAGAGCCATGAGCTCATTCTGGAGCTCAAACTGCTCGCGGATGTCGGTCTCGTCGGCTTCCCGAACGTCGGCAAATCCACGCTGCTCGCAAGTGTTTCCCGCGCGCGGCCGAAAATCGCGGACTATCACTTTACGACGCTCTCCCCCAATCTCGGCGTTGTCTATGTTGCCGAGGGCGCTTCCTTCGTGCTGGCGGATATCCCCGGTATTATTGAGGGTGCAAGCGAGGGCGCGGGACTTGGCCACGATTTTCTCCGCCACATCGACCGCTGCCGTCTGCTCATTCACGTGGTAGACGTTGCCGGAAGCGAGGGACGCGACCCCATCGAGGATTTTGAAACCATCAACCGCGAGCTTGCGGACTACTCCCCCACGCTCGCCTCGCGCCCGCAGATCGTCGCAGCGAACAAGTGCGACCTGCTCGGCGACGACCGCGAACCGATCGAGCGGCTGAAAAAGCACGTGGAAGAGCAGGGCTATGAGTTTTTCGAGCTCTCTGCCGCCACGACCGCCGGAACGAAGGAGCTCATGCAGCGCGCCGCTGCCATGCTCTCCACGCTCCCGCCGATCTCGGTATACGAGCCAGACTATGTCCCGCCCGCGCCCGATCTCGGCTCGCCAGAGGATGTGGAAATCGAAGAGGACGACGGCGTCTGGTATGTCTCCGGCCCATGGATGGATCGCCTTGTTTCGACTGTCAACTTCACCGACTATGAAAGCCGGATGTATTTTGACAAGTCGCTGCGCGACGCCGGGATCTACGAGCGCATGGAAGCGCTCGGGATTCACGACGGCGACACCATTTCCATCTGCGGCATGACCTTTGAGTACAAATCCTGAATGATTATTCACAAACCCTCTTCCCGAACGGGAGAGGGTTTTGTGTTTTTTCGCCGATTCTGTCTTTCCATTGCTAAAGTATGTTGACAGACCAAAACCATAGGGATATAATGCAGACAGCTTGATTACCGAGGGAAGGAGCTCAGCCGATGCGCCGTACGTTCGCCAGCATGATGACCGAGATGTGCATGAACATGATGATGTGCATGCGCAGCTTTGCTGCGCGTTCCGATGGCCATTTGCTGACTGCTTTTCAGGGATAAAAAGGCGCAGTCCGGGAAAACCGGAACTGCGGTTTTGTGAAGCGGGATGCCAAAATGGCAGCCTGCTTTTTTGTTTGTTAGGAGGGTTCGCTTTTGATCCAGCTTCAGAACGTGACCAAGGACTTCGGCGAAGGCGAGGGACAGATCCACGCCGTGCATGACATTTCCCTCACGATTGAGGACGGCGAAATATTCGGCATCATCGGCCTTTCCGGCGCGGGCAAATCCACGCTGGTGCGGTGCATCAACCTGCTGGAGCGTCCGACCTCAGGCTCCGTGATCGTAGACGGCAAGGATCTCACGAAGCTCCCCCAAAAGGAGCTGCTGCTTATCCGCCGTTCGATTGGGATGATCTTCCAGGGCTTCAACCTTCTCGCGCAGCGCACTGTTCTTCAGAATGTGTGCTACCCGCTGGAGATCGCCGGATGGAAGAAGAAAGAGTCGGTGGAACGCGCGATGGAGCTTCTCTCCGTTGTCGGCCTTGCTGACCGCGCCAAGGCGTATCCCTCGCAGCTCTCCGGCGGACAGAAGCAGCGCGTGGCGATTGCCCGCGCGCTGGCAACGAAGCCCCGCTACCTTCTCTGCGACGAAGCAACAAGCGCGCTTGACCCCACAACCACGCAGTCGATCCTCTCTCTTTTGAAAGAGATCAACCGCACGATGGGCGTCACGGTAATCGTCATCACACACGAGATGCGCGTCATCAATCAGATCTGTGATCGCGTCGCGGTCATCGACCACGGCCAGATCGCCGAGCTCGGCGCGGTGAGCCAGGTGTTTACCAACCCGCAGTCCAAAATCGCCCGCGAGCTGATCCTCCCCGGCGTCAGCATCGCCCCGGTATTCACCCCCGGCGGAAAACGAATCCGCCTCGCCTTCAACGGCGAAACGACGCGGCACCCCGTTGTGGCAAGCCTCATTATGGAGTGCCAGACCCCTGTCAACATCGTATCCGCGGACATCCGCGAGATCGACGGCAAAATTTATGGGCAGACGATCCTGGAGCTTCCCGCCGACGAAGCAAGCGCCGAGCGCGCCCGCGCGTGGCTGAAGCAGGACGGCGTCTCCTTTGAGGAGGTGTGATGGGATGTTTTCCGATATGTTTGTAAAGCTCTGGCAGCAGAATCTGTTTCTGCTCGGCGTATGGCAGACGATTTATCTTACGGTAATCTCAACGGTGTTTGCCTATGTTCTCGGCCTGCCGCTGGGTCTGCTCCTCTGCGTGAGCGATAAGGATGGCATCCATCCGATGCCGGTGCTCAATAAAATTCTCAGCATCCTCATCAACGCTTTCCGAAGCGTGCCGTTCATCATTCTCATGGTGGCGATGCTGCCGGTGGCAAAGTTTATTGTCGGCACGTCGCTCGGCAACAAAGCCGTCATCGTAACGCTCGTGATTGCCGCTGCGCCGTACGTGGCGCGCATGGTTGAATCCTCCATCAAGGAGGTCGACAAGGGCGTGATCGAAGCCGCCGAAGCGATGGGCACCCCCCGGTTCCAGATCATCACCAAGGTGCTCGTCCCGGAAGCGAAGCCCTCGCTCATCACCGGCGCTGTCATCTCGATGGTCACGGTGCTCGGCTATTCCGCCATGGCCGCCACGATCGGTGGCACCGGCCTCGGCCAGATCGCCATCGTCTACGGCCACCAGCGCTTCAATCAGGATATCATCTGGTTCGCCGCGCTGCTGTGCATCATCATTGTTCAGGTCATTCAGGAAGTCGGAATGTACATTGTCCGCAAGACGGACAAACGCACCTCCGCCTGATGATATAAAAAGTTTCACCCACCGAATCCAAAGAAAAGGAGAAATATCAAAATGAAAAAGATTCTTTCTGTCGTCCTCGCTCTCGCGCTGCTGCTCGCGCTGGCCGCCTGCGGTACCGCCTCCATCCCGTCCGCCACGGAAGCCCCCGCCGCTACCGAAGCTCCCGCTTCTGAAGCTCCGACCGAAGCCCCTGCCGAAGAGCCCGCCGCGAAAGAGACCATCACCGTCGGCGCTTCCTCTACCCCGCACGCCGAGATCCTTGAGCAGATCAAGCCCCTCCTCGCCGAGGAAGGCTACGATCTCAAGATCGTTGTTTTCGATGATTACGTTCTGCCCAACACCGCTCTCGAGGACGGCGAGCTCGACGCCAACTACTTCCAGCACACCCCGTATCTGAACAGCTTTAATGCCAGCAACGGCACGCACCTCGTCTCCGCCGGTCTCATCCACTATGAGCCGTTCGGTCTCTTCGGCAACGGCGTTTCCTCTCTTGACGAAGTCGCCGAGGGCGCTACCATTCTGATCCCTGCCGACGACAGCAACGAGACCCGCGCGCTGCTCCTCCTCGCTCAGGAAGGCCTTATCACCCTGCCGGAGGATGCCTCCGCGGAAAAGGGCGTCAGCCATCTCGATATCGTTGACGCGAAGGGCTACAACGTTGTTCCCGTGCAGGCCGACATGGTCCCGACCCAGCTCGCCAACAGCGACGCCGGCACGCTCGCCGTTATCAACGGCAACTACGCGCTGGCTGCCGGTCTGAAGATTGCCGACGCTCTCGCCATTGAGGACGCCTCCGGCGACGCCGCCCAGACCTACGCGAACATCGTCGCCGTCCGCGAGGCCGACAAGGACAGCGCCAAGACGGCCGCTCTCGTCAAGGCTCTCCAGTCCGAGACCGTGAAGAACTACATCGCCGAGACCTACAACGGCGCTGTCGTCGCGATCTTCTGAGTTTTCCCCAATCCCCAATATAGCAAAATCGCCGGAGCTCAAAGCTCCGGCGATTTTTTATGCATTTAAAAATAAGTCAGTCCTCGTCGTGCCAGCCGTCCCAGACGGGGCGTCCGGTGTAGTGCCTGGGCTCTTCCTCGCCGCGCAGGACGCGCAGCGCGCCCGCGGCGAGCGCTTCGTGCTCGACCTCGCCGGGATAGGTGGTCACCGGCGCGATCCATTCGCAATGCTCGCGGATGGTCTGCGCAACGTCCTCAAAGCGGAGGAGACCGCCGGTGAGGACGATGCCGTCCACCCTGCCGCCGAGCACCGTCGCCATGGCGCCGATGTACTTGACGATCTGGTATTTCATGCCGCCCCAGACGCGGATGGCCTTTTTGTTTCCCTCTTCCGCCATTTTATGTACGGCGTCGGAACTGGAGGTACCGAAGTGGCTCACGAAACCGCCCGTGCGGGTGCAGAGCTTTTTGACCTCGTCGATATCCTTATCACGGACGTATTCGAGAATGTCCGCCACAGAGACCGAGCCGATGCGTGTCGGCGTATAGGGGCCGTCGCCGCCGGCGGCATCGTTGCAGTCGATGATGCGGCCGTGCCGGTGCGCCGATACGGAAATGCCGCCGTCAATGTGGCAGACGATGAGGTTGCAGTCCTCATACTTTTTGCCGAGAACGTGCTTTGCATGATGCATCGCAACGCCGCGGAGATTGAGCGCATGCATGTTGGTGTGGCGCGGTACACCGGCAATGCCGGTCATACGCGCCATGTCGCACAGCTCGTCCACGCACGGCGGATCGACCATGAAGATTTCACCGCCGAACTCCTTTTGCAGCTCGCGCGCGAGCTGCACACCGAGATTGGACGGATGCTCCATACCGCCCTTTCCGGCGGCGGTATCCTCGATAAGCTTATCGTCAATGACATATACGCCGCTCGATACCGGGTAACAGCTGCCGCCGCGGCCGACGATGGCGTCCACATCCGAAAGGTCGATATGGTTCTCGCTCAAAAAGTCCATGATGAGCTTTTTGCGGTACGGGAGCTGCGCGTTTACCGTCGGGAATTGCAGCAGCACCGAGGAATCATGGAACACATTGGTTTCCAGGATTTTGTGTTCGTCCTCGAAGAGTGCCAGCTTTGTGGAGGTGGAGCCGGGATTGATAACAAAAATCTTATACTTTTTCATCGCGCGACAGGAGCTCCATGATCTGCGTATAGTACCGCTCGGCATTCTTGCGGAAATTCCTTTCGAGCTTTTCCGCCTGCTCCTCGCCAGCACAGAGCATTTGCAGGTTGAGTATCTCCCCCACCCCGTCAGAGAGCGCAAGATGCACGCGGCAGGCGTTGTCCGCCGTTTCGTGCGCGGCGGTGATCATCGCGCGGCGGCGCAGTTCGTCCGCGACCGGCTTGATGTTCTTTTCCATCTTCTGCCGGACAGTCATCGGCAGACTGCTCTCTACGATATCGCAGTTTCGCGCGCCGCGCTCGGAGATCTTATAGAAGTTTCCCTCCTGCTCCACCTGATGGGAATCCACCAGCTCCGCCAGACATTCAGAATATTCAAAGTACCCGGCATTGCCCTCGGAGAGCGCGAGTTCTGTGAGCGTTTCGCGCGTCACGGCATCCGGCAGACGGCGCAGAACAAAAAGAATAAGAATCTTAATATCGAGTTTTTCCTGAAAGTTCTGGTATCCTTCCATGGGAATTTCTCCTCACATTTATATATGGTAATTTTATCACTTTTTCCAAAGGGCGTCAATCAGCACATTGCCGCGCCGCGTGCATAGACTGTACTGAACTTTGTTAAAGGAGGAATTCCGATATGGCAGACAGGGTCGTACCCGGTCCGGTGGACAGCAGCGCATGCGTCCGCGAGGCTGTTTGCATCCATACGAAGAAAATATACTCCAGCTGCCGGGATAAGGACTGTGTGGAAGATCTGCGGGTGTTCCCGACGCGGACATCGCAGGGCTACATAGAAAATGCCTTCAGTATCCGTCCGAAAAGCGCCGAGCTGCTCTATGCCGGGGTGAACGTGGAGGAGATCACGTTCAACCGCGGGTATTACACGGTGGACGTTACGTACTTTTACCGCGTCACCGGCGAATGCGTCCCGAACGCGAAAACCGTCACTGGCCTTTGCGTATTCAATAAACGCGTCATTCTCTTCGGCAGCGAAGGGAGCGTCAAGGTCTACACCTCCGACGGCGAGATCACCACGCAGGCCGATCAGCCCGTCGGCGTTGTGGAAGCCGTCGATCCGATCGCGCTTTCCATGCAGATCACCGAAAAGGACTGCGCCACGCCGCTCGACCGCATCCCGGAAGTCCCGGCCAACATCCTCGCCGCTTTCCCGGAGGAGCTGGTGCTCACCGACTCCAACCGTCTCTGGTACGCAACGCTCGGCCAGTTTTCTCTCATCCGTCTCGAACGCGACAGTCAGCTCGTCATCCCGGTCTACAATTACAGCTTCCCGGAAAACGAGTGCGTCGGCACGACGGACGACGATCCCTGCACGCTCTTCGGGCGCATCCGCTTCCCGGTGGAAGAATTCTATCCGCCCGACAATCTCTCCTCGTGCGACAGCTACCGGAGTCTGCTCCAGTAATTCTTTATGCGCGAAAGCGCCGGAACGATCGTTGTTCCGGCGCTTTTCTTCTTATGTTATGCTCGCTTATTCTCCGCGCACCCGGCGGATGACTTCGGCGCAATGCGCCTCATCGTACAAAACCGGGACGGGATAGGTCGGATTTGCCTCCCGCAGCGCCCAGGCAACCATCTGCGGAATGTCCTTCTCGCATATCACATCCAGATGTTCCGGAATGCCCATACGCGAATTCATGGCGCGGATCTCGGCGATGAATGCCGCGCTCTTCTCGTGCGCCGTACCGGTCGTTTTTGTGCCGGTGATTTCGGCAAGACGGGCGAGCTTTTCTTCCGCCGCCGCGCCGTAGTCCTCCAGCACGATGGGGAGGATGACGGCATTTGCAAGGCCGTGCGCTGTGTTATAAAGTCCGCCGAGCGTGTGCGCAATGGCGTGGACGTTGCCGACGCCTGCGCGGGTAAAGGCCACGCCCGCCTTGAACGAGGCAAGCAGCATTTCCTGCCGCGCTTCGAGATCGTGACCGTCGTTATACGCCCGTTCGAGATAGCGGAAGATCGCCGCCGTCGCCTCCTCGGCGCAGCGGTCGGTCTCCTTCGTTGTGCTGTGAACGCTGACATACGCTTCCACCGCATGGGTGAGCGCATCCATGCCGGTCTGCGCCGTTGTCGCCGGGGGAAGAGCCTCGGTGAGGACAGCGTCGAGCACGGCATAGCGCGGCACAAGGCAGAGGTCCATGATCGCGTGCTTGTGGTGTGTTTTCTCGTTGGTGATAACGGCGGCGATCGTCGTTTCCGAGCCGGAACCGGCGGTCGTCGGCACGGCGATGAACGGCGGCAGCGCGTGCATGACCTTGAAAAGTCCCGTCATCTGCTCCACGGTACGGTTGGGGCGCACAATGCGCGCCGCCGCGGCCTTGGCCGTGTCCATCGGCGAGCCGCCGCCGACGGCGAGAAAGCCGTCGCACCCCTCGGCAAGATAGAGCTTGCGCACCTGCTCGATAATTCCGATCGTGGGATTGGCGCGCACGCCATCAAAGTGGACAACAGCAATCCCTGCACTCTCGATCTTCTCGCGGATCGGCGGGACAAGCACTGCGCCCGTATGTTTGCCGGATACGATCATCACCTTTTTCACGCCGCAGCCGCGCAGCAGCTCCGGGATCTTCTCTGTGCTGCCCGCGCCGCTCACGATCTCCGGCTTCCGCCAGGGCAGAACCCGCGAACCGAGGTCAAATACGGTCTGGTAGGCACGGTAGTAGAATCGTTTCATCGCCTTCATGCTGTTAATCCCTTTCGCATTATTCTGTAAGCGCGTGGAGCGAGCCCGTTACAGCGCGGCGCGCACCGAGCGCGCGGAGCATGGCGCAGATTTGCTCGCCGCGCTCCATGAGTTCCGGGGTATCCGCCTGATTGAAGAAGAAGATCGGATCAAAGTGTCCGTAGCCCGCCCAGAGAAGCTCCGCCATCGGTTTTTCTTTGAGGGCGTCCCCGGATAAATCAACCGCTTCCTTTGCGAGCGCATACCGGTGAACGATCTCTGCCGGATTTTTTCCCAGTGCAGAAAGCCCTGCGACAACGACTGTATGCGTCGTTTCCGGGCGGATCACCGGCTCCCACGCCGCCGGGAATTTCACCGGCAGGCGGCGCGCGCCGTCCGCCTCGATGATGACCGCTTCCGCCTCACGGCAGAGAAAGCGCATCGCTTCCTCCCCCGGCGCGCCGAATTTTCGCTCCTCCGAAAGGAACGTTCCGGAGGCTGCGATCCTTCCCTCACGCCATGCCGCGCGGCACTCCTCCACCGAAAACGGGACGGAGAGAACAACGTCCGCATCGGACGGCGTCATGATGTGCGTTGTGGTAAAAAGCGCCGTCGGCATAATGGCTTTCGTCTCACGCGCAAGCGCGTACATCAGTGTCGTCTTTCCGCCGCCACCGCAGAGAGAAACGACGTGCTTCTCCCGCTCGGGAAGACCGAGCAGCTCATGCAATACCATGCTCTTGCCCCCTCTCACTTTGCCTTCGGCAAACTCCAGCGGTAATGCGCCGCGAGCAGCCGGAGCGTGAGCGTTACGGCGGCGCCGATGAGCATGGCAGGCATCTGCCCAATGTTCCAGAGCAGGATGCACGCCACGGCACCGAGAATGGACGCGGTTGCATAGAAATGCTTGACGAAGATATACGGAGGCGAACCGGCGAACATATCGCGCAGCACGCCGCCGCCGCAGCCAGTGACAACGCCGACAAAGATGGCGAGAAAAGCGTTCAGCTCGCCCGTGGCTATGTACGCCGTCTGCACGCCGACGACGGTGAAAATACCGAGACCGATGGCATCAAAGATCAGAAGAGCCGTATCATATAGCTTCTCGTTCCAATGCAGCAGCCGCCGCACCGGCGGCAGGAATATGAGCGCAGAAACGGCGATCGCCGTGAGCGCGTAGCCTGGCGACTGGAACGCCGCGGGCGGCGTGATGCCGAGGATAAGATCGCGCAGTATACCGCCGCCGATCGCAGTCGTCATGCCGAGGATGGTCACGCCGAAAATGTCCATTTTTTTCGATATGGCGACGACCGCGCCGGAAATGGCGAACGCGACCGTGCCGATGATCTCAAAGGCAACAAAAAGACTCATGTTTCCTCGCCTCCTAATTGGCTACGGAATGATGCACCGCCGGGGTGGTGAGATCGAGTGCGCGGAAGGAATATCCGTTCTGCATGCCCCAGGAGAGAATTTCCTCCACGGCATCCACGCTGAAATCGTTGGTGTCGTGCTGCAAAACAACGGAATAATCGTGCTGCGGCACGCCCTCTTTGATGTTTGCTACGACTGTATAGCGCGTAGCGTTGGACGCCGTATCCGCCGCAGACACGTTCCAGTCAAAATAGGCATAGCCCATATCGTTTAAGTCGTTTGTGAGGCGCGTCATGATGCCGGGATTGTACCGGCTCACAGTATTCGAGCTGCCGCCGGGGAAGCGGACAAGCTTCGCATACTCGCCCGTCTGCTCAAATATGATCTCCTGCATCCGGCAGAGATCGGCAAAGTACGCCTCTTCGCTCTGATAGATGGCGTTATAGTCGTGCGTTGCGCTGTGGATGCCGACGGAGTGGCCGCGCCGGGCGATCTCGCCGATGCACCAGGTATAATCCTCATTGCAGTTCGTCACGAAAAACGTCGCCTTGACGCCATAGGCGTCCAGGATGTCCAGAAGCCGTTCCGTATTGGCCGAAGGGCCGTCGTCAAACGTGAGGTATACCGTTTTATTCTCCGGCGTGACCGTATCGGGGCGATCCGCCGCCGTGACGACCACGCGGCGCGTGACCGTTGCTGTCAGGCCGTCGCTGTCCGTGACGGAATAGGTGACGCTCCCCTCGCCGGTATGATAGGTGTTCACGTCCATAGTGCAGACGATTTGTGCCGTAAGATCACCGTCGCGGTCATCCAGTGCCGTGCAGCCGGGGTCATCATATCCGCCGGGCTGCGCGGGGTAAAAAAGCGGATCGTCGCCAAGAAGTGTCAATACCGGCGCGGCATTCGGCGCGGCCGTCGGCTCCGCAGTAGGCGCAGGCGTTTCCGCCGGTACGGCGGTAGTGCTCACCATCGCCGGTGCAGCGTCCGATTGGTTTACATAATATAGTCCCACGCCGCAGAATACGGCGAGAGCGCAGCCCGCGGCGATGAGTGCCAGACCGAGCTTTCGATTTTTATCCATAAACATTCCTTACTCTTCCCCGGCGTTTTTCTCAGCGCGGCGCAGCGCCTCCGCCACGGCGTCGGAACGCTCACGGCGGTTGAGCCGCCGAAGCGTTTCGCGAATCTCCTCCCCCGCCTGCATCACTTCCGTGTGGAAGCTGTCAGCGGAGAGACGGAGCGCGCCCTGTCCGAGAACGATGAGCTGTTCCATGCCGTCAGAGGTTGCAACGCGCACGCGGTGTTTTTTGGCGATCTCGTGCGACGTTTTCTCGATATAGGCGTCCGCCGTTTCCGCTTCCTTCGTATAGACAACGTGGATATTATTATATGCCACGATCTCTTCCTTGTGAAACGGGACGCGGTAGGCGTCAAAAACCAGAATGACGCGGCATTGGCGCACGCCCTGATAGTTGCAGAGGAGATCCATCAACAGCTGGCGCGCCGCGTCCAGATGGTCGGCAGCAACAGCTTTGAGCTCGTCCCATGCAAAGATTATATTGTACCCATCCACGAGCAAATATTCCGGCCCGGCGGGAATCGGCTTCGCTTTCGGCTGCGGAGCGGATCTTTCACGCTCCGAGCGCGGCACAAATGCGCGGTTTTGCTTCACCGCGCCGTAGGTCCGCTCATAAATGGCCTGCAATTCCTTATCGAGCGCCGCATCCGTCCGTGGCGCAGAAACGCTGCGCTGCGGCGCGCCCTGTTTATCCGGCGCCGCCTCCTTTTCCGGGCGGAGGCAGCTTTCCAGATGCATGTGCTGCTCAACCTCGTCCCAGCGGACAGTATAGCCCGCGCCATGGGAGCAGAAAACAGAGTCCGGTGTGTTGGCTACGTCGCGCTCCGGGTCATATCCGATCTCCGAAACAACACGCTCCGTATCACGGCAGGGCTCATAGCCGCGCAGCGAGAGCGACACTCGTCCCTGTCCGCGGGAATAGGCCGTCACCTCGCGCGGGTAATTGGCACACTCAGCCACCGGCGCGGCAGCCGTGAGGATAGAAACACCGTTTTCCGTTTCGGGCGGGTCAAACCGGCCGCCCATGCGCTGGATATCCGCCATGGCGCGGCCAACACATTCGTTCGGCAGCTCCAGCCGGAGATCGTACCATGGCTCGAGCAGGATGCTCTTCGCGCGCATGAGTCCCTGCCGCACAGCGCGGTACGTCGCCTGGCGAAAGTCACCGCCCTCGGTGTGTTTCAGGTGCGCCCGCCCGGCGGCGAGCGTGATCTTCATATCGGTGATGGGTGAGCCGGTCAGGACTCCGCGGTGTTCCTTTTCCGCGAGATGCGTCAATATGAGGCGCTGCCAGTTGAGATCGAGCTCGTCGGTCGAACATTTGCCGGCAAAAACAAGGCCGCTCCCGCGTTCCAGCGGTTCGAGCAGCAGGTGCACCTCGGCATAGTGGCGCAGCGGCTCATAATGGCCGACGCCCTCGACCGGCGCGGCGATCGTTTCGCGATAGAGGATACCGCCCTCGCCGAATGCGAGTTCCAGCCCGAACCGGCTGCGGCAGAGGCGTTCCAGTATTTCAAGCTGCACCTCGCCCATGAGCTGCACACGGATTTCGCGCGAGGCGTCATCATACACCACATGCAGCAGAGGATCCTCTTCCTCCAGTATACGCAGCTTTTCAAGCACCGTGTGCGGATCAGCCTTTTCCGCGCGGACGCAGTAGGTGAACACCGGCTCAAGGAGCGCCGCGCTCTTCCCCTTTTCCGCGCCGAGCGCGTCGCCGGTGTGCGCGGCGGTCAGCCCCGTTACAGCGCAGACCGTTCCGGCTTTCACCGTATCCGCCAGTTCGAACTTTTCCCCGGAGTATAGGCGGATTTGGTGAATTTTTTCCTCGATGATGCCGTTCTCCGTTGGCATCTTCACGGTGCCGCGGGCACGAAGCTCTCCGCCCGTGACGCGCAGCCATGTGAGCCGCGCACCCTGCGTGTCGCGGCTGATTTTATATACCCGCGCGCCGAAAGCATCGAACGACGGCTTGGCGGGTGCATAAAGCGCGATCGCGTCGAGCAATTTCTCCACGCCGTCCAGCTGTAGCGCCGCGCCGAACAGACACGGGAACAGCTTCCCCTCCGCAATCAGACAACGGGTCTCCTCCGGTGGGATCGTACCGGTGGAAAGGAAGCTCTCAAGCGCCGCCTCGCTCTCGGCCGCGGCCTGTTCCATCCACTCTTCGCCGGAAAAATCCGCGCACTCCGGTGAGAGCAGGGAGCGCAGCTCCTGCATTCGCGCAGCGCGGTTCACGCCGGGGAGGTCGGTCTTATTTATAAATAGGAAAGTCGGCACATGATTGCGCCGCAGCAGCCGCCAGAGCGTGCGCGTGTGTCCCTGCACGCCGTCCGTACCGCTAATGACGAGAATCGCCGCGTCCAGCACCGGGAGCGTCCGCTCCGTTTCGCCGGAGAAATCCACATGGCCAGGCGTATCCAAAAGCGTTATGGCGCGGTCCTTCCATGTGAGCCGCGCCTGCTTAGAGAAGATCGTAATGCCGCGCTCACGCTCCTGCGGGTCGGTATCGAGAAAAGCGTCCGCGTGATCCACGCGCCCAAGACGGCGCAGCGCCCCGGCGGTATAAAGGAGAGCTTCCGAAAGCGTCGTTTTCCCCGCGTCCACATGCGCAAGGATGCCAACGCACAAAGGGGATCTTTCCGTATTAAGTTTTTCCGGCATACAGCTCTCCCCTTTCTTCGATTTGGAATGGTGTATTATATCACGAAAGGAAGGATTCTCCAATAGCTTTCTTTTCGCGGTTTTATTTGAAACGTTTTCAACAAAATTATTTGTTGTTTTTTATCATAATAAACAAATGTAAGAAAAATGTAAAATGCTTTTCTGTTTGGATTGACAAAGCAAAATCCGATGACTATAATTAGCATCATTCATCCGGTAAATTTAAACAAAGTTTAAACTCTGCCGGAACAACACGGAATGGAGGATCCGAAAGTGAAAAAGTATCTGGCACTGCTTCTGGCGCTGGTCATGGTGTTCGCTCTCGCTGCCTGCGGCAGCACGACCGAAACTCCCGCCCCCGCCACCGAAGCCCCCGCTGCGGAGCCCGAGACCCCTGCCGAGCCCGCCGAAGTTGATCCCATGGAAGAGCTCATCGCCGCGGCGAAAGCCGAGGGTGAGCTGACCGTCTATGGCTCCTGCGAGGAAGAGTACCTCGCCGCCGCCTGCGAGCACTTCCAGGAACTGTACGGCATCAAGGTCAACTATCAGCGTCTGTCCACCGGCGAGGTGCAGGCGAAGATCGAAGAAGAGAAGGGCAACCCGTCTGCCGACGCTTGGTTCGGCGGCACGACCGACCCCTACAACGTTCTCGCCAAGGAAGACCTGCTTGAGCCCTACGATGCTATGAACGCTTCCCACCTGATCAGCGACATGTACAAGGACGCTGAGGGCAAGTGGTACGGCATCTACAAGGGCATTCTCGGCTTCATGGTTAACACCGACGAGCTTGACCGTCTCGGTCTCGAAGCTCCGGCTGACTGGCAAGATCTGCTCAAGCCCGAATACAAGGGTCTGATCTGGCTCTCCAACTACAATACCGCCGGCACCGCCAAGCTGGTCATCAACACCATGATCCAGAAGTACGGCCACGACGAAGGCATCCAGTACCTCGTGGACCTCGACAAGAACATCGAAGTTTATACGAAGTCCGGCTCCGGCCCGTCCAAGAACGTCGGCACCGGTGAGTGCGTCATCGGCATCGGCTTCCTGCATGACGGCATCACCCAGATCGTTGATAACGAGTACGGCAACATCGCCCTCGTGATCCCCTCCAGCGGCACCTCCTTTGAGATCGGCGCGACCGCCATGTTCAAGGGCGCTGCGCACCCCAACGCCGCGAAGCTGTGGATCGAGTACGCTCTGTCTCCGGAGTGCGTGGAGCTCGCTGCCAAGAACGGCTCTTACCAGTTCCTGGTCATCGACAACGCCACCCAGCCGAAGCAGGCCGCAGAGTTTGGTCTGGATCCCGACAACGTCATGGATTATGACTTTGAGGATGCCAAGAACAACATCGGCACCTACATTGAAGAGGTCATGGATGCTCTGAGCAAGAGCGGCGCCGACACCGGCGAGGATCGCTTCAAGACCGCGTAATCTTTACAAACCGTAAGGCGGCGGCTTCTGCCGCCGCCTTATTCATAAACCGTCCGATGGATCGACTGTCATTATGAACCCGCGCGATGTATGCGTGCCGGTTCATAATGGCAGCGGGTCTGTTTTTAAAGATACTACAAGTCAGGAGGGATTCCGCCTATGGCAAGAACACAGGGCGCGGCGCTGGATCGGAAGAAACTGATGGGTGACCCCATTCTGGTAACGACCATCGTCGTGCTGATCACGTTCCTCACGCTTTTCATTCTCTACCCTCTCGCCATACTGCTGGTGGACAGCTTTGTGGGCGACGGCGGCTTCAGCTTCAATGTGTTCAAGCGCATATTCAATATGCCGACATTTACCCGCGCCATCACGAACACGCTGAAGGTCGGCTTCCTCGTCGGCATTCTGTCCACGCTTGTCGGCCTGCTGTTCGCGTATGTGGAAGTGTACGTCCGCATGGGCAAATTCACCGGCGGCCTTTTCAAGGTGGTTTCCATGCTGCCGGTCGTGTCGCCGCCGTTCGTTCTCAGCCTTTCGATGATCATGCTTTTCGGCAAGGCGGGCATCATCACGCGCTTCTTGCTGAAGATCTACGATAACAGCGTATACGGCTTCTGGGGCATTGCCATCGTGCAAACGCTGACGTTTTTCCCGGTGTGCTACATGATGCTCAAGGGGCTTCTAAAAAACATCGATCCCTCGCTCGAAGAGGCCGCGCGCGACATGGGCGCTTCTCGCTGGAAGGTGTTCACGAGCGTCACGTTCCCGCTGCTGCTGCCGGGTCTCGGCAACGCGTTTCTCGTAACGTTTATCGAGTCGATCGCCGACTTTGCGAACCCCATGATCATCGGCGGCTCCTACGATACGCTCGCAACGACCATTTATCTCCAAATTACCGGCGCTTATGATAAGGCCGGCGCGGCGGCGATGGCGGTGGTGCTGCTCTGCATAACGCTCGCAATGTTTGCCGTGCAGAAGTACTATCTCGAGCGCAAGACTGCCGCCACGCTCACCGGCAAGGCATCCCGCGGCCGTATGCTCATCACCGACCGAAGCGTGAAGATCCCGCTCACGGTGCTCTGCTCGCTCGTGGCGCTGTTCGTTATTCTGATGTATCTTTGCGTGCCGGTCGGCGCGTTCTTCCCGACATGGGGCTACAAGTTTTTCCCGCTCACCGGCAAGTGGTTCAAGCTTGTGTTCACACGTTACCATGGCTTCCAGGCGTTCCGCGATTCGTTTGTGCTGAGCTTGATCTCCGCGCCGGTCACTGCGCTTTTGAGCATGATCATCTCGTATCTCGTCGTGAAGCGCAACTTCAAATCCAAGGGCTTCATTGAGGCGGTGTCCATGCTCGCCATGGCGGTGCCGGGCACGGTTCTCGGCGTCGGCTACATACGCGGCTTCTCGGGTGGTCTCTTCCATACCGGCATTTTGCAGGGGCTTTACGGCACAGGGCTCATCCTCATCATCGTCTTTATCGTCCGCTCTCTGCCGACCGGCACACGAAGCGGCATTTCCGCGCTGCGGCAGATCGACAAGTCCATCGAGGAATCGGCCTACGATATGGGTGCGGACAGCTTCCGGGTGTTCATGACCGTAACGCTGCCGCTCATCAAGGATTCGTTCCTCAGTGGTCTCGTCACCGCGTTTGTCCGCAGCATCACCGCCATTTCCGCCATCATCCTGCTGGTGACGCCGCAGTTTCTGCTCATCACCGTGCAGATCAACGAGTTTGCCGAAAAAGGCTCCTACAGTCTCGCCTGCGCCTTTGCAACCATCCTCATTGTCATCACCTACGGCAGCGTACTGCTGATGAATCTGGTGACAAAGCACTTCGGCACCAGCAGAAAAATCAAGGAGGGCAAGTAAGCCATGGAAAAAGTGAAAAAAGGCGTGCGTCTCGAACATATTTCCAAAATCTATCAGGATCCGAAAACCGGCAAAGACTTCTACGCCGTCAAGGATAATTCCCTCGTCATTGAGCCGGGCGAGTTTGTCACGCTGCTCGGCCCCTCCGGCTGCGGCAAAACCACAACGCTGCGCATGATCGCCGGGTTTGAAAGCCCGGACGAGGGCGAGATCTATCTGGGCGACGAGGCCATCAATACGCTTACCCCGAACAAGCGCGACACCGCCATGGTGTTCCAGAGCTACGCCCTTCTCCCCCACTACAACGTCTTTGATAACGTTGCCTACGGTCTCAGGCTGCGCCATGTGCCGAAGGAAGAAATTCGCGAGCGCGTGATGAAAATTCTCGATCTCGTGGAGCTCACCGGCATGGAAGGCCGCATGACCAACCAGCTCTCCGGCGGCCAGCAGCAGCGCGTGGCGCTCGCCCGTGCGCTCGTTATTGAGCCGAGCGTTCTGCTCTTTGACGAACCGCTCTCCAACCTGGACGCCAAGCTGCGCGTTACGATGCGCACCGAAATTCGCCGCATCCAGCAGGAGGTCGGCATCACCGCCATTTACGTCACGCACGACCAGAGCGAGGCTATGGCGCTCTCCGACCGGATCATCATCATGCGCTCCGGCGTTGTGGAGCAGATCGGCTCTCCGCAGGAGATCTACTATCACCCCGTCAACGAGTTCGTCGCCGACTTCATCGGCGAGGCGAACTTCCTCAAAGGCAAACTCGAAGCGCTTTCGGACGGCAAAGCGAAGATCAACATAGCGGGCGATATCTGCCACGCTGCCGCCGTGCCGGGCATGGAGATCGGCAAAGAGTACACGATCGTCCTTCGTCCCGAAGCCGCATCCCTCGCCGAAGAGGGCGGACTTCCCTGCGAGGTCGTTCTCTCCTGCTTCATGGGCAGTTACCAGAACTACCACGTCAAAGTCGGCGAGACGCTCGTGAAGCTCACAGACCCCAACCCCAAGAACAAGCGTATCTACAAAGTCGGCGAGCATTGCCGTCTCGTCTTTGACCCGGAGAGCGTACACGTTCTCTGATCTTCCCCATACGACCCGCGCCCCCGTCCGCTGCATGCAAACGGGGGCGCTTTTCTTGTGTAAACGATTTATTCCATGGGATGTTTTCTTTGCAGCAGGATCATCAGCTGAAACCGGGAATTGATATTCAGCTTTTCATAGATGTTCGCCATATGACGGCGAACGGTGGAATAGGAAATCGACAGCTGTTCCGCAATTTCGTGCAGGTCTGATTCGCTGCCCGCAAGCCGGACAATTTCGCGCTCGCGCGGGGTAAGAAGAGTCAATTGGTCGTCCGTTCCCAGGGCGCTTGCCGACAGCACGAATGAACAATGATTCTGACACCAGAGCGTGATCCGGTTCAGACCCTCCAAAACCTGCGCATCAAAAAACTTCCATCGTCCGCTCCTACAGCAATTGATGTATAAAAAGATACATCTTGGGAGGAATTGTGTCAAGCAGTGATCCATGCCACGGTGTACCCATCAAAAAACGGAGGTTTAGACATCAATGAAACAGAAAATTGCAATGTTCCTGATCCTGTGTATGGTATTGGCTATGGCCGGCTGCTCGCAGACCGGCACGCCGCAGCCCGCCGGGGACGCTTCTCCACTCCCTGTATCTGAACCCACAGAAACCGATGCAGCAGACGAAACGCCCTCGCTGACACAGATGGACTGGTACGATGAACTGCCGTATGAGAGCTGGGCTCAGTTTCGGCAGATTGAAAGTCCGGTCGAATTTTTCGACGTATATGAAATGCCCGGCAATGTTTACGCCATTGTCAGCAACGGTCATTGGGAACTGGATATCTGTTATCTGATCCTCGGCAAGGATCGCGCCATGCTGGTGGATACCGGGTTGGGTCTGGCAGACATCCAGACTGTTGTGAATTCTCTGACGGAACTGCCTGTCACGGTGCTTCTGACGCATTCCCATTGGGACCATGTCGGCGGTGCATATGCGTTTGACGATGTCTGGTGCTTCGAGAGTGAAAAGTGTGTTGATACGGTAGAAAACGGTACGGAACACGATGTCTTTTCCTACGAATTGGAGGACGGGCTTGTTGCACGGCCGATTCCCGAGGATATCGACCTGAGCACTTACTCAATCCGTCCCGCTCAGGTGACCGGTACCGTAGCGGACGGAGACGTGATTGATCTCGGCGGCCGCAAGCTGAAGGTGATCTATACGCCCGGCCACACCGCCGACAGCATCTGTCTGGTGGACGAAGAGAACGGTCTCCTGTTTACCGGGGATACCTATTACCCCAGTTCGCTGTATGCATGGTGCGATGACTCCGATGTGGTAACTTACAGCAACAGCATCCGTAAAATTGTCGATTCAATTGAAAACATTGACATTCAATGGATGTATACCGGTCACAACGAGGTAGTGGAAGGCAGCACTCGTCTGAAGGAAGTTGCCTACGACCTTGATAGCATCGTTAACGGTGAAGCGGACAATTACACGATCGGAGAGGAAGGATACCGCTATTACAGCTTCCCGAATGGTATCGTAATTATCACGCTGGATGAGGATGCCGCGGCTTAAGGCTGCTGGCCGGGATGTTTTTTTCGTTCGCCGCAGATTGGCAGAGCGCGGAGGTTTCACGTATGCTGTAAAGGGGGTGCGCCTCAACATCTTTATCTTGGAGTGTGAACCATGGCAAGCTTTACCAACTTCGCCACGCTTTCCTATAACGGCGGCACTACGAACTCGAACATTGTTACCGGTGAAATTCTCGAAGCTCTCACCGCCGTCAAAACGGCGGTTTCGGCCAACTACTCGGCGGGAGACCGCATCACCTACGCTCTCTCGCTCGTGAACACCGGCACGACGGCCGTCACGGACTATACCGTCACCGACAATCTCGGCGGCTACACCGTCGGCGCGAACACGGTCTATCCGCTCGCCTACAATGCCGGAACGGTGCGCTATTATATTAACGGCGTATTGCAGGCGGCGCCGGCCGTCACCGCCGGGCCGCCGCTCACCGTGACCGGTCTCACCGTTCCCGCAGGCGGCAACGCCGTTCTCATCTATGAGACAACTGCGACGAACGTCGCCCCGCTCGCGACAGGCAACTCGATCACCAACACTGCGACGATCACCGGCGGCGGGCTCACAAACCCGATCACCGCGCAGGCGACGGTGGAGACCGCAAACAGCGCCGATCTCACCATCAGCAAAGCGCTCTCGCCGACAACCGTTACGGAGAACGGCCAGATCACCTATACGTTCGTCATCTCCAACACCGGCAACACCGAGGCGACTGCGGCGGACAACGTCACTGTCACCGATACGTTTGATCCGATCCTCCGCAATATCGCCGTCACCTACAACGGCACGGCGTGGACAGAGGGCACGAACTACACCTACAACGCCACGACCGGCGTTTTCGCAACACAGGCCGGGCAGATCACCGTTCCGGCGGCTTCGTTCACGCAGAACGCGGACGGGACGTTCACCGTAACGCCCGGCACGGCCACGCTCGTCATCACCGGCACGATCTAAGCGCTCCTTGCACAAAAGCTGCCGTCCCCGGCTTAAAGCCGGGGACATTCTTTTCCGAAAACGCTTTTCGTCCCGCTGCCTCCATGATATAATGGATGCGATTTTCGCATTCTGCTGACGGAGAAAGAGACAACATGGAGAAGAAAACCTTTTACCTGACCTGCGAGAGGACGTGGGTATACGATACGCTCATCTTTGCCGCCGGGATTCTCGGCTCCTATACCTACATGCTCTGCGGCGGCATTTTCTGCAACGCGCAGACCGGCAACATCGTGCTTCTCGGCATCGCGCTCGGCACGCGAAACTGGACTCACGCGCTCTATTATCTCATTCCCATCTCCGCCTACACGCTCGGCGCGTTCATCTCTGAGCTCATCCCCGATGACGTGAAGCATCGCTTCCATATCCGCTGGGAGACGATCCTCGTGGCGGTGGAGATCGTCTTCGTCGCCGTGCTCGGTGCTCTGCCGAAGACGACGCCGGTACAGGTATTTCAGGTATCCATCAACTTTATCGCCTCCATGCAGTACAACACGTTCCGCAATTCCGAGGGCGTGCCGATGGCCACAACGTTCGCCACGAATCATGTCCGGCAGCTTGGCATCGGCCTTGCCAAGGAGCTGCACCGCCGCCACGGCGGCACATCCCACCGCCGCATTCTCCGGCGGCATTTTTCCATGATCCTCTTTTTCCTTGCCGGAACAATCCTCGGCGCAGTCGCGTGTACGCTGCTCGGCCGCCGGGCGATCTGGGTCGCCGCGCTTCCCTACGCCGTTGTCTTCGCCGCCTTTCTCCATGCCGACCTCACATCCGAAAAGGAGTGGTTAGAACGCGATCCCGCGGGACATTGAGACACGCCGCAGGTTTCTCTTGCGTTCCGAAAAGTTTTGCTCTATAATGCGCTAAATAAAAAAACAGGAGAATTTATCATGGCAGGATATCATAAAAACGAAATCTACGCCCTTCTCAACGAAAAGGGTGTTTCCTATGAAGCCGTCGAACACGAGGCGGTATTCACGATGGAGGAGATGGAGCGCGCCGGGATCAACACCCACGGCTGCATCTGCAAAAATCTCTTTCTCCGCGACGCGAAGGGCAGGCAGCATTATCTGGTGACTGTCCCGGACGAACGGCGTGTGGATCTCAAATGGCTCTCTGCCGCACTCGGCATATCCAAGCTCAGCTTTGCCTCTGCCGAGCGGCTGGACAAGTACCTGAACGTCCCGCAGGGCAGCGTTTCCCCGCTCGGGCTTCTCAACGATGAAGCCTGCTCCGTCATCTTCGTTGCAGACGAAACGCTTAGCACCCTTCCTGTGATCGGCGTTCATCCGAACGACAACACCGCCACGGTGTTTCTCTCCTTCGCCGATCTTCATCGGATCATCGAAGAGCACGGCAATGCCGTGACTCTCATCGATTTTTCCGCCTGTCCGGCGCAGACGTGATCTTCTGCCCCGTTCCCGGTCTTCCAATTCCGGGACGGGGCCTTTTGGCGCAAAAGAACTTCAGCAATTTTTACAAGCATTTCTTTGCATTGTTAAAGAATTTGATGAATATCTTCTCTTGAAAATCACGACGCTGCGCTGTAGAATCTCCCCATAATTTTTTTACCGGAAGGGAGCGCAGCATGTCGCACGGCGCTCTCCCCCTCTGCGAGGGGCCGGAGTTTCGCGGTTCCGCCTCCTTTCGGCGGAGCCGCGCTCTTTTTATTTCACTATGAAAGGATGGGATCGACCATGGCAAAAAAGAGGGTTCTCGGCGTGATCGGCCTCGGCCACGTCGGCGCGCACGTTGCTTATGCGCTCGCCGTGCAGGGCATTGCGGATGAGCTGATACTCGTTGACAAAAATGCGCAGAAGCTCGCAAGCGAAATACAGGATCTGCGCGATGCCGCCGCGTATCTGCCGCACCGCGTCACTTTCCGCGCCGGAGACTTTTCGGATCTCGGTGAATGCGATGTGATCGTCAACAGCGTCGGAAAAATCGAGCTTCTCCGCGAATCGCACGACCGTACAACGGAGATGGATTTCACGATTCCGGCGGTGTGCGGCTTTGCCGCGAAGATCCGGGAGAGCGGTTTTGACGGCGTCGTTATCAATATTACCAATCCCTGCGACATCGTAACGCATGAGTTGGCGCTGTCTCTCGGCCTTCCGAGAGGACGCGTGTTCGGAACCGGCACCGGACTGGACACCTCGCGGCTTCTCAGCGCGCTTGCCCGCCAGACCGGGATCGACCACAAATCGATCACGTGCTATATGCTCGGCGAGCACGGAAACAAGCAGTTCGCCCCCTGGTCGTGCGTCAGCTTTCGCGGCATGCCGCTGGATACCTGGGCGAAAACGGATGAGCGCTTCCGGTTTGACCGCGAGGCGCTGCAAAAGGAATCCATCGGCGGCGGATGGGTCACGTTCTCCGGGAAATACTGCACCGAATACGGTATTGCAACGACCGCCGCGCGCATGGCGCACATCGTTCTGCACGACGAAAAGGCCATCATGCCCGCCAGCGCGGAGCTTTGCGGGGAGTATGGCGAGTCTGGGCTTTTCGCCGGTGTCCCCTGCGTGCTCGGCGCGAACGGCGTGGAGCAGATCGTTGAGCTGCCGCTCACCGCGGAAGAGCAGGCAAAGTTCCATGCCTGCTGCGACGGTATCCGCGCCAATATGGAGCATTGGAAAGAGCTTCGAAACAGCTGACAATATAGAACAGGAGGAGCTGTACCATGAATATTTCGTTTACAAGAAACCCGAATCCCGCAAAGCTGCCGGAGACGGACGAGCTTGGTTTCGGGAAATACTTTACCGACCACATGTTTCTCATGGACTACACCGATACCGACGGCTGGCACGATGCGCGCATCGTCCCGTTCGGGCCGGTCAGCATGTCCCCCGCCGCGGGCGTACTGCACTACGGCGCTGAAGTATTTGAAGGGCTGAAAGCCTACCGCCGCCCGGACGGCGGCGTGCAGCTTTTCCGTCCCTGGGAAAATATGGCGCGTCTGAACCGCTCGTGCGACCGGATCGGTCTGCCGCGGATCAACGAGGAGGCCGGTCTGCAGGCGATCCGTGAGCTGGTGCGCGTGGATGAACGCTGGGTGCCTTCCGAGCCGGGCACATCACTTTATATCCGCCCGTTTCTGTATTCCACGAATCCGACGCTCTCGCTGCACGGCGTATACTCGGCAACGTTTGCCATCATTCTCTCCCCCTCGGGAAACTACTTCAAAAACGGCCTGAAGCCCGTCCCCATCATGGTGGAGACCGAGGATGTCCGCGCTGTGCGCGGCGGCACCGGGGAAGCAAAATGCGGCGGAAACTACGCCGCGGCGAACCGCGCCGCGGACAAAGCCGCCGAAAAGGGCTTCGCGCAGGTTTTGTGGCTGGACGGCGTCGAGCGGAAATACGTGGAAGAGGGCGGCGGCATGAACGTAATGTTCAAGATCAACGGCACCGTTGTGACGCCGATGCTCACCGGCTCCATTCTCCGCGGCATCACACGCAAATCCTGCATTGAGCTGATGCAAAGCTGGGGAATCCCGGTAGAAGAGCGGCTCATCAGCGTGGACGAGCTCTTCGAGGCCGCAAAGACGGGCGCGCTGGAGGAAGCCTGGTGCGTCGGCACCGCGGCGGTCATCTCCCCGATCGGTGAGCTTGCATGGAACGGAGAAAAATATGAGATCAACGGCAACAAAATCGGAGCGCTCTCCCAAAGGCTCTATGACGAGCTGACAGGGCTCCAGAGAGGCATAAGGCCCGATCCCTTCGGCTGGGTTGACCGGGTCTGCTGAGACTAACAGGGAAAGCGCCGCGCAAGCCCGAACGGCCGCGATCATCACAGCCTTTTGATGTAGGACTTGCCCGGCGTTTTTCAATAGAATTGAGAGCGTTGGGGGTGTTTTGGGGGCGTCTGGCGCGCCGAGGGGAAAATCAAAGAAAAGCAAAAAGCCTGAAACCATTGAGGTTTCAGGCTTTTTGATGGTCGGAGTGTAATTATAGGATTTCAGAAAACGCAGATATATCAACGGTTTGCTGGCAGTCGGCAAGAGGTACTTATTCTAAAGTCCATTAACGATTTATAAGTAGTCAACAAGAGACGTTTTCAACACACGGTTAAAAAATTTCTTGAAGATATATAGAATTTACTATATAATTAACCGACATGGAATATATAAGCTGGGGAATAGAATTATGGCATATGAAGAATTGCTATCTATTAAGATACATAATGTGAGCGATTTAATAGATTTTGTTAAAGCAAATCATTTGAAAAAATTTCACAACACAACTAATGCAATGACATTTTATCGCGGGCAGAGCAATTATGAATGGCATCTGGAACCAGCGGTATATAGAAATGGGAAATTTCAAAATGAATCAATATATATAAAAGAGTTTGAACGACTTAGACCGACCGACTTTTCATATGATAATAATTTTGATAAATTAGTCAAAATGCAACACTATGGGTTACCAACTCGGTTATTGGATATAACAACCAATCCACTTGTGGCATTGTTCTTTGCATGTCAACATAACTTTGACAAAGATGGTTCGTTTTACTACTTTTCCACTCCAACATTTTGGGAAGATAACTGGGCAGTAAGTTTTGTTACAGATTATGTTTTTAACCCAGAAACATGTGTTCAAGAACTATTAAAGCGAGCAAGTGAGCAAAATGGATTTCCAAGTGTATTTTTGGAGAATAGCGATACAGTAAACACTATTATGCACACATTGACAGTTCCTGCTCATGCAATTTTGCCAAGATTGACTAACCAAAGAATACTTCAGCAGAGCGGTGGTTTTTTGCTATTTGGTATGTCAATTACAGGGATTGAGGTCAGTAAAAATCCGGGAACATGCGGGCGAAAATATATCAAATTTTCAAAATTGGATAAGGACCAAGAGAGACTTTTGTGCCCTATAATTAAAAAAATAAGGATTCCCGCTGAGTTCAAAAAGAGCATTGTTGAAGAACTTGATTTATTAAATATAAATGAAGGTTTTCTCTTTCCAGAGTTAGAGTATCAAGCGAAGAATATTATTAGGTATATAATGACATGAACGCAAAACATCAAAGAAATATTATGAATTTTTCCTCTCTTAAATGCAAAGATCCTATGTGAAAGTCATTATTTCGCGAGAACAACGCCGCCCAACAGGACAACGGGCGGCGTTTTCATATATAACACCATGAAGGGAGGTCACTTTCACCCGGCCAGTCTGCGGACTGGCTTTTTTCATGCCACGAAAAGGAGGTTTGCAAATGGCAGATGATAAGAAAAACATTCCCGAGGCAGCCCCGCCCGCCGAGGCTCCTGCTCCTA